>NZ_JBIWOE010000008.1:0-35324 GCF_044767585.1 Streptomyces sp. NPDC101225
GGCGGTGACCGCGCGGCCAACAACGCCCTGCACACGATCGTCCTGGTCCGCCTCCGCTACGACCAGCGCACCCAGGAATACATGGCCCGACGCACTGCAGAAGGCATGACCAAGAAGGACGTCGTCCGCTGCCTGAAACGGTTCGTCGCCCGAGAGATCTACCGTCACCTACCCCATGTGACCCACACCACCGAACCGCTCCCACAGACCGCTTGACGATCTATAGGAGCTTCCCCGCCAAGGGGCACGATGGGAGTCATGAAGCTCACGAAGAAGTCGCACAGCTGCGTCCGGCTCGAGAAGGACGGGCGCACCCTCGTCCTCGACCCCGGCGGATTCAGCGAGCAGGACGCCGCGGTCGGCGCCGAGGCGATCCTCGTCACCCACGAACACCCGGACCACTTCGACGAGCAGCGGCTGCGGGCGGCGATGGAGGCCGACCCCGCCGCCGAGATCTGGACCCTCAGGTCGGTCGCGGAACAGCTCTCGGCCGCGTTCCCGGGCCGCGTGCACACCGTCGGGCACGGCGACACGTTCACCGCGGCGGGCTTCGAGGTCCAGGTCCACGGCGAGCTGCACGCCGTCATCCACCCGGACATCCCCCGCATCACGAACGTCGGCTATCTCGTCGACGGCGGCGGTGTCTTCCACCCCGGCGACGCGCTCACCGTCCCCGGCCACCCGGTCGAGACGCTGCTGCTCCCGGTGATGGCCCCCTGGAACAAGATCTCCGAGGTCATCGACTACGTCCGCGAGGTCAAGCCGCAGCGCGCCTACGACATCCACGACGCCCTGCTCACCGATCTCGCCCGCCCGATCTACGACCGCCAGGTCGGCGCGCTGGGCGGTGCGGAGCACCTGCGGCTGGCGCCGGGAGCCTCGGCGACCCTGTGACCGCGCGCGGGCGGGACCGCGGTGTCGGACCCGCCCGGTAGGTTGTCAGGCATGCGCATCGCGACCTGGAACGTGAACTCGATCACCGCCCGCCTGCCGCGGCTCCTGGCCTGGCTGGAGAGCAGCGACACGGACGTGCTCTGTCTCCAGGAGGCCAAGCTGGCCGAGGAGCAGTTCCCGTTCGACCAGCTGCGCGAGGCGGGCTACGAGGCGGCGGTGAACGCGACCGGCCGGTGGAACGGCGTGGCGGTGCTCTCCCGCGTCGGCCTGGACGAGGTCGTCAAGGGCCTGCCCGGCGACCCCGGTTACGAGGGCGGAGTGGAGCCCCGCGCCGTCTCCGCGACCTGCGGCCCGGTCCGCGTCTGGTCGGTCTACGTGCCCAACGGCCGCGAGGTGGACCACCCGCACTACGCCTACAAGCTCCGGTGGTTCGAGGCGCTGGAGGCGGCCGTCGCCGCCGACGCGGCCGGCGGCCGCCCCTTCGCGGTGCTGGGCGACTACAACGTCGCGCCGACGGACGACGACGTCTACGACCGGGCCGCCTTCGAGGGACTCACCCACGTCACCCCGGCCGAGCGCGCCGCCCTGACGGCGCTGCGCGAGACGGGACTGACGGACGTCGTCCCGCGCCCCCTCAAGTACGACCAGCCCTTCACCTACTGGGACTACCGCCAGCTCGGCTTCCCCAAGAACCGCGGCATGCGCATCGACCTGGTCTACGGCAACGAACCGTTCGCCAAGGCGGTCACCGACGCCTACGTGGACCGCGAGGAGCGCAAGGGCAAGGGCGCCTCGGACCACGCGCCGGTCGTCGTCGACCTGGACGTCTAGGGCGGGTCGCGCGCCTGGTCCGTCCAGGTCTCCGGGGCGTTCAGGGCACCAGGGCCCGCAGCTCCACCGATCCGGCCAGCGCGGCGAGCCCGGCGTCGCCCGGATGCAGATGGTCTCCGCTGTCGTAGGCGGGCAGCATCCGGGCCGGGTGCGCCGGGTCGCGCACCACGCTGTCGAAGTCGAGCACGGCGTCGAAGGCCCCGGCGTCCCGGATCCAGGCGTTCACCGCGGTGCGCCGGGCGTCCACGGCGGCCGTGCACAGGGCCTCGCCCTCGCAGGGCAGGATCGTGGCGGCCAGCATCCGCAGGCCGCGCGCGTGCCCGCGCTCGGCGATCTCGCGCAGTCCGGCGACGACCTGCTCGGCGGTGTACCGCCACCGCAGGTCGTTCACGCCCTCGAAGACGATCGCCGTACGGGCCGAGGTCTGGGCCAGGACGTCCCGGTCCAGCCGGTGCAGGGCGCTGACCCCGGACGTGTCCGTGGACACCCCGTCGCCGGGGTAGCCGTCGGTGACCACGCGGTTTCCGGAGATCCCCTGGTTGAGCACCCCGTAGCGGGGGACCGCGCGCTGCTCCAGCAGCCGTCCGGCCAGCACGTCGGGCCACCGCCGGTTGGCGTCCGCGGTGGACCGGTCGCCGTCGGTGATCGAGTCCCCGAGCAGCACCACCGACCCCGGCCCGCCGCCCACGTCCACACCGGTCAGCAGCGGCCACCGGGTGATGACCGTGGTGTACGCCGCCGCCGAGCCCTCCGCCGCATGGTCGCCCGGCACGCTCACGTACGACCGCTGCACCGCGAGCCGGTGCACGGGCGCCGCCGTCATCGCGTCGGGCAGGTGGAAACTCACCAGCAGGTTGGTCCTCGCGGGCACCGCGAAGGCGAGCGGATCGCTGAACGCCTGTGCGCCCGCCGGGATGCGGATCCCGGCCGAGCCCGCGAAGGACACCGGCACGGGCACGCCCCGCGCCGACGCGCCCGCGGCCTGCACGGCCACCGTCGCGCTCCCGATCCGCACCGCCGCCGGGGCGAAGGTGTTGTCGAACCTCAGCCGCACGCGCGGACCGCCCACCGAGGTGTGCACCACCAGCCGCACCGTCCGGTCGGACCACGGTCCCACGGCCGGATATCCGGAGGTCGCCGCCGCCCAGCTGCCGCTCCAGCCGGTGGCCGGGGCCCGCACGGCCAGCGCGAAAACGTGCAGCCCGGCGGCGCGCGGCAGCCGCACCGAGGCGACCTCGCGCCCCGGCACCAGCGGCACCGTGACGACGTAGAGCCGTGCCCGCGCGGCGAGCCGGCCGTGGTGCGTGTTGACGTGCGCCGTCGCGACCGCCTTGGTGGCGAGCGGGCCGGTGAGCCAGTCGGGCACGGTCAGCCGGTACGCGGAGCGGGTGCCGTCGCGGTACGCGACCGAGCCGGTGCCGCTCACGTCGGCCCCGCCGGTGCCCGCGGCCAGGAAGGCCAGCGCGTCGCCGCGCCCGCCGGCCCGTACGGTCTGGCCGTCGGCCCGCACGTTGTCCGGCCGGCCCGGCCGCCGCGGCCAGGTCAGCCGGGCACCCTGCACGGTGAGCGTGCGCCCGGGCGTCCAGCCCGCGGCCGTCAGGTCCTGCGCCGGCAGCGAGGTGCCGGAGCCGTCGAAGTCCGCCTGGTCCGGACGGGCGTCGTCGCTGACCGCGGTGTTGTCGTAGAGGCGCTCCAGCGGCACCGGGTCCGCCCCGCCGCCGGCGGCCCGTACCGCGGTGGCCGGGAACAGGAACGCCAACGAGGTGGCGACCATCACACATGCCCGGACATGTCGACGCACGGCCGACTCCTCCCGCTCACCGGTGGGACGGATGACGCAGGGTGAAGCTAGAGAGACGGCAGAGGCGCGTCAACGCGCCATGCCCGGACGCGGCGCGAGATTGCCCCGAAGTGACCGCCCGCGCGCCTGTGGTGCGCACGCCGGTGCGAATGACACGCTGGGTGTATGAAGATCCCTTTTCTGGGCCACCGGCAGGAGAGTCCGGGCGTCCCCGACCCGGAGGGCATCGCCGAACTTCTCTCCGAGTGTGAGCTGCTGCGTTCCCAGGCGTCCCAGGACGGCGTCCAACTGGACGACTCCGCCGCCTCGTTGGAGGCGCTGGATCAGTTGCTGCCGCGCTGGAGGGACGACGAGGACGTGCTGCACTGGCTCGGCAACGACGCCGGCCTGTACCTGGGCACCGTCATCGTGCGCACCGTGCCCGGTGCCACCTGGGAGATCTGGCCGAGCGGCCAGCCGGTCGTACGGCTGGCCTCCGGCCGCGAGTTCGACGTCGTCGCCTCCGGGCACGAGTGGGCCGCGAGCGGGGTGCCCGAACTCTCGCAGCTGTACGGCGAGGTCGCGGAGGTGTGACCCGATGGACCTAAGATCGACGTAAATACGGCTTATGCCCGAAAAGTGCGTGTCGTGCGATGGCTCCCTCCCGGTCCGGATAGTTTGCCGCGAGGACGACACAGCTGAAAGTGAGTAGGGCTGCGTATGGCCGTCGATCCGTTGATCGGGCTCCATGACGTCAACATGTACTACGGGGAGCTGCATGTCCTGCAGGACATCGACCTCACCGTCGGCAAGGGGGAGGTGGTCGTGGTCATCGAAGGAGGACGCCGACGAGCGGTCCCGTCGGCTGCCGGGCCCGGTGGGGCGCGCCGGCCCACCGGGCCGTGACGGCGTGACCGCATCCGCCGTCACGGACCCGGGAGGGCCCCGCTGCGCCGCCCGCCGCGGCGTCATCGGCCCGCGCGGCCGGCGCGCCCGCTTCCTGTCCGAGATCCTCAAGCACTGAGCCGAAGAGCCCCACCCGCCCGGCGGCAGCCGGAGATCACTGCTTGCGCAGCGGAATCGACACGTACGACGGGTCGTCCGCCGGCGAGGAGAAGGTCAGCTGAGCGCCGGACGGGTTGTGCTCGATGTAGAGCGGGTCGACCGTGTCGACGACCAGGGCGAGCCGGTGCCCTGCCGGGACGTCGTAGGCCGTGGAGAACAGCTCCAGGTCGAGACCGAACGGCTTTCCGGGTGTGAACCCGTGGAAGGTGTACGGCGCGTTGCTGACCAGCTTGCCGAGGCCGAGCGGCCCCACGTCGTACAGGTAGGCGACGAGGGTGCCGCTCTCCTTGGTCGGGGTGACCGTGGTGTGGAGCTTGGCCGCACCGCGGATCTGCTGGGAGGTGCCGTACTTCGGCGACTTCCACACGGCGGCCCAGCGGCGGGGGAGCAGGGGGATGGCGGCGACCGGGGGGAACCTGGCCACCTGGTCGAGGATGCTGGAGAGGAAGACGATCCCGCCGTCCGCCCCGGAGTCGACGTTGGTGTGGATCGTGGTGGTGCCGCCGAGAGCGATCTTCCGCTCGGTCGCCGCCACCGACTTCCAGTCCGGGTAGCCCTCGTAGCCGCCCGTGGAACGGGACTTGAGCTGCACCGGCTGCTCCGTGGCGATCCCGTTGGCCGCGCCCTTGAGGTAGTGGTCGAACCAGCGCTCGGTGTCGGTCCACACGTCGTTGGGCAGTCCGAACAGCCCGGGCAGTTCGGCGGTCGCGTGGTCGCCCGGGCGGAACTCCAGCCGCTTCGGGCCCTTCAGCTTCTCGTAGAAGTCCGTGTACGTGTTGGGCGGGAAGACCGAGTCGCCCCAGGCGTTGGCCAGCATGACCGCCGCCCCGTTCCTGTTGAGCTGGTCCACATAGGTCGCGGCCGAACGTTTCTTCCCCCAGTCGATGATGTCCTGCTCCCTGGACAGGTCGGAGGCGTAGAAGTCGTCGAAGATCTGCCGGACTTCGGGGTCCTGGCGGCCGGTGAGCACGCTCACGCCGTCCAGCAGGCCCGCGGCCTGCACGTGCTGGGTGCGGCCGGAGTAGATGGAGCCGATCAGGTCGGCCCAGCCGCTGAGCGCCGCGACCGCCTTGATGCGCCTGTCGTGAGCGGCGGCGATCAGGCTGATGCCGGCGCCGTAGGAGACACCCGCCATTCCGATGTGCCCCGCGTCCGCGGGGGTGTTGGCGAGCGCCCAGTCGATGACCTTGGAGGCGTCGGCTATGTCGGGTGGTCCCGCCACCTCTATCTCGCCGCCGGACTGCCAGAAGCCGCGGACGTTGTAACTGACCACGACATAACCGGAGTCGGCGAGCTTGCGGGCCTGGGCGAGATACTCGACCTGGGGGAAGCCCCAGCTCGTGGGGAGCACCAGCAGCGGGTAGCGGTGCGTGGCGCCGGCGCCGACGGGCGTGATGACGTTCGCCTTCAGCACGGTGCCGCCGTCGCCGGTGATGTCGACGAAACGGACGGCGCCCGCGGCCTGTGCGGTGGGGGCGAGCCCGAGGGCGCTGCCGGCGATCAGTGTCGCCGACACGGCGCCCACGGCGGTCGTACGCAGAGCCTTGCGATGGCTTCCCACGGGCCACTCCTCACTCGTGTCAGTGCAAAGTGACCAGACGGTAACCTCGGGCCCTTACCGGAAGTAACCCGTCGGTAAGTTACGTGCCAGTAACGATTGTTGACCTGTGACGGACCTCAGGAGGCGCGGTGGGAGCTGCGTGCGGACGTGCTCGTCGCGGGCAACTCCGCCTGCGCCGCTCTCGTCACGTCCGCGACCAGTTCGACGACGTCGGGGCCGTACGCCTGCGAGTTGACGATCTTCAGCAGCAGGGCGAAGGAGCTGTTGCCGTGCTTGCGGGCGAGACGTTCGTGGTTGCGGGCGAGATAGCGCGTGGCGGCCTGGTTGGTGATGGCGGTCTGGCCGCAGAAGAGGAAGACCGGGCGGGCGTTCGGGCTCTGGGCGGCCGTGAGGCGGGCGAGCAGCGCGTACTCCTCTCGGCCCGGCTCCACGCGGTAGCGCTCCGTGCCGATCTGGAACGCGCCCCGGTCGGGCCCGGGTTCGGAGTCCGTGTTCACCCGCACGCCGGGGAGCATGGAGGCCAGATGCGCCACCATGCGCCGGTTGGACGCCGGGCCGCCCACGCAGAACTCGGTGCGTTCGCCGAAGCCCTGGCGTGCCGCGTCGTGCGGGAGTATCTGGGCGTGGGCGTTGCAGTCCTTGATCAGGGCGGCGAGTTCGAGCAGGGCGAACACGTCGTAGCGCATCACCGTCAGTTCGGGGCCCCCGGCGCCGCGGTTGACCACCAGCAGCGACTCGGCGTTGTCCGGCAGCCCGAAGAACGCCTGCTTGCGGCGCAGCCTCCGCTTCCACAGGTAGGTACGGGCCAGCCAGCCGAGCGCGGCACTGAGGCCGGCGGCGACCACGCCCAGGACGATGTTGCGTACGTCGTCATTCATGGGCGCGCATGGTAGCGGGCCGCGGGAAACTCGTGTTCGAGCCGTTCCTGACGAGGACATGCCCGTGGATTAAGCTGCGCTGACGGTCCCTCACCGGAGGTGCGCATGCGTCGTCCTGTGGCAAGGAAACTGTCCGTCCTGGCGGTCTGCGCCGCCGTGGTGTCGGTGGGCGCGGCGGCGCCACCCGCCGCGTCGCGGAGCGGCACCCCCGCGAAAGTCCCCGTCGCCGTCGGCTACGGCGGCGCCGTCGCCAGCGTCGACGCCGACGCGTCCGCCGCGGGCATCGAGATCCTCAGGAAGGGCGGCAACGCGGTCGACGCGGCCGTCGCCACGGCCGCCGCGCTCGGCGTCACCGAGCCCTACTCCTCCGGGATCGGCGGCGGAGGCTACTTCGTCTACTACGACGCCAGGTCCCGCACGGTGCACACCGTCGACGGCCGCGAGACCGCGCCGCTGAGCGCCGGCCCGGACCTCTTCGTCGAGCACGGCAAGCCGCTCGCCTTCGCCGACGCCGTCAGCAGTGGGCTGAGCGTCGGCACGCCCGGCACGCCGGACACCTGGCGGACGGCGCTCGACCGGTGGGGCAGCAGGAGACTCGGCACGGTGCTGAAGCCCGCCGAACGGATCGCCCGGGACGGCTTCACCGTCGACGACACCTTCCGCTCGCAGACCGCCTCGAACGAGGCCCGGTTCCGCTACTTCCCCGACACGGCCCGGCTGTTCCTGCCCGGCGGGCAGCTTCCGGTGGTCGGCTCCACCTTCAAGAACCCCGAACTGGCGCGCACGTACGAGGAGCTGGGGAAGAAGGGCGTCGGCGCGATCTACCACGGCGACCTCGGCGAGGACATCGTCCGCACGGTGGACAAGCCGCCGGTCGACCCCGCCTCGGGCTGGAACGCCCGCCCCGGCACGCTCTCGGCCAAGGACCTCGCGGCCTACGGCGCCAAGCTCCAGGCGCCCACCAGGACGTCGTACCGCGGCCTCGGCGTCTACTCCATCGCACCCTCCTCCTCCGGCGGCACCACCGTCGGTGAGGCCCTCAACATCCTGGAGAACACGGACCTTTCGAAGGCGAGCGAGGTGCAGTACCTGCACCACTACCTGGAGGCCGGCCGGATCGCGTTCGCGGACCGCGGGCGCTGGGTCGGCGACCCCGCTTTCGAGGACGTACCGACGAAGGGACTGCTCTCGCAGAAGTACGCCGACTCACGGGCCTGCCTGATCAAGGACGACGCCGTGCTCACCAGCCCGCTCGCGCCCGGCGATCCGCGGCATCCGGCGGCCTGCGGCAGCGGTGGCACGGCGGCGCCCACCACGTACGAGGGCGAGAACACCACGCATCTCACGGTGGCGGACAAGTGGGGGAACGTCGTCTCCTACACGCTCACCATCGAGCAGACCGGCGGCAGCGCGATGACCGTGCCCGGCCGCGGGTTCCTGCTCAACAACGAGCTGACGGACTTCTCCTTCGCCCCGGCGAACCCGGCCGTGCACGACCCGAACCTGCCCGGCCCGGGCAAGCGGCCGCGCTCGTCGATCTCGCCGACGATCGTGCTCGACCGGCACCACCGGCCCGTGGTGGCGCTCGGTTCACCCGGCGGCTCGACCATCATCACCACCGTGCTGCAGACGCTGACGGAGTTCGTCGACCGCGGGCTGCCGCTCGTCGACGCGATCGCCGCGCCGCGGCTGAGCCAGCGCAACACGGCCACGACCGACATGGAGCCGGCGCTCTACGACGACTCCGGCCCGGCCGGCCTCAGGGCCCGGCTGGAGGCCATCGGGCACTCCTTCGGCCGCACCCCCGAGATCGGCGCGGCGACCGGTGTGCAGCGGCTGCCGAACGGCGCGTGGCTGGCCGCCGCCGAGAAGGTGCGGCGCGGCGGCGGCTCGGCGATGGTGGTGCGCCCCGCGCGCTGATCAGTGTCCGGGGGCGGTCGGCAGGTCCTCCGTGCGGAAGGCCAGCCGGCCGTCCTCGACGTCCACCGTCACCCGGCCGCCCTCCTGGATACGGCCGTCGAGCAGCAGCCGGGAGAGCTCGTTGTCCACCTCGCGCTGGATGGTGCGGCGCAGCGGGCGGGCGCCGTACTCGGGCTGGTAGCCCCGCTCGGCGAGCCAGTCCACGGCCGGGCCGGTGAACTCGACCGTGATGCCCTGCGCCTTCAGCGGCCGGCGGGTCTTCTCCAGCAGCAGGTCGGTGATCCGGCGCAGTTGGTCGCCGGTGAGCTGGCGGAAGACGACGATCTCGTCGATGCGGTTGAGGAACTCCGGCCGGAAGTGCTCGCGCAGCGGCCGCAGGATCTGCTCGCGCCGCGCCTCCTCGTCGGCGTCGGGGCCGCCCGGCCCGAAGCCGATGCCGGCGGCGCGCCGGGTGATCGCCTCGGAGCCGAGGTTGCTGGTCATCACGATCACCGTGTTGGTGAAGTCGACGGTGCGGCCCTGGGAGTCGGTCAGGCGCCCGTCGTCGAGGACCTGGAGCAGGATGTTGAAGACGTCCGGGTGCGCCTTCTCCACCTCGTCGAGCAGGAGCAGCGAGTACGGGTGCCGGCGCACCACCTCGGTGAGCTGGCCGGCCTCCTCGTGGCCGACGTATCCGGGCGGGGCGCCGACCAGCCGGCTGACGGTGTGGCGCTCCTGGTACTCGCTCATGTCGAGGCGGACCATGCGCTCCTCGCTGCCGAACAGGGCCTCGGCGAGGGCGCGGGCGAGCTCGGTCTTGCCGACGCCGGTCGGCCCGAGGAAGAGGAAGCTGCCGATCGGCCGGTCCGGGCTGGCGAGCCCGGCGCGCGAGCGCAGCACCGCCTCGGAGACCACGCCGACGGCCTCGTCCTGGCCGACCACCCGCTCGTGCAGGTGCTCCTCCAGGCCGAGCAGCTTCTCCTTCTCCTCCTGGGTGAGGCTGCTGACCGGGATGCCGGTCTGCCGCGACACCACCTCGGCGATCGCCTCGGCCGTCACCTCCAGCTGCCCCTCGTCGGCCTTGTCACCGCCGCCGGTGTCCGCGATCCGCTGTTTCAACTCCGCGATACGGTCGCGCAGTTGCGTCGCCCGCTCGTACTGCTCGTCGGCGACGGACTGGTCCTTGTCGCAGGTCAGCTGGTGGATCTCGCGCTCCAGGGCGCGTACGTCGGTGCCCTTGGTGCGCGCCCGCAGCCGCACCCGGGCGCCCGCCTGGTCGATCAGGTCGATGGCCTTGTCGGGCAGACGGCGGTCGGTGAGATAGCGGTCGGACAGCTCCACGGCGGCCACCAGGGCCTCGTCGGTGTAGCGGACCTGGTGGTGGGCCTCGTAGCGGTCGCGCAGCCCGCGCAGGATCTCGATGGTGTCCGGCACGGTCGGCTCGGGCACCAGGATCGGCTGGAAGCGGCGGGCGAGTGCCGCGTCCTTCTCGATCCGGCGGAACTCCTCCAGCGTGGTGGCGCCGACGATGTGCAGTTCGCCGCGGGCGAGCGCCGGCTTGAGGATGTTGCCGGCGTCCATGGCCCCGCCGCCCTCGCCGCCGCCTCCGGCGCCGACGACGGTGTGCACCTCGTCGATGAAGATGATCAGCTTCTCGGAGTTGGCCCGGATCTCGCCGACGATGTTGTTCAGGCGCTCCTCGAAGTCGCCGCGGTAGCGGGTACCGGCGACCACACCCGTCAGGTCGAGCGCGACCACCCGCCGCCCGAGCAGCACGTCGGGCACGTCCCCGTCGGCGATGCGCTGGGCGAGCCCCTCCACGATGGCGGTCTTGCCCACGCCCGCGTCACCGATGAGCACCGGGTTGTTCTTGCCGCGCCGGGAGAGCACCTCGATGGTCTGCTCGATCTCCTCGTCCCGTCCGATGACCGGGTCGATACGGCCCTGGCGCGCCAGGTCGGTCAGATCGCGGCCGTACTTGTCGAGAGTGGGCGTGTCGGAGGCGCGGGGGCGCTCCCCGCCGCGCGGCGGGGCGGCCTCCGGCGCCTCGGGCGGCAGCCCCGACGAGGCGTAGCGGGCCGCGTTGAGGATGTGCCCGGCGGCCGAGTCGGGGTTGGCGGCCAGGGCGCTCAGCACGTGCTCCGGGCCGATGTAGCCGGCCCCGCTGGCCCGCGCCAGGTCGTGCGCGTCCAGCAGCGCCCGCTTGACGGCCGGCGTCAGGGAGAGCGAGGTGGGCGGCGGGGCCTCCTCCGCCGTGTGCTGGGCGGGGCCGGACCGCTCGTCGATCTCCGACGCCAGAGAGTCGGGATCCGCGCCGGCCCGGCTGAGCAGGCTCCGGGTCGGCTCGCTGGAGAGCGCGGCGCGCAGCAGGTGCTGGGTGTCCAGATCCCGGCTGCCGTGCTCGGCCGCGTACTGCGCGGCTCCGCGGACCAGCTCCCGGGCGGGCTGGCTCAGCAGCCTCCCGATGTCGATCTGCCGGGGGCCCGGACGCGGGCCGCCGAAGAAGCGGGCGAGGAATTCACCGAAGGGGTCGTAGTCCTCAGGACCACTGAAGCCGCTGGTCATGGCCTTCCGTTCCGGCGTCCCGACGGGCGGACCGGGACGCGCTCACTGATCGACGTGCCGGCCCGGCGGGTGCCCCGACAGGGCCCGGTCACACCACCTTCGCACGACCGCCCCACGGGGGCACGCCCAGCAGCGCGGGCCGTCTCGGCGTGCGGCTACGGCATCCGCTCGGTCAGGACGCGCGGTCCGCTGCGCGTGATCGCCACCGTGTGCTCCACATGGGCCGCGCGCGAGCCGTCGTTCGTGCGCAGGGTCCAGCCGTCGGCCGCCTCGTGATAGCCGTCCCGGCCGCTGCCGATCAGCATGGGCTCGATCGCGACGACCATGCCGGGCCGCAGCGGGAAGCCGCGGCCCGGGCGTCCCTCGTTCGGGACGTCGGGGTCCTCGTGCATACGGCGGCCCACGCCGTGGCCGCCGAAGCCCTGCGGGATGCCGTATCCGCCGTCCCGGCACACCGTGCCGATCGCGTGCGCGATGTCGCCGGTGCGGTTGCCGGCGACCGCCGCCGCGATGCCGGCCGCCAGGGCGCGCTCCGCCGTCTCGATCAGCCGCACGTCCACAGGGCGCCGCTCGCCCACGACGAAGCTGATCGCCGAGTCGCCGGCCCAGCCGCCCAGTTGGGCACCGCAGTCGATCGAGACCAGATCGCCGTCGCGCAGCCGGTCGCGGGTCGGGATGCCGTGCACGATCGCATCGTTGACCGAGGCGCAGATGACGGCCGGGAAGGGGGTCGGGGCGAAGGAGGGGCGGTAGCCGAGGAACGGGGAGGTGGCGCCCGCGTCCCGCAGCACCGCCCGCGCCACCTCGTCCAGCTCCAGCAGGGAGACGCCCACGCCGGCGGCCTTCCGCACGGCTGTCAGGGCCTGCGCGACGACCTGCCCGGCCTCGTACATGGCGTCGATCGATGTGTCTGTCTTCAGTTCCACCATGCCAATTAATATACCGGCTTATTCGACCGGTTTAAAATACGGGACGGGAAGGCGGGATTAGAATGACGTCATGGTGCGCACCCCTCTCACCCCCGAAGAGCGCGAACGCGGCGAGCGGCTCGGCCGGCTGCTCCGCGAGGCCCGCGGCGGGCGGAGCATGACGGACGTGGCGGCCGCGGCCGGGATCTCCGCGGAGACGCTCCGCAAGATCGAGACCGGGCGGGCCCCGACCCCGGCCTTCTTCACCGTCGCGGCGCTCGCCCGCGCGCTCGGCCTGTCGATGGACGAGCTGGTCGAGCGGTGCGCGCTGCTCGTCGTGTGACGCCGCGGCCCGCCTCGGTCACGATCCGGCAATGAGGTGCCCGCATGCTCGTCGAAAACTCCCTGTAGCGCCGCCGTAACACAGCTGGTGTTGCCTACGGAACCGGAGTGTTCCGGTCGGGTGGGAGCTGAGCGATGGCTGTGGATCAACTCCCGGGCAGGGTGCGGGAGTTCGTGGACTACCTGAACGGCCTGCTGGCCCACCTGGACCAAGGCGGCGGCTGGTGCGCGGTCTTCTGGCAGCGCGACCCGGAGGGCATGCGCGCCTGTCTCGACGGCCGTGAGGTGCCGCCGTGGGACGTGGTCGAGGCGCTGCTGCAGGATCTGGCCACCGTGTACGGTCCGGACGCCGCGGCCCGGGAGGCGGAGCGGGCCCGGCCGCTGCACGCCGCCGCGATCGCCGCCTACGACGGCCGCCCCGGCGCGCGCGACGCGCTCGGCGACCGGCTCGACGTGATGCTCCGCGAACAGCGGCAGGCCACCCGACGCCGGCTCGAACTGGGCCGGTTGCTCACCTCCGCCACCACCCGGCAGGAGGCCGAGGCCCTCCGTCTCGACCTCGCCTGGGCCCGTGACGACCACGAGCGGGCCACCGCCCGCTGCGCCGAACTCCGCGTCCGCATCGACGAGTTGGACCGCCGGAGCCCCGGCTCCACCCCGGCCCCGGACTTCCCCCGCACCCGGCACGCCGCGGCCCGCGCGCGTTCTGCCCCGGCAGATCCGCCGCCGTCCGGGTCCGTCCGATCCGCGCCGTCGCCCGTGCCGGCCGAAGCCGCCCGGCGCGAGCGTGTCCCGGCCGAGCCCCCGCCGCCGGCGTCCGGGCCCGAGCGGCCCGAGTCCGCCGGGCCCGGGCCTGCCCCGTCCGAGGCGGTCCGCTCCGGGCCCGCCGTCCCTTCCGGGCCCGCCGGCCCCGGCCCCGTTCCCGCCGGACCGGCCGCCCGGCGGCCCGACGCCGGCGCCACCCTCGCGTCACCCTCCACCGCCCCCAAGCAGCGCAAGCGGCGGCGCGGCAGTGCCCGCTTCGCCGGGATGGCCGAGGAGGAGGCCGCGGCCGTCGTCGTGCCGCCCAGCGCCGGGCCGCCGCTGCCCGCCCCGGACGCCGGAGGGCGCACGCCGCGCGGGGCCCGGTTCGCCGGAGCCGCCGTGGAGGCGCCCGCGCGCCCGGCGCCGCGGGCCGAGGAGGTGGACGGGGCGGGCGCGCGCGAGATCGCCGGGGCCGTCGCCGGACTCCTGCGGCTGCGGGCCGAGGGCCGCAGCGGCGAGGCGCACGTCCTGCTCGCGGAGGCCGCCCACTGGCCGCCGGCCCGTCTGCCGCTGCTCGCCGAGGAGCTCCGGCGGGCCGGCCTCGGCGCCGACTGGGCGACGCTGCTGTGGGAGGCCGCCTCGCTGCCCGCCGGCCGGCTGGTCGCGGCGGCGGACGCGCTGGTCGCGGCCGGGCGCGGCGCCGACGGCGAGCAGATCCTGCGGCAGGGCGTCGTCCGGCCCGCCGCCGAGATAGGGCAGGCCGTGCTGGAGCTGGCCGCGCAGGGGCGCGACCGCGAGGTCGCCGCCCTGCTCGACGCCTACGTCCGTGTCCGCACCCCCGAGGAGGCGGCCCGCAGCGCCGAGCCCGGGCCGCAGACGCTCGTACCGCTCCTCCTGGAGGCTGCGCAGGGCGTTTCGGAGGAGCGACACTGGGATCTGGTGCATGCCCTCCGGGTCGCCGGTTTCGCCACCTGACACCCCCGACCACCCCTTGCCGGCCGTCCCGGCGCTCACCCACAGGAGTGCGAAACGTGATCGACATGGCGGGTTGACGGCGATGGTCTTGGCAAGGCTCTCCCGGAGGCTTACGTTCATCCCTCTACGGCCCGCTCTACGGGCGTAGAGGCTCTGACGACACGCCGAAGGAGCAGCTCATGGCCAACGTCGTACGCGCCGCTCTGGTCCAGGCGACCTGGACCGGCGACACCGAGTCCATGGTGGCGAAACACGAGGAGCACGCCCGGGAGGCGGCCCGGCAGGGTGCCAGGATCATCGGCTTCCAGGAAGTCTTCAACAGTCCCTACTTCTGTCAGGTGCAGGACGCCGAGCACTACCGCTGGGCCGAGCCGGTGCCCGGGGGGCCGACCGTCAGCCGGATGCAGGAGCTCGCCCGCGAGACACGCATGGTGATCGTCGTGCCGGTCTTCGAGGTCGAGCAGTCCGGCTTCTACTACAACACCGCGGCCGTGATCGACGCCGACGGCACCTACCTCGGCAAGTACCGCAAGCACCACATCCCGCAGGTCAAGGGGTTCTGGGAGAAGTTCTACTTCAAGCCCGGCAACGCCGGCTGGCCCGTGTTCGACACCGCGGTCGGCAAGGTGGGCGTGTACATCTGCTACGACCGCCACTTCCCCGAGGGCTGGCGCCAACTCGGCCTGGCCGGGGCGCAGCTGGTCTACAACCCGTCGGCCACGCACCGCGGGCTCTCGTCGTACCTGTGGCGGCTGGAGCAGCCGGCGGCGGCCGTCGCCAACGAGTACTTCGTCGCCGCGATCAACCGCGTCGGCCAGGAGGAGTACGGCGACAACGACTTCTACGGGACGTCGTACTTCGTCGACCCGCGCGGCCGGTTCGTCGGCGAGGTCGCCAGTGACACCAAGGAGGAACTCGTGGTCCGCGACCTCGACTTCGACCTGATCGAGGAAGTCCGGCAGCAATGGGCGTTCTACCGCGACCGGCGGCCCGACGCCTACGAGGGGCTGGTGCAGCCGTGAGCGACCTGTACACGCGCCACCGTTCCGTCCTGCCCGACTGGCTCGCCCTCTACTACGAGGACCCGCTGGAGATCACGCACGGCGAGGGCCGGCACGTCTGGGACGCCGACGGCAACAAGTACCTGGACTTCTTCGGCGGCATCCTGACCACGATGACGGCGCACGCCCTGCCCGAGGTCACCAAGGCGGTGAGCGAGCAGGCCGGGCGCATCCTGCACTCCTCCACGCTCTACCTCAACCGGCCGATGGTCGAACTGGCCGAGCGCATCGCCCAGCTGAGCGGCATCCCGGACGCCCGGGTCTTCTTCACCACCTCCGGCACCGAGGCCAACGACACCGCCCTGCTGCTCGCCACGGCCTACCGGCGCAGCAACACCCTGCTGGCGATGCGCAACAGCTACCACGGCCGTTCGTTCAGCGCGGTCGGCATCACCGGCAACCGCGGCTGGTCCCCGACCTCGCTGTCCCCGCTGCAGACCCTGTACGTCCACGGCGGGGTCCGCACCCGCGGCCCCTACGCCTCGCTCAGCGACGACGAGTTCATCGCGGCCTGCGTCGACGACCTGACGGACCTGCTGGGCCACACCCGTCCGCCCGCGGCCCTGATCGCCGAGCCCATCCAGGGTGTCGGCGGCTTCACCTCGCCACCGGACGGCCTCTACGCCGCCTTCCGCGAGGTGCTCGCCGAGCGCGGCATCCTGTGGATCGCCGACGAGGTGCAGACCGGCTGGGGCCGCACCGGCGACCACTTCTGGGGCTGGCAGGCACATGGGCGAAGCGGGCCGCCCGACCTGCTGACCTTCGCCAAGGGCATCGGCAACGGCAGCTCCATCGGCGGTGTGGTGGCCCGCGCCGAGATCATGAACTGCCTGGACGCCAACAGCATCTCGACCTTCGGCGGCACCCAGATCACCATGGCGGCCGGCCTCGCCAACCTCAACTACCTGCTGGAGCACGACCTCCAGGGCAACGCGCGGCGCGTCGGCGGCCTGCTCATCGAGCGGCTGCGGGCCGTCGCGGCGCAGGTGCCGCACGTGCGGGAGGTGCGCGGGCGCGGGCTGATGCTCGGCATCGAGCTGGTGCGGCCCGGCACGGACGAGGCGGACCCGCAGGCGGCGTCCGCCGTGCTGGAGGCGGCTCGCGCGGGCGGGCTGCTCATCGGCAAGGGCGGCGGCCACGACACCAGCGCCCTGCGCGTCGCGCCGCCGCTGTCCCTCACGGTCGCGGAGGCCGAGGAGGGCGCCGCGATCCTCGAGGGCGCCCTCAGGGGCCTGTCGTAGCGGAGCGGCGCACCGAGCAAGGGATGACTGCCATGACCACCACCTTCGGGACCCTCGAACCCGCCCTGTCCGTGCGCCAGGTGCTGACCCTGGAACGGGTGCTCGCCGGGGAGCCCGAGGTGGTGGCCGGCGCGGGCCAGCTCGACCGGCCGGTGCGCTGGGTGCACGTGGCCGAGGCGCCCGACGTGGGCGTGATGCTCACCGGCGGCGAGATGGTGCTCACGACGGGGGTGCTGCTCGCCGGGGACGAGGAGAAGCAGGCCGAGTACATCCGCTCGCTGCACCGCGCGGAGGCGGCGGCCGTCGTGCTCGGCCTCGGACGGGCCTTTCCCGCCGCGCCGGACGTGATGCGCCGGGCCGCCGAGCGCTGCGGGCTGCCGATGGTGGTCCTGCACCGGCCCTTCCCCTTCGCGGAGCTGACCGAGGAGGTCCAGGCCCGGCTGGTGCGGCGGAAGTTCGCCGCGGTGAGCCTCTCGGAGTCCGTACGCACGGCCCTGACCGGACTCATCACCGCGGGCGCCCCGCTGCAGGCGCTTCTCGACGAGGTCGCCCAGCACTGCGCCTGCCCGGTCGTCGTCACCAACCTCGCCCACCGCGTCCTCGCCACGGCGGGGGAGCGGCCCGCCGTGGACGACGTGCTGCGCGACTGGGAGCGCATCGCCCGGCAGGCCGGAGGCAGCGAGGGCGACGGCTGGATCCGCGCCGAGCTCGGCGGGCGCGGGGAGCGCTGGGGCCGGATCACCCTGTGCGGTCACCGCGGCGACACCGCCACCGGACGGCTGCTCGCCGACCGGGCCGCCGAGGCCCTCGTGCTGCACCGCATGCTCGGCGGAGCGTCGGCCCACAGCTGGGAGGAGCAGTCCGCGCAGAGCCTGCTGACCGACCTGGTCAGCGGGGTCGTACCGGCACGGCAGCTGCTGCCCCGCGCGCGTGCCGCCGGACTGCCGGTCAACCGGCGCACCTTCGTGCCGCTGGTCGTACGCGACGGCGAACCGGCTCCGCTGGAGCGTGTGCTGCGGCTGCTGGGGCTGCCCGGACTCGTCGCGGAATTGTCCGACACGGCCACCGCCGTGCTGCTCAGCCTGGCCCGCGACCAGGACGCCGCGGTCCTGGTGGCGAACTTCGCGGCCCGCATGCGCTCGGAGGCCGGCCGGACGGTCGTGGCCGCCGCCGATCCGCGGACCGCCTGGGACGACGTGCCGGCGGGACTGCGCGAGGCGCAGCACGTCGCCGACGCCGTCGCCGACTCCTCGGCCGCCCTCGACCTGCCGTGCGTCGTACGGCTCCGGGACGTCCATCTGCGGGGCCTGATACGGCTGCTGAGGGACGATCCGCAGGTGCAGTCGTTCGCGGAGCGGGAGCTGGACGGGCTGCTGTGCCCGGCCGACGACGATCTGCTGTCCGTGCTGCGCACCTATCTCGCCACCGGCCGCAACAAGTCCCGCACCGCCCAGCTCCACCATGTCTCCCGGCCCGCGCTGTACCGCCGGCTGGAAGCCATACAGGGCCGGCTGGGCGTCGACCTCGACGACTTCGAGCAGGCCGCATCGGTGCACATCGCGCTCCTCGCGCACGACGCGCAACAGGGCTGAAACACGCAACGACCTGGGAAAACGGCGGTGAAACATGGGATCGCGCAAGGGTGACACCGTGACACGCCGCACACCCGCAGACGTGACACCGTGCAACTCAAAGCCGGTTTTCGGACTTCCTAGTCTGCTGGGGCGGACGACGGCGCGACCGACGTCCGCCCCAGCACACCGAGCGACCGGAGGTCCCGATGAGCCGAGTGATCCGTGCCGCCCTCTTCCAGACCGCGTGGACGGGCGACAAGGAGTCGATGATCCGGGTGCACGAGCAGGCGGCCCGCGACGCGGCCGCCCAGGGCGCCCAGGTGCTGTGCTTCCAGGAGCTGTTCTACGGGCCCTACTTCTGCCAGGTCCAGGACAAGGCCTTCTACGAGTACGCCGAGCGGATCCCGGACGGCCCGATCGTCAGGCGCTTCCAGGCGCTGGCCGAGGAGCTGGGCCTCGTCCTGGTCCTGCCGATGTACGAGGAGGAGCAGCCGGGCGTCCTCTACAACACGGCCGCGGTGATCGACGCGGACGGCTCGTACCTCGGCAAGTACCGCAAGCACCACATCCCCCAGGTGCAGGGATTCTGGGAGAAGTTCTACTTCCGCCCCGGCAACAGCGGCTGGCCCGTCTTCGACACCGCCGTCGGCAGGATCGCCGTCTACATCTGCTACGACCGCCACTTCCCGGAGGGCTGGCGGGCGTTGGGCCTCGGGGGAGCGGAGATCGTCTTCAACCCCTCGGCCACCTCGCGCGGACTCTCCCGCTACCTGTGGCAGCTGGAGCAGCCGGCGGCGGCCGTCGCCAACGAGTACTTCGTCGGGGCGATCAACCGGGTCGGCGTGGAGGAACTGGGCGACAACGACTTCTACGGCACCTCCTACTTCGTGGACCCGGAGGCCCAGTTCGTCGGCGAGGTGGCCTCCGAGAAGGAGACCGAGCTGATCGTGCGCGACCTGGACCTGGCCAAGCTGCGCGAGGTGCGCGACCGCTGGCAGTTCTTCCGCGACCGCCGCCCGGACGCGTACGAGCCGCTGACCGCACCCTGACCGAACCGTCCATCCTGGCAGGAGAGGGACCATGAGCAGCCGTACCGTCATCCGTGGTGGCCTCGTCATCACCGCGTCCGACGAGATGCACGCCGACGTCCTGATCGAGGACGGCCGTATCGCCGCACTCGCGGCCTCCGGCACCCCGGCCGCCGAGGCGTTCACGGCCGAGCGGGTCATCGACGCCGCCGGCAAGTACGTCATCCCGGGCGGCGTCGACGCCCACACCCACATGGAGCTGCCCTTCGGCGGCACCTTCGCATCCGACACCTTCGAGACCGGCACCCGGGCGGCCGCCTGGGGCGGTACGACCACGATCGTCGACTTCGCCGTGCAGAGCGTCGGCCACTCCCTGCGTGAGGGCCTGGACGCCTGGCACGCCAAGGCGGAGGGCAACTGCGCGATCGACTACGGCTTCCACATGATCGTCTCCGACGTGAACCAGGAGACGCTCAAGGAGATGGACCTGCTCGTCGAGGAGGGCGTGACCTCCTTCAAGCAGTTCATGGCCTACCCGGGGGTGTTCTACTCCGACGACGGCCAGATCCTGCGCGCCATGCAGCGCTCCGCCGACAACGGCGGCCTGATCATGATGCACGCCGAGAACGGCATCGCGATCGACGTGCTGGTGGAGCAGGCGCTGGCGCGCGGGGAGACCGACCCGCGCTTCCACGGCGAGGTCCGCAAGGCCCTGCTGGAGGCCGAGGCCACCCACCGTGCCGTCAAGCTCGCCCAGGTGGCCGGGGCGCCGCTCTACGTCGTGCACGTCTCCGCGGCGGAGGCGATCGCCGAGCTGGCCCGGGCACGCGACGAGGGCCTGCCCGTCTTCGGCGAGACCTGCCCGCAGTACCTCTTCCTGTCCACCGACAACCTCGCCGAACCGGACTTCGAGGGCGCCAAGTACGTGTGCAGCACGCCGCTGAGGCCCAAGGAGCACCAGGCCGCGCTGTGGCGGGGCCTGCGCACCAACGACCTCCAGGTCGTCTCCACCGACCACTGCCCCTTCTGTTTCGTGGGCCAGAAGGAGCTCGGCCGGGGCGACTTCTCCAAGATCCCCAACGGCCTGCCGGGCGTCGAGAACCGGATGGACCTGCTGCACCAGGCCGTCGTCGACGGGCACATCAGCCGCCGCCGCTGGATCGAGATCGCCTGCGCCACCCCGGCCCGGATGTTCGGCATGTATCCCAAGAAGGGCACCCTCGCGCCGGGCGCGGACGCCGACGTCGTCATCTACGACCCGCACGCCGAGCAGATCGTGTCCGCCGAGACGCACCACATGAACGTCGACTACTCGGCGTACGAGGGCCGGCACGTCACCGGCCGCGTCGAGACGGTCCTCTCACGCGGCGAGGTCGTGATCAACGAGCGGGAGTACACCGGACACGCCGGTCACGGCGTCTACACCCCGCGCTCCACCTGTCAGTACCTCAACTAGGAGTGGCGCCATGGACTTCGGACTCGTCCTGCAGACCGACCCACCCGCATCGAGGGTCGTCAGCCTGATGAAGCGTGCCGAGCGCAACGGCTTCACCCACGGCTGGACCTTCGACTCCGCCGTGCTGTGGCAGGAACCGTTCGTGATCTACAGTCAGATCCTCGCGAACACGCAGAAGCTGACCGTGGGCCCGATGGTCACCAACCCGGGCACGCGCACCTGGGAGGTCACCGCCTCCACCTTCGCCACCCTCAACGACATGTTCGGCAACCGCACCGTCTGCGGCATCGGCCGCGGCGACTCCGCGATGCGCGTCGCGGGCCGCAAGCCCAACACCCTCGCCCGTATCAGCGAGGCCATGAAGGTCATCCGCGCCCTCGGCCGCGGGGAGGAGGCCGACCTCGGCGGCGGCACTGTGGTGAGGTTCCCCTGGATCAAGCCGGGCGCCCGGCTGCCCGTGTGGATGGCGGCGTACGGTCCCAAGGCCCTGAAGATGACCGGCGAGGAGGCCGACGGATTCATCCTGCAGCTGGCCGACCCCTACCTCACCGAGTACATGGTGAAGGCGGTCAAGGACGCGGCCGCCGCGGCCGGCCGCGACCCGGACGACCTCACCATCTGCGTCGCCGCGCCCGCCTACGTCACCGCCGACGACTCGCCCGAGGCGCTCGCCCACGCACGCGAGCAGTGCCGCTGGTTCGGCGGCATGGTCGGCAACCACGTCGCCGACCTCGTCTCCAAGTACGGCGAGCACTCCTCCCAGGTCCCGGAGGAGCTCACCGACTACATCAAGGCCCGCGAGGGATACGACTACTCCCACCACGGCCGCAGCGGAAACCCCGACACCCGGTTCGTCCCCGACGAGATCGTCGACCGGTTCTGCCTCGTGGGGCCGGTCGAGCGGCACATCGAGAAACTCGAGGCGCTGCGCGAGCTGGGTGTCGACCAGTTCGCCGTCTACGACATGCACGACGCGCAGGAGGCCGTCATCGACGCCTACGGCGACCAGGTCATCCCGGCGCTCAACGCCTGACGCGCGCGCCACCCGCGCGGCACCACCGTCCCCCACTCCCGTTCTCCCCCTCCCCACCTCCCCGGGGAGGGGGCGGCGGAGCCGGGAAGGACAGGCACACCCCCACACCGCCCTTCCCCGGCCCCGCCGACCCGCACGGCCTTTCCGGACCACCCTTGATTGATTGGCCTGCTCATGACCGACACCGCTCCGTCCGCCATACCCCCGACCGTCCAAGTCACCCTCGACGACGGGCGCGTGGAGATCGCTCATGGATCTCCCCTGCCCAGCGGTCCGTACGCGAACAAGGACCTGCTCCCGGTGCCCGTCGAACGGCGCACCTGGACCACGTACAACTTCTCCGCCCTGTGGGTCGGCATGGCCCACAACACGGCCTCCTGGACGCTTGCCTCCGGTCTGATCGCCGTCGGCATGGACTGGAAGCAGGCGGTGCTCACCATCGCCCTGGCCAATGTGATCGTGCTGATCCCGATGCTGCTCACCGGTCACGCGGGTCCGAAGTACGGCATCCCCTTCCCGGTCTTCGCGCGGGCCTCCTTCGGCGTGCGCGGTGCCAACCTGCCCGCCGTCGTACGGGCGTTGGTGGCGTGCGGCTGGTTCGGCATCCAGACCTGGATCGGCGGCGAGGCGATCTTCTTCCTGGCCGGCAAGCTGATCGGCAACGGCTGGTCCGAGGCCACGGCGATCGGCGGCCACCCCTGGACGATGTGGCTGTCGTTCGCGATCTTCTGGGTCATCCAAATCGCCATCATCTACCGGGGCATGGAGACGATCCGCCGCTTCGAGAACTGGGCGGCGCCCTTCGTCATCGTCGGCGCGCTGGTGATGCTGGTCTGGATGAGCAACAAGGCCGGCGGCTTCGGCCCGCTGCTCGACCAGCCCTCCAGGCTCGGCTGGGGCGGCGGCTTCTGGAAGCTGTTCTGGCCGTCCCTCATGGGCATGATCGGCTTCTGGTCCACGCTGTCGCTGAACATCCCCGACTTCACCCGCTACGGCAAGAGCCAGAAGGCGCAGACCTGGGGCCAGGCGCTGGGTCTGCCGACGACGATGACGCTGTTCGCGTTCCTCTCCGTGCTGGTGACCTCCGGCTCGCAGGCGGTGTACGGCCAGACGATCTGGGACCCGGTCCAGCTCGCCGCCAAGACGGACAACGTCCTCGGCCTGCTGTACGCGCTGGTCACCGTGCTGGTCGCGACGCTCTCCGTGAACATCGCGGCCAACCTGGTCTCACCGGCGTTCGACTTCTCCAACGTCGCGCCGCGGAAGGTGAGTTTCCGCTCCGGAGCCATGATCACCGCGGTGCTCGCCGTGCTGATCTTCCCGTGGAAGCTGTACTCCGACCCGCAGGGCTACATCTTCACCTGGCTCGGCCTGGTCGGCGGCCTGCTCGGCACGGTCGCCGGCATCCTCATCGCCGACTACTGGATCCTGCGCCGCGCCAAGCTGGACCTGGTCGACCTGTACCGCGCGGGCGGCCGTTACTGGTACACGGGCGGCTGGAACTGGCGGGCCGTGCTGGCCTTCGTGGTGGGCGGCGTGCTCGCGATCGGCGGGGCGAGCTTCAAGCCGCTGATCGACGGCCGGCCCATTCCGGCGCTGAGGTCCCTCGCGGACTACGGCTGGGCGGTCGGCCTCGGCACCTCGATGGCCCTCTACCTGGCGCTGATGCTGCTGCGCGGACGGGACGGGGAGCGCACCGCCTGACGCGGACCCCGGGAGCGGCCGGCCGGGCTCAGCTCGCCCGGCCGCTCTGCAGTGCGGCCACGGCCTCCTTGGCGGCCTTGATGGCGCCCTTGTTGATCTCGTCCGTGCCGGGCGCCTTCTTCGTCTCGAAGTCGCTGCCGTTGTAGGTGACGGCCACCAGCACGTTGCCCACCCGGGAGATCACCACGCCCTCACGTGTCTGCTGCTTGTCCTGGGTGGTCAGGTTCACGACGGAGTAGCCCTCCTCGCCGAGTCCGGGAACCGCCCCTCCGCCGCTCTTGTCCGCGATGCGGTTCTTGTAGGCGGTCTGTCCCGCCTCGTCCGAGTTCATGACCTCGTAGGAGACGTCGAGCCAGCGGTAGTCGTAGCCGTCGAGCGCGTTCCAGGAGCAGGTGCGGCGCAGCTTCTCGTCCGTCGACTTGATCTCCTTGCCGGCCGTCTTGGCGCCCGGCACCAGCGACTTGAGCGTCTTGGTGTCCACGCTGCCGCAGGGTGCGGGCGCGGCGGAGTACGACTTGCTCTGTGCCTCCGTGGCGGGGGCGGTGGCCGACGGGGTGCCGGACTTCCGCGTCTCCTTGTGCGCGGCGCTGGGCGTCGCGGCGGGTCCGGACGACAGCGCCCAGCCGGCCGCCGCCAGCACGACGACCGGGGACAGACGCGCGGTCAGGGCGAGCGGCAGAGGGAAATCGCGCACGGCACACTTCTCGGTGGGGGACGGTGTGCGGAGGGGGTCCGCACTGCGGACGGGGCGCCAGTTTCACATGAGTCTCTGTGAGACGGAAGTGTCAACTCGCTCCGTACACGCCTGGTTACTGCTCGGTCACCGCGCGCGGGTGCGCGGACGGCGCACGGGTCCGCGCGGCGAGCCGGTGGGCTCCCGGCGTTCTGCCGGCCCTCCGGGGTCGCCCCGGCGCCGCCGGCCGGTCCCCGCCTCCGGGTGCGTGGTGGTGCGGATCTCCTCGGCCGCCGCCGGCTCCCGCGCCCGCCGCAGCGGCCGCGCCGCGACGCCGACGCCACCGGGTGCCCGCGTGAGGCCGGACGCCCGCCGCCACGCACCGCGCGGCGCCGGGCGTCCTGCGCAGGCCGGCGTCCGTCGTCACGAGCTCTCCCGCGCCGCGTGCAGGGTGAAGGCGCCCTCGACGCGGTCCACGGCGGCGAACGCCCCGTGGGCGACGAGGCGGACCAGGCGGTCGTCGGTGTGCTCCGGCCGCCGCCAGGCCGCGACGTCCTCCTCCGTGATGCGGTAGGGCGCGAGGGCGGCCAGCAGCGCCAGGCGCGCGCCGGGGCGCTCACGCCGGTCCGGGAGCCCTTCCCAGGCCGGCGGCGGGTGCGAGCCGTCCCAGTCCCACAGGGCCTCGCGTACGAGGGCCTGGTCGTCCGCGTCCAGCAGGTCCGCGCCGGCCGCGGTGGCCGTCCGCAGCGCCGCGTAGGCCGGGCCGACGGTGGTGCCGGCCGCCCACGCGGGGCCCGGTGCCGGATCGTCGAGCAGGGCGAGGGCAGCGCCGGGCACGGCGGTGCGGCGCACGGTCCCGGCGAGCGAGCGGCCCGCGAGACTGCGCACCGGGCGCCACCGCTGGACGTTGCCCGGCAGCAGCCGCTCGATCAGCAGGGCCGACACGATCCGGTTGATGAAGTGGAAGGCGAGGGCCGTGCCGATGTAGGCGGGGGCGTGCTCCGGCGGGAACGGGTAGGGCATCAGCCCGGCGCCCGGCACGCGCGTGTGCTGCCCCCAGGCCAGCACACGCGCGTGCTCCTCGCGTTCCGGCTGCTCGCCCCGAGCCAGCCGCTCGGCGAGCGCGTGGTCGCCGGTGGCGTGCAGCAGGACCGTGTGCGCGTCCACGCAGAACGGGCACTTGTTGGCGCGCGACACCCCGTAGGCCGCCAGCTCCTTGCCGGTGCGGCTGCCCGCGCCGGCGATCAGCGACTCGCGCATCAGCGCCCAGGCCGGGGCCAGGATGTCGGGGGCCGAGGACAGCACCACGAAGGTGGGCGCCCCGTCGATGCCGAAGTCGCGGGCGAGCTGCTCGTAGACCTCGGCGACACGGCCGGTGGCCGCCTTGGGGGGCAGGGGTTCGGTGAAGCGGAAAGGTGTGGACATGGGCAGCAGCGTGCGCCGCGGGGGCGGCCGGCGTCGTCGTACGGCCGAAGGCAGTGCGGCCTGCGGCGGCCGGGCCACGGCCGGCCGGATCTACTACGGCGGGAGTAGCGCGTGAGCCGTCCACAGGGCTGATGCCGTGGTCCGCGGAGCCGTCTAGGGTGCGGTCATGAGCGGGAACCGGGTCTCACGCGGGCGGCTCGCCGACGTGGCCTTCGCGGTGGCCGTCGGCGTCGTCGCACTGACCGCGGCCGCCTTCGACGCGGACACGACCACCGTCGACTACGCGCTGATCGCGGTGAGTTCGGCCGCGCCGGCCTTCCACCGCGCGGGCCCGCACGCCCCGCAGGCCGTGCTGGCGGTGTCCACGGTCAGCGGCAGCGCGTACGTCCTGCACGCCCACCCGGGACCCGCCGCCTCGCTGCCCGTCTTCGCCGCCGTGCTGCTGGCGGCCCGCGCGGGGCACCGCGGGTACGCGGCCGGTGCGAGCGGGGTCTTCGTGGCCTCGTACATCCCGACCGGGCCGACCACCCACGACGTCGTCGAGCGGACCGCGCTGCTCGCGGGCTGGTTCCTGTGCGCGGTCGTCACGGGCATGGCGGACCGCAACTGGCAGGCGTATCTGCGCCAGACCGAGCAGCGCGCCCTGGAGGCGGAGCGCACCCGGGAGGAGGCGGCGCTGCGCCGGGCCGGCGAGGAACGCCTGCGCATCGCACGGGAGTTGCACGACTCGCTCACCCACAGCATCTCGATCGTCAAGCTCCAGGCGGGGGTCGCGGTCCACCTGGCGCGCAAGCGGGGCGAGGAGGTGCCGCCCGCGCTGCTCGCCATCCAGGACGCCAGCAGCGAGGCGATGCGCGAACTGCGCTCCACGCTGGAGGTGCTGCGCAGCGACGAGCCGACCGGCACGCCCGCCCTGCTGGTGGAGCGGGCCTGCGCGGCGGGCCTGTCCGCCGACCTCCAGGTGACCGGCGAGGCCGGCCCGCTGCCGCCGACGCTCGACCGCGCCGTCTACCGCATCGTCCAGGAGGCCCTGACGAACGCGGCCCGCCACGCGGGCGCCGCGAAGGTGCAGGTGCGACTGGCCTACGAGAAGGACGGACTGACGGTCACGGTGACCGACGACGGCACGGCCGACCCGTCCCGCCCGCCCACGCCCGGCGTGGGCCTGACCGGCATGCGCGAACGCGTCACGGCCCTCGCCGGCACCCTGCACGCGGGCCCGCGCGCGCAGGGCGGGTTCGAGGTGCGGGCGCGGCTGCCGCTGGGGGAGGCGGGGTGATGGGGGTGGCGTGTGTCGCGCTCCGGGCGCGGTCGGGGGCGTCCCGGTCTTCCGCCGTCCGGCGCGCGGTGGTCCTCTCGACGCCCGACGGCGTCGGCGCTCTCGACGGCGCGCCGCCCGCGGGCCCGCGCGCGCAGGGCGGTTTCGGGGTGCGGGCGCGGCCGCCGCTGGGGGAGGCCGGATGATCAGGGTGGCACTCGTCGACGACCAGGCCCTCATGCGGGCCGGGTTCCGTGCGCTGCTGGAGGCCGAGGAGGGCATCGAGGTGGTGGGGGAGGCGCCCGACGGCGAGCGGGGCCTGGCGCTGGTGCGGGCGCACACGCCCGACATCGCCCTGATCGACGTGCAGATGCCCGTGATGACGGGGATCGAGGCCACCCGGCGGATCGCCGCCGACCCCGCGCTGGCGGCCGTGCGCGTCGTCATCCTCACCAACTACGGCCTGGACGAGTACGTCTTCGAGGCGCTGCGCGCCGGTGCGAGCGGCTTCCTGCTCAAGGACACGGAACCGGCCGACCTGCTCCAGGCCATCGAGGTGGTGGCCCGCGGCGAGGCCCTGCTCTCCCCGTCGGTCACCCGCACCCTGATCGGCGAGTTCGTGTCCCGGCCGCCGGACCGGGCGACGGCGCCCGGGCTCGACTGCCTGACGCGGCGCGAGCGCGAGGTGACGGCCCTGGCCGCCCGCGGCCTGAGCAACGAGGAGATCGCCGCCCACATGGTGGTCAGCCCCTTCACCGCCAAGACCCATGTCAGCCGCGCGATGACGAAGCTGGGGGCACGGGACCGGGCCCAACTCGTCGTCTTCGCCTACGAGTCGGGCCTGGTCTCACCACGCCACGCCTGAGCGGGTGCGCGCCCGTGCCCGAGCCGGTCGGGCGAAGGGGGGCTTCTCCCCGGCGGGGGCCGGTTCATGGGCTTCCCGCGGGGAACGCGGAATCTTGGTGGGCGCGGGGGCTGGGTAGCCTGCCGGTGGACCCGAGCGCCGACCGGACCGGCGACGGCGCGTCAGCAGCGAGGTGAGAGATGCCGTTCACGACCCGGCCGACCTTGCAGGGCACCTTCGGGATGGTGTCCTCCACCCACTGGCTGGCCTCGCAGTCGGCGATGGCGGTGCTGGAGGCCGGCGGGAACGCCTACGACGCGGCCGTGGCCGGGGCGTTCGTCCTGCACGTCGTCGAGCCGCACCTCAACGGGCCGGCCGGGGAGGTGCCGATCCTGCTCGCCCCGGCGGGCGGCGAGGTGCGGGTGCTGTGCGGCCAGGGCGTCGCACCGGCCGGGGCCACCGTCGCGCACTACCGCTCGCTCGGGCTGGACCTCGTCCCCGGCACCGGGCCGCTCGCCGCAGCCGTGCCCGGCGCGTTCGACGCCTGGATGCTCCTGCTGCGCGACCATGGCACCAAACCCCTCGCCGACGTCCTCGCCCACGCGATCGGATACGCCGAGCACGGGCACGCGCCCGTGGAGAACGTCGGCGCGACCGTCGAGACGGTACGGGAGCTGTTCGAGACGGAGTGGACCTCCTCGGCGGAGGTGTACCTCCCTGGCGGGAAGGCCCCCAGGCCCGGCGAGCTCTTCCGCAACCCCGCGTTGGCCGCCACCTGGAGGCGGCTGCTCGCCGAGGTCGAGGGGGCCGGCGACCGGGTCGCGCAGATCGAGGCCGCGCGCGAGGTGTGGCGCCGCGGGTTCATCGCCGAGGCCCTGGTCCGCCAGGCGCGGCGGCCGACCAAGGACACCAGCGGCGAGCGCCACGCCGGCACGCTGACGGCCGCCGACCTCGCCGGCTGGTCCGCGACCTACGAGACCCCGGCGACGTACGCCTGGAGAGGCTGGACCGTCTGCAAGGCGGGCCCCTGGAGCCAGGGCCCGGCCTTCCTCCAGCAACTCGCCCTGCTCCCGCCCGACCTGCCCGCCCACGGATCGGCCGACTACGTCCATCTGCTGATCGAGGGCTGCAAGCTCGCCATGGCCGACCGGGAGGCCTGGTACGGGGACGCGGCCGGGGTCCCGCTCGCCGACCTGCTGTCGCCGCACTACAACGCGGCCCGGCGCCATCTCGTCGGCGCCAGGGCCTCGCACGAGCTGCGCCCCGGCAGCCCCGGCGGCCGCACCCCGCGGCTCAGCCCGCACGCGCACGTGGTCGTCGGCGACGCGCCCGGATTCAGCCCCATGGGCGTCGGCGAACCGACCGTGGCCAAGCCGCCCGTCTCCCCGGTGCCGGGCGAGCCCGCGGTCGCGGCGGACGGCGCCACCCGCGGTGACACCTGCCACCTCGACGTCGTCGACCGCTGGGGCAACATGGTCGCCGCCACTCCCAGCGGCGGCTGGCTCCAGTCGAACCCCGTCGTGCCCGAGCTGGGCTTCCCGCTCGGCACCCGGCTCCAGATGACCTGGCTGGAGGAGGACCTGCCGAACACGCTCACACCCGGCCGCCGGCCCCGCACCACCCTCACCCCGACGATCGCCCTGCGCGACGGCGTCCCCGTGCTGGCCTTCGGCACCCCCGGCGGCGACCAGCAGGACCAGTGGCAGCTGCACTTCTTCCTGGCCGTCGCCCTGCGCGCGCCGGTGCGCGGCGGCCTCGACCTGCAGGGCGCAATCGACGCCCCGAACTGGCACAACGACAGCTTCCCCGGCTCCTTCTACCCGCGCGGCATGCGGCCGGGGAGCGTGACCGTCGAGTCCCGCACGGACGCGGGGGTGGTCGGGGAACTGCGGCGCCGCGGCCACGACGTGACCGTCGGCGACCCCTGGTCGGAGGGGCGGCTGTGCGCGGTCGCCCGCGATCCCGCCACCGGTGTCCTGTCGGCGGCCGCCAATCCGCGGGGCATGCAGGGGTACGCGGTGGGCCGCTGACCGCGACCCCGGGAGTTCACCCCGATTCCACCGGACATCCACCCTCCCGGCAGGGATTGTCAGCGGCGCGTGCTCTCATGGAGGCATGATCGAAGACAAGGAAACCATCGACGAGTTTCTCGCCCGCCACTCGGCCGACGTGGAGGAGGCGGTGCGCAAGGCCGCCGCAGCCGAGATCATGCCCCGCTTCCGCAGCCTGGCCGCGCACGAGGTCGACCAGAAGAGCGGACCGCACGACCTGGTGACCGACGCCGACCGCCTCGCCGAGCGGTATCTCACCAAGGTGCTCGGCGACCTCCTGCCCGGATCCGTCGTCGTCGGCGAGGAAGCGGTGCACGCCGACCCCGAGGTGTACGAGGCGATACAGGGCGACGCTCCGGTCTGGATCGTCGACCCGGTCGACGGAACGCGCCAGTTCGTGCACGGAGACCCCGGATTCTGCACCCTGGTCGCGCTCGCCCGGCGCGGAGTGCTGCTCGCCTCCTGGACCTACGCACCGGCCGTGGACCAACTCGCCACCGCCGTACGGGGACAGGGCGCCTTCCTCGACGGCGTGCGGCTGCACAGCGGCTCGCCCGGTCCGGGACGCGACCTCCGGGTGGCCACCTCGCACCCCGACTACACGACCGACGCGCAGAAGCGGGACCTGGTGGGCCTGTGGACCGACGGTGTCGCCTCGCGTGCCTGCGGCTCGGCCGGCCTGGAGTATCTGGCCATTGCCCGGGGCGAGTTGGACGCGCTCGCCTTCAGCTGGGAAGCCGCCTGGGACCACGCCGCGGGCATCCTGCTGGTGGAGGAGGCGGGCGGCGCCCATCTGACGGTGAGCGGCGAGCCGTTCCGCGTCACGGGCGGCAACGGTCTGCCGTTCACGGCCGCCCGCGACGCGGCGACGGCACGCCGGGTGAAGGAGCTGCTGTCGGGCGTGGCCTGATCCGGGCGGCCGTTCAGCGGTGAACCACCCGCCTCGGGAGGCTGCCGGTCACCCGGCATATCCTGATCCTCAGTGGCCATCGGCTGACGAAGGGGTCCGAAGGTGCCGTCGATGCTCGATGCTGTCGTGGTGGGTGCGGGGCCGAACGGACTGACGGCCGCCGTGGAGCTGGCGCGCCGCGGCTTCTCCGTGGCGGTCTTCGAGGCCCGCGACACCGTCGGCGGCGGCGCCCGCACCGAAGAGCTCACCCTGCCCGGCTTCCGGCACGACCCGTGCGCCTCGGCCCACCCGCTGGGCGTCAACTCCCCGGCGTTCCGCGCCCTGCCGCTGGAGCGGTACGGCCTCGAATGGCTGCACCCCGAGCTGCCCATGGCGCACCCCTTCACCGACGGGAGCGCCGCCGTGCTGTCGCGTTCGGTGGCCGAGACCGCGGCCTCCTTCGGCCCCCGGGACGCGGGCGCCTACCGCAGGCTCGTCGAGCCGTTCCTGCCCAGGTGGGACACCCTGGCGCGGGACTTCATGTCGCTGCCGGGCACCGCGCTCCCGCGCGACCCGGTGACCCTCGCCCGCTTCGGCCTGGTCGGCCTGCCCCCGTCCACCTGGCTGACCCGCCGCTTTCGCGACGAGCCCGCCAAGACACTGTTCGCGGGCCTCGTCGCGCACGTGATGGCGCCCCTGACCGGCCTCGCCACCAGCGCCATCGGCCTGGTCTTCGCGCTCGCCGCACACGCCCGCGGCTGGCCCGTGGCCCGCGGCGGCTCCCAGTCCATCTCGGACGCGCTCACCGCCTACCTCAAGGACCTGGACGGCGTGGTGCACACGGACTACGAGGTCAAGCGCCTCGACGACCTGCCGCCCGCGCGCGCCTACGTCTTCGACACCTCACCCACCGCCCTGGCCCGCATCGCCGGCCTCGGCCGCCACTACGAGGGCTACCGCTACGGCCCGGGCGTCTTCAAGATCGACTACGCGCTGGACGGCCCGGTGCCCTGGACCGCCCCGGAGGCCCGTACCGCCGGCACCGTGCAGATCGGCGCGGACAGCGCCGAGATCGGCACCGCGCTGCGGGACGCCTCCCGGGAGGGCCGGGCGCCCGAGCGGCCGTTCATGATCACGGTCCAGCCCGGTGTCGTCGACCCCACCCGCGCACCCGACGGCAAGCACGTCTTCTGGGCCTACGGCCACGTCCCGAGCGGCTGGACCGGCGACCTCACGGATGCCATGGAGCGTCAGCTGGAGCGCTTCGCGCCGGGGTTCCGCGACCGCGTGCTGGCCCGCGCGACGGCCGGCCCGCCCGAGATCGCCGCCCGCAACCACAACTACATCGGCGGGGACATCGGCTCCGGCGCGGTCTCCGGACTCCAGACCCTGCTGCGCCCCAAGCTCACCCTGTCGCCGTACAGCACACCGCATCCGGCCGTCTTCATCTGCTCGTCGGCGACCCCGCCCGGGCCCGGGGTACACGGAATGTCCGGCCACAACGCGGCGAAGGCCGTCTGGAAGAGGCTGAGGCAGACATGACCACCGTCACGCTTGTCCGGGGCGACATCACGCGCGAGAGCGTCGACGCGATCGTCAACGCCGCGAACTCCTCCCTGCTCGGCGGCGGGGGCGTCGACGGCGCCATCCACCGCCGCGGCGGCCCGGCGATCCTCGAGGAGTGCCGCAAGCTGAGGGCCTCGCGGTACGGCAAGGGCCTGGCCACCGGCCAGGCGGTCGCCACCACCGCGGGCGACCTCGACGCACGCTGGGTGATCCACACCGTGGGCCCGGTCTGGTCCGCGGCCGAGGACCGCTCCGAGCTGCTGGCCTCCTGCTACCGCGAGTCCCTCCGCGTCGCCGACGAGCTCGGCGCCCGTACGGTCGCGTTCCCCGCCGTCTCCACCGGCATCTACGGCTGGCCCCTCGACGACGGCGCCCGCATCGCGGTCGAGACGGTCCGGGCCGCGGACACGGCGGTCGAGGAGGTCCGGTTCGTGCTCTTCGACGACCGGGCCCACGAGACCTTCGTCCACCGGCTCGGCCACCGGTAGGCGCGGCCGGCGGGAAGCCCCTCAACGAACGGTGGAGGCGGCCCGGCTTTGTGAGTCAACCTATTGTGTAACGCCGAAATCCATCAATCGATGGATGACAGAAGTCAAGGCGGCTGAAAAAATCAAGCCAGAGTTGAGCGGATCACATACTCCTGTCGCCTGAAGGTCGCAGCGTTCCGGCGTGGTGAGTCACTGGTCCTTACGAATGGCGCGTCCCTGTCGAAATACAGGGCCGATTCCATTTCGCAACAGACCCGGGGGAGTGACTTGCACATCAATATACTGGGCCCAGTCTCTGTCACCACGGACGGGCAGGCACGCACCATTCGGGCCAGCAAGGTCCGGGCCATGCTCGCCGCCCTCGCCCTGGAGGCGGGCCGGGCGGTGTCCAACGAAGACCTCGTCGACGAGCTGTGGTCCGGGCGGGCGATCGGCAACGCCCGAAACGCGCTGCAGGCGACGGCGACCCGGCTACGCCGGGTGATCGAGCCCGCCCTCAAACGCCGTGGCGCCTCGGTGCTCCGAGGCGTGAACAACGGCTATCTGCTCGAGGTGGCACCGGAGCACGTGGACGGCAACAGGTTCCTCGACCTGTCCGCCCGGGGAACGGCGCACCTGCCGACGCAGCCCGTGCGGGCACTGGAACTCCTGCAGGCGGCTTTGGACCTGTGGCGCGGATCGGCCCTGCTCGACGCGGGTGACGGACTGCGTGTCCGGGGAGCGGCCGCCCTGTTCGACGAACGCCGGCTCACCGCCTGCGAGGACCTGGTCAACGCCCTGCTGTCGGTCGGTGACGAGGCGCGGGCGATTGCCGAACTGCGCCAGCTCGTCGCCCTCTACCCGCTGCGGGAACGGTTCTGTGAACTGCTCATGCTCGCCCTCTACCGCTCGGGCCGTCAGGGGGAGGCGCTGGATTCCTTCCTGCGGGCCAGGCGGCGGCTCGACGAGGAACTGGGGATTCGGCCCGGACCGCCGCTGCAGCGCCTGCACGCCGAGATCCTGGCCCAGGACCCGGCCCTGCGGCTGCCCACGGCGGTCCTGCCGAGCCAGGGCGAGCCCGCGGGGGTCAGCAGGTAGCGGTGTCCCCCTGTTCTCCCCTCCCTCCTTCGGCCCTCGCGGAACTCCGCGCGGTCGCGGGCCGGAACACTACACAGGAGAGGTCGCATCATGCCGTCCGATTCGGAATCGGGCCCTGGAGACCGCGTATTCCGGAAGGAGCCCGTGGCGATCGTGGGGATCGCGGCACTTTATCCCGACGTCTCGGGGCCGGATCAGTACTGGGAATTACTGAATCGGGAATGTCCGGCCGAGACCGCGGCCCGGACCCTGGACGATCTGGACGTCGACGTGGCGCAATTCGGTATTCCGCCGGCCCAGGCCGGGGCGATGACCCGGATGCAGGTCCTCATGCTGGAAGCGGCCCGCCAGTGCCTATCGGACGCCGGGCATCCCGGGCGCTCACTTCCGGCGCACCGCACCGATGTCATCACCGGCACGTGTTTCGGCCTGGACCGTCAGCACGCCAACGCGCTGCGGATCGAAGCCGCCCGCTACGCCGACGACGTGGAACGGGCGGCCGTGGCGGCGGGGGCCGGCGAGGCGGCCGCGCGGGCGGCCGCGGAGGAACTGCGGTCGCGCATGGCCGAGCGCCTGCGGGCCTCCCCGCACGACCGCGTCGGAGAGATGGCGAGCACGATCCCCGCCCGGATCGCCACCTCGTTCAGGCTGCACGGCCGCACGCTCGCGGTCGAGTCGGCGGACGCGACGTCCTTCATGGCCATCGACCAGGCGGTGCACAACCTGCGCCGTGAGGTGTCCGACGCCGTCCTCGTCGTCGCCGGACAGCGATGGGAGAGCCCCTTCGTCACCAGGGCCCTGCAGGCCAAGGGACTCCTGGATCCGGTGCACGCCGGCCGCGCCGGGGACGCGTCCGACCGGGCCGGCGAGGGCGTCGGGGCACTGCTGCTCAAGCGGCTGTCCACCGCCGTCCGGGACGGCGACCGGATCTACGCCGTCGTCCTCGACTCCTCCGTGCGCCACGACTCCCGCCCCGGCGCCTTCCGCCCCTCACGGTCCGCCGGGCTGCGCCTCGGCCTCGCACGGGCGTCGCTGCGCGCCGCCGCGGTGAGCACCAGGTCGGTGGCGTACGTGGAGTGCGCGGGCTCGCCCCTCTCCGCGGCGGCCGAGGCGGAGCTGGCGGCGGTGGCGGAGCTCCACCGGGGCGCTCCGCCCGCCTCCACGGCGGTCGGCAGTGTGCGCGACCGGCTCGGGAACACCTTCGCCAACGCCGGTGTCGCCGCCGTCAGCAAAGTCGCCCTCGCCCTGCACCACCGGCGGATTCCTCCCCACCGCGCGGCGGGCCGGACGGCCGGGAGCGAGGCCCTCGGCCCACCGCTGCGACTGCCGGCCCGGGGCGAGGAGTGGCCGGCACGCGCTGACGCCGCACCGCGCCGGGCCGTGGTGCAGGGAGCGTCGTTCACCGGTACGGTCTGCCACCTCGTCCTGCAGGAGCACGCGGAATCCGGCGCCGACGGCGCCGGCGTGGGGGGGGCGGGCGGGCCCCGCCCCCCCCGCCGCCCCCGCCGCGGGGC
>NZ_JBIWOE010000008.1:35334-327664 GCF_044767585.1 Streptomyces sp. NPDC101225
GGCTCGGCCGCCCGGCTCCCCGGCCGGCGGGGGGGGGGGGGGGGGGGCGCCCCCCCCCCCCCCCACGCCGGCCGCGCCGGGCCGGGCCGCGGGAGCCGGGGACCGGACCGCGGCCGTTGCCGCCCCGGCGCCGGGCCCGGAACCGATCGCGGTGGTCGGTCTCGCCGGCCGCTTCGCGGGCGCGTTGGACGCCGAGGGCTTCTGGCGGGTGATCGGCTCCGGCAGGACCCGCGTCGGTCCGGTGCCGGAGTCCGTTCTCGAGCGGCGGCTGTACTACGCGCCCGGTGCCCTGAGCCTCACCCACACCTACACCGACCAGGGCGCTCATGTGCCGGTGCCGGAGGAGCCGCCCGGCGAGCTGCGGATCGTCCCGTCGCGGCACGCGGCCATGGACGGCACGCAGCGCCTCGCGCTCGCCGTCGCCGCCGAGTTGCTGCGCGGACGAGCCCCGTCCCCGGGCGGGGAGCCGGGCACGCCCGGCGCGGTGGGGCGGCTCGCGGGCAGGGGGCTGGTCGCGATCGGCACCAATCTGGGGCTGACGCGTGAGCGCCGGGCCGACGCGGAGCTGTCCCTGCAGGAGTGGGACGAGGTGGTCGGCCGGCTCGCCGCCCTGGACGGACTGTCGCCGCTGCGGAAGAAGACCCTGCTGGCGTCGGTGCGTGAGGGGACGCCGGCGGCGCAGGACGCCGCCATGTCACCGGCTCTGGCCGACGGCTGCCTGGCGAGCGGCGTGGCGGCGCTGCTCGCCCACGAGTACCGCCTCGACGCCGTGCCGCTCGGCGTCGAGGCCGCGTGCGCCTCGTCGCTCGCGGCGCTCGACGCCTGCGTCGGAGCCCTCCGGCAGGGGACGGTCGACTTCGCCGTGACGGGCGGCGTCGAGCTGGCCTGCAACACCCGTGACATGGTGCTGTGTTCGGCGCTCGGACTGCTGTCGCACAGCAGGAACGCCCCCTTCGACCAGGCCGCCGACGGCTTCAGCCCGGGTGACGGCTGCGGCCTCTTCCTGCTCAAGCGGTACGGCGACGCACGCCGCGACGGTGATGACATCGTCGGCCTGGTACGCGGTATCGGCGCGTCCAACGACGCGAAGTCCCTGATAGCCCCCGACGTCGAGGGCCAGGCGTCGGCCATGCGACGGGCCTTCACGGAGGTCGACTTCGGACCGTCGGCGGTCGACTACCTGGAGGCGCACGGCACCGGGACCAAGGTCGGGGACCGCGTCGAGATCTCCGCGGCGGCGCGCGTGTACGGCGGCGAGTCCCGGGCCCGGCCCCTGGAGATCGGCTCGGCGAAGTCGTTCTTCGGCCACACCTTCGCGGCCGCCGGCAGTGCCGGCCTGCTGCGCACGCTCCTCGCCATGCGGGCGGGGACGCTGCCGCCCACCGCGAACCTGCGGACGCTGAATCCGGCGCTCGCCCTCGACGCCATTCCGGCGGCGGTCTCGACCGAGCCGTCTTCCTGGATCCGGCAGCCCGGGCAGCCGAGGCGCGCGGCCCTGAGCTCCTTCGGCACCGGGGGCATCAACTACCACGTACTCATCGAGGAACACCTGGACGGACGATGAACTTCGACTTCGACGCGGACACCGAGGAGATGCGCGCCATGGTGGTCGCGTTCGCCCGGCGCGAGCTCGCCGGCCGCGGCGACACGGCGCACACGGCGTTCGACGCCGTTGACTTCAGGCGGCGCTGGCGGAGCGCGGGTGACCAGGGGCTGGTGGGAGGCACCGTGCCCGCCGACTACGGCGGCAGCGGCCTGGACGCCGCCACCGCGTCAGCCGTCATGGAAGCACTGGGCTACGGCGGCGAGGACACCGGTTTCGCGTTCTCCGTCGCGGCCCATCTGTTCGCCTCGCTGATGCCCATCGTCGAGTTCGGCACCGAGGAGCAGAAGCGGGAGTGGCTGCCCGCGCTCTGCTCGGGGGAACGGATCGCCGCGCACGGCATCACCGAGCCGGAGGCCGGATCCGACGCCCTGAGCCTGCGCACCCGCGCGGAGCGCAAGGGTGACGCGTACGTGCTCCAGGGCGGCAAGTGCTTCACGACGAACGCGCCCGTCGCCGATGTCTTCGTCGTCCAGGCGGCGACCGAGCCGAACGGCGGCTTCTTCGGCCTCACGGCGTTCGTCGTCGACGCCGACACCCCGGGGCTCAGCGTCGGACCGGCCTACGACAAGGTCGGGCTGCGCGGATCGCCCACGGCCGATGTCCACTTCGACGGCTGCGTCGTCCCGGCCGGCCGGATGCTCGGCCCGCAGGGCGCGGGAGCCAGCGTGTTCTCCGCGTCCATGAAGTGGGAACGTGTGTGTCTGTTCGCCATCTACCTCGGGGCGATGCGACGTGTCCTCGAGTCCACGATCGCCTACGCCACGGAGCGTGAGCAGTTCGGGTCCCCCATCGGTGGCTTCCAGGCGGTCAGCCACCGGATCGTCGACATGACGCTGCGTCTGGAGTCCGCCCGGCTGCTGCTGTACAGGGCCGCCTGGGGACTGACGCGGGGCGACCAGGACGAGATCGCACCCGCTCTCGCCAAACTCGCGGTGAGCGAGGCAGCCGTCCAACTGGGCCTGGACGCCGTCCAGGTGCGCGGTGGCCTCGGAGTGGTCCAGGGGGAGGCCGAGGCCTTCCTGCGCGACGCCCTGCCCTCCCGTGTCTTCTCGGGCACCAGCGAGATCCAGAAGAACAACGTCGCACGCGCGCTGGGGCTGACGGGCAACCGCCGCCCGAGCCGCCGCCGTTGAGGCCCGGCGGCCCGCCGCCGGCGCCCGACTTCCGTACCGGACTGGAGGTTTCATCTTGGCGATCATCGTTCACCGCATCCGGCTGCACGACGGCGTCCCGCCCGAGCGCTTCGAGAAGTGGGTGCGGGACGTCGACTACGCGGCATGTCCCGAGCTGCCCAGCGTCCTGGCCTTCGGCGTTCAGCGGGTGGTCGACGCCGCCGGCGGCCCCGGCTACTTCGAGATCATCGAGGTGACCGGTCGCGAGGAGTTCGAGCGGGACATGGAAAGCACGCGGTTTCAACAGCTCGTCGCGCAATTCGACCAAATGGCCAAGGTGGTCGACGAAGTGACGGGAGAACGGATCGGGGACGGGTACAGGGTTCAGAACTTATGAAGTGTGGTTGAAACGCATACTGAATTTACTTCAGTTGGCCGGATTCGGGTTGGCCGAATTCCTTCCGATGGCGGAGATGAGTCCCGACTCGTAGGCGACGGCGACCGCCTGGGCGCGGGTACCCACTTCCAGCTTCCTGAGCAAGTGATGGACATGGGACCGTACCGTCGCCGTGGAGACGGACATTTTCTCCGCTATCTCGGCGTTCGACCTGCCCTGGGCGAGCAGGACGATCACTTCGGACTCCCGTGGTGTCAGGGCGGCCACCAGGCACGCGGCCGGCGTCGCGGAGGTCTCGTCGGGCACGTGGCGCAGGCTCGAGAGGGCCTCCTCGGGCATGACGATGGCTCCGCCGACACTGACCGTGCGCAGGACATGGAGCAGTTCGTCGGCCGAGCTGCCCGGAGTCAGCACCGCCTGGACGCCGGCGCGCAGGGCCTCGATGGAGCGCGCGGCGTTCTCCGCCTTCGCGATGAGGATCACCTTCGTGCCGGCGGACAGGGCGGCGAGCTCCCGTTTGTGCTCCACGGTCAGTGCAGGTGACACCACGACGAGGACGTCCGGTGCCTGCTCCGCGGCCGCCGCCGCGGACTCGGCGCCGGTCGTGTTGCCGATCACCGTGATGTCGGGTTGCTGGTCGAGCAGTGCCCGCATCCCGGCGCCCAGGATCGCATCCTCGCAGCAGACGAGTACGCGAATGTTCACCGACAGCCTCCCTGAGGTGGGACCGGGCGGGTGCATGGGTGGGGCGCCCGCTACGGCCCGGGATGTGACGTTGGTGAGAGGTGCCCTCAGTCGGCGCTGGTGAGGCGGGCCGTCCAGGTGGACGGCGAGGCTGCTTTCGATGGTTTTCGTCCGCGGTGCTGCAAAGTTCGTGCCTCCCCCGAGAGGGCGCCTAGGCGCTCTTCTGACACTCCTTGCTGCTTGCGCGACTGAGATATATCGGTCGTTTTTCAGTCGTGCAACATTTCTTATAAGCAGCTTATTGGAGGCTAGCATGCGATGACACGGCTGCACCGGATTCACGGCGTTCGGCGCACCCTGCCGAATCGCTGACCACCGTTCAGCGGCGGAGCGTCATACGCGCCGAACCGCCCGGTGCGCGGCGCGCCGGTGGGACGGCGGGAAGTCCGTCACCGGGAGTCCGAGCCGGCTCATGAAGAACGCGCGCCCGGGCAGGCCGAGCCGCCGCTCCAACTCGGCCCGCACGTCGTCGTGCTGGAGGACGACACTCACGGGGTGCAGGACGAGCCCGGCACGGGTCGCCCCGAGCCAGTAGTCGGCCAGTACGGCGCCGCCCCGCACGGCGGACCCGGCGCCGGGCGCCTCCTCGTGGAAACCCAGGGCGACGACGGCAGGGGAACGCCGTACCATCGCGGCGAGTTGCCGGGCGAGGATCCGGTGATAGCCGGCGTGCCGCAGCATCCGCATGGTCGGGGGCGCCAGGGCGATCCGCAGGCCGAGCCGGCGCGGCGGCGACATCGGCCCGAAGAGCTGGCCCAGGGTGAACCCGTCACCGCGGGCCTCGGCCTCGGCCTCGTCACGGCGGATGAACGCATGCGTCTCGGTCCAGGCGAGCGGGTGGCTGAAGTCGCGCCCCCCGTGCCGGGAGACCAGGTCGGCGACCGCGGCCCGCTCGGCATCGGCGACCACATGGCGGACGGTGACCTCCGGGCCGTGCTCCGGCGCCGCCCGGAGCAGCGCCGGGCCCGGCCGGGGCGGCGCCAGCCGGGCGAGTACGGCCGGGTCGACACCGGCGGACTCGTAGGGGCCGCGGTTGGTACGGCGGGCCCGCACGGTCGCGCGCAGTTCGGTGAGGTCCTCCGCGGGCGTGGGCGTTCGCCGCAGGCGGACGACGCACAGCGGCGCCCAGGCCCGCGGCCACCGGTCGCCGAAGACCCGGCCGGCCGCGCCGTCCGCCGTCCCGGGGCCGGCCGGCGGCAGGTCCAGGAAGCGGATCCGGTCGGCCGTCCAGCCCTGGGCGGCCAGGGACCGCAGCAGGATCTCCCCGTAGGCGCCGCAGCTGATCAGCATTTCCACCCCGTGCGCGGGGAGCGCGGTGAGCCGCCGTTCGCGGTCCAGGGCGAGGACGAGGAACTCGCCGTCGTCCTGCGCGACACGGTGTTCCCGGGCCGCGGCCGGCCCGAGCAGGGCCGCGGCGGCGCGCCGGGCGACCGTACCGTTCGCCCAACCGACCCCCCATGGCTGGCAGTTGTGCGACGAGGGGCTGTGGACGGCGATCTCGGCCGCCGCCCGGAGCGCCTCCTCGAACGCCACGCCGCGCTGCGGGTGGGCGGACACGGATGCGGATGTCGATGTCACTGCCCTGAGCTCCTATCGCCACACCAACGCCACGGAGTAGCCGTCGACTTCCCGTGCCCAGCTGTCGAACCGCGTCCCGTCGCCGTGGGCCACGTGACGGCTGAGGGCCGGTCCCGCACGCCACGAGAAGCGGCCGTCGGCACGCCAGCCGGTCAGCTCGACCTCCTTCGGGTCGACGCGCAGGCCGAAACCGAAGTGTTTGAGCACCGCCTCCTTGCACGCCCAGTGCAGGGACGGCGGCATGGCCCGCAGGAGGCCGGACTCCGTGTCCCCGGCCGCACCGGCCGGGAGCGTGAGCAGAGCGGTGAGCATCGGGGGCATCCGGCGGACCTGCTCGACGTCGATGCCGACGGCACGCGGTCCGCACACCGCGACGGCGAAGTCCACCGAATGGGACAGGCCGACCTCGACCGGCTGGTCGACCTGCGGCTTGCCGGCCCGCAGACCGTCGGTGACGGCGCTGACGCGGACCTCGCGCGTGCCGGTCCGCGTCCCGAAGTGGCGCCCCTGGTAGGCGCACACCCCGTGCTTGAGCGCCAGGCGTCCCGCCAGCCATTCCACCCGCCTCTTGGGCAGGCGCAGCTGACGCGCCTGTGCCCTCTCACCGGCGTCCAGGTGCCGGTGGCGGAGGGCCGCACGGGCCTGCTCGCCGCAGGCGCGCAGCCAGGCGATCGACACCACGGCGAGGGTGAGCGGCCCGCGTACGTGACAGACGTACAGCGGCCGTGCCGGATCGAGCGTCAGGCGGTCGTCGAGTCCGGGCACCGTGCGGACCGGCGGTGTCGTCACAGCGCCCACGTCAGCGATCCACGGGCGGCGGCAGCAGGAACGGGTAGGGGCGGCGCAGCACCTTGAAGTGCCAGAAGCGGTCGGCGGTGCGCAGCCGCTGGATCAGCTCCCACATCCGCGCGTCACCGCGGTAGTAGGCGGCGACCTCCGATTCCGTGATCGGTTCGGTGAGCCGCGCGTTGGCCTGATCCAGGAAGGCCGGGATCAGCGCGTCGAGCCGTTCCTTGTGCAGATTGCCGAGGAAGTCCAGGAGCACGCCGCGCGTCCCGTAGAACTTGTCGAAGATCGACTTGCTCATGGACAGCCGGACGGCGTCGCGCAGCACCCACGGCAGCGAGGTGAAGAAGAGCCGCACGTCGAGCCTCTCCCGGCCCCGGTCGTCCCGCATGAGGGGAGTGGTGACATCCAGGTACACCAACTCGCCCCCGACATCGACCCAGTTGGACGCCTGGGCGTCCAGTCCGAGTGAGGGGCACACGGCGCGCTCCACCTGGTCGAGGAACCGGGCGAAGAAGTCCTTGGCCCATGTCTCGTCCTCGGTGTGCAGGAGCCGGGAGCACAGCCGCCGCCCGGGCAGCTCGCGTTGCACGCAGTAGGCGACGACCCGCCCCGCCGGCTGGTGGGCGTGCCACACCCGCGTCTCCGCGACATTCAGCCCGCTGTCCGCGAGGCGTCGCAGATACGCGTCGAGACCGCGGCGGTAGCCCTCGAAGCGCGCCCGGTCGGGGAAGACCGGCAGCCGCTTGCAGGCGTAGCTGCCGTGGTCGGTGCGCAGCCGGAGCACCAGGGTGACCTCGCCGTGGCCCAGGATGTCCAGGGCGCTGTCGTCGGCGGTGCGCAGCGCGCCCTGGACCTGTTTCTCGAGGCGGTCGAGTTCGGCGTGGGGAACGGTGAAGGACATGGGCATCGGGCCTTTACGTTTCGGTGTCCGCCCCGGCTTCGGCGGGGACGTGGGAGGCGCCTGCCGGGGCACGGCGGTGCACCACTGTCAGGTAGATGGCGGCGGCGAAGAACGCGGCGTCGAGCACGAGGATCTGGGGCACGCTGGCGACGAGGACGATCACGAAGCAGACCAGCATCGCCAGCTGTCCGTAGAGCGCGGGGAGCACCAGCTCCCGGTTGCGGATCAGCACCAGACCGCTGCCGATCATCGCTGCCGCGACGAAGACGGTGACGCCCATGGGGTACTTGGCGAGCCACTCGGTGAAGTCACCGATCACGGCGATGCCGTGGTTGGCGTCGGCGGCGTCGTCGAGACGCTTCTCCACCGACTCCAGCTGGGGGAAGAACTTGCCGACGCCCGCGATGATGTAGAGGACGCCGACGACGCGCTGAAGAATCAGGATTCGTTTGGTCACCTGTCGGATTCTTCCGGTGTCGTGGCCGGCTGGCCGGTGAGGTTTTTGGACAAGATCTGCCATCCGTGCGGGTGCTTCACGCGGCCGTGAGGACCAGGACGGCGTTCTGGCCGCCGAAGCCGAACGAGTTGCTCACCGCCACCCGCACGTCGCACCGGCGTGCGGGCCCGGTGACCACGTCCAGCTCGATCCCGGGGTCGAGCCGCCGGAGGTTGGCCGTCGGGGGAACGGCACCGTGCTCGACGGTGAGCGCGGTCAACGCGGCCTCGATCGCACCGGCCGCCCCCAGCGTGTGCCCGAGGACCCCCTTGGCCGATGTCACGACGGCGCCCTCGCCGAGGACCGTGCGCAGGGCCCCTGCCTCCGCCGCGTCGTTCAGCGGCGTGGACGTGCCGTGCGCGTTGACGTGGTCGACCTCGTCCGGCAGGACGTCCGCCGCGGCCAGCGCCGCACGCAGGGCCTGGACGACGCCGGCGCCCTCGGGATCCGGAGCGGTCATGTGGTGGGCGTCGGCCGACGCCCCGTATCCGGCCACTTTCGCCCGGACGCGCGCCCCACGGGCCCGGGCGTCCGCCTCCCGCTCCAGGACCAGCATGCCGCTGCCCTCGCCGATGACGAACCCGTCCCGGTCCGCGTCGAACGGGCGGGAGGCGGCGCCGGGTTCGTCCAGCCGCGTCGACAGCGCCCCCATCTGGGCGAAGCCGGTCACCATGAGGGGGCTCACACCGGCTTCGCCACCGCCGGCGAGCACCACGTCGCAGCTGTCGTCGCGCAGCAGCTGCAGTGCCGTGCCGATGGCGGTGGCCCCGGACGCGCAGGCCGTCGCGGTGACGAGGTTGGGGCCCCTCGCGCCCAGATCCATGGCCAGGTGCCCGGCGACCATGTTGGGCACCAGCATCGGGATCAGCAGCGCCGACACCGCCTGGGGCCCCTGGTCCAGCATCCGCCGGTGCTGGGCCTCCCACGTCGCCACACCGCCCAGCCCGCACCCCACGACCACCCCGACCCGCGCACCGTCCCACGTCGTCGGGTCCAGGCCGGAGTCGGCGACGGCCTCGCGCGCCGCGGTGATGGAGAGCTGGATGAACCGGTCGTGGGTCAGGGTGCTGCGACGGCCCACGTGCTCGCGGGGGGAGAAACCCGGCACCGTGCAGGAGATGTCCACCGGGAGACCGGCCAGCGCCGGGTTCCGCGCCGCGGCCGACCGTCCGGCGCACACTCCCTGCCAGGTGGCGTCGGCACCGATGCCGGCCGCCGTGACCAGACCGATCCCGGTGACCGCCGCGGCGGGTGGTGTGCGTGCGGTCATGACGAGGCCGTGGAGGGGGTGTGCCGTTCCAGCAGTTCGGCGACCTGGGTGATGGTGTCGCCGGGCGAGGCGGCGTCGTCGTCGACGGGGACGCCGAACTCCGACTGGATCACCAGGAGCAGTTCCACCAGGAACAGGGAGTCCATGTCGAGGTCCTCGAAGGTGGTGTCCGGGCCGATCTCGGCGCGGTCCACCTCGAAACGGCCGACGAGAAGATCGACCAGCCTGCCGTACATCGCGCTCATGAGGTGCGCCCTACCTTTCCGGCGGCCCGTCCCACGCTCCGCGGGGAGCCGGGGCGAACGCGCATTCGCGTGCCGGGTGTTCGTCGTACCGAGTCTGGGCCGCGGGGCTGACTGCGCACTGACCGATGGCTGACGACTCACTGACCGGCCGCGGCACCGGCCCCCACCGCGGCGGGGGCGGCGGAGCGCTCCCGGACCGCGGCGACGTGCCGTGTAAGCCATCGGTCAGTGCGCGGTCAGTCATCGGTAAGGCCCCTGGACAAGACTCGGCCCGGACAGCGGATCTGCACCCGGAAGACGAGGAGCGCACGTGGTGGCACGTCGTGCGGACACAGCGCCGGGCACGGTCCGGTTCTCCGGCTGTCCCGGCTGTCCCGGCGGTGTCCGGTGAACCGGGCGGCGGTCGTGGCCGGCGTCGGCAGCTGCCTGCCGTCCCGGGCCGTGTCCAACGACGAGCTGGCGACGCGGCTGGACACCTCCGACACCTGGATCCGCTCGCGCACCGGTATCGCGCAGCGGTACTTCGCGGCGCCGGGGACGGCGACGTCGGACCTCGCCGTCGGCGCGGGCGCCAAGGCCCTCAAGTGCGCGGGCATGTCCGCCGTGGACGCCGTCGTCGTGGCCACGACCACGCCGGACCGGCCCTGTCCGGCGACCGCTCCGGTCGTCGCCGCCCGCCTGGGCATGACGGGAACGGCCGCCTACGACGTGTCCGCCGTGTGCACGGGTTTCGTGTACGGGCTGGCGACGGGGGCGGGCCTGATCCTCGGTGAGATCGCCGACCGGGTCCTGGTGATCGGCGCGGAGACCTTCTCGACCCTGCTCGATCCGGACGAGCGCTCCACCGCCGTGATCTTCGGAGACGGAGCCGGCGCCGTGGTCCTGCGCTCCGGCCTCCGCGCGGAGGCCGGAGCGCTCGGACCGTTCGACCTGGGGAGCGACGGCGACGGCGAGGACCTCATCACGGTGCCCGCGGGCGGCTCGCGGCAGCGTCTTTCCGGGGCGCCGCCCGGCGCGGGGGAGCAGTACTTCTCCATGTCGGGGAAAGAGGTGTTCCGGCATGCGGTACGCCGCATGACGGGCTCGGCCCGGGCGGTGCTCGCGCGGGCGGGCTGGAGCGCCGGGGACGTCGACCATCTGGTGAGCCATCAGGCCAACCTCCGTATCACCCAGCACGTCGCGGAGGGGCTCGGGCTTCCCGGACGGCGCTGCTTCAGCAACATCGCCGAGGTGGGGAACACGGCGGCCGCCTCGATCCCCCTCGCGCTGGACCAGGCCCACACCCGCGGCGTGCTCGGACCCGGGCAGCGGGTGCTGATCACCGCCTTCGGAGGTGGGCTGACCTGGGGGTCGACGGTGCTGACCTGGCCGCGACTGGACCGACCCTGACCGGCTGCCCGCGGTCGGCGACCGACAACGACAGAGCAGGAGCTCAGCCATGAGCGCGATGTACGGCAGGCTGGTCGATCTTCTCGTCGGCCGTTTCGAGGTGGACCGCGCCGAGATCGGCCCGGACACCACCTTCGAGGACCTCGACATGGACTCCCTGTTCCTGGTGGAACTGCTCCTGGTGATCCAGTCGGAGTTCGGCGTCCCCGTCGACGACGACGCCGCCTCGCCCGGCGACACCATCACCCAGGTCGCCGAACTGCTGGAACGGCACACCCCCTCCACGGCCTCGTCATGACCGCACGCACACCACCCGCCACAGCCACCGCCGTCGACCCGTGGCGACCAGGTCAGGGCCGCCGGACACACAGCCGAGGACGACCATGAGCACCCAGCAGTCAATCATCGACCACATCGCCGAGGTCTGGCTCGACGGCGACGCCGACGGGCTCGACGCGCAGCTCCCCCTCGCCGAACTCAACATCATCGACTCCGCGGAGATCTTCGATCTCGTGCACTACCTGCAGGACCGCTTCCGCGTCGCCGTTCCGCTGCACGAGGTCTCCCCGGCGAACTTCCGGACCGTCGACGCGATCGCCTCACTCGTCGAACGGCTCCAGCGCGAAAGGGAGAGTGTCCGATGACCGACTCCACGGGGGAGATGCAGCACCGGGACGGCGTCCACCGGCAGGTCGTGGACATCGTGGCCTCGCGCACGCTGTACGACGATTCCTACCTCCTGCCCGACAGCCACTTCGAGGCGGACCTCGGGATCGACTCGGTCATCCTCGAATCCATCCTGGCGTCGGTCAACGAGCACTTCGCCCTGCGCACACCGCTGGTCGCGGGACCCGCGACGATCAGGGAACTCGTCGACGCCGTCGCGGACGCGCTGGACGGCGGTGCCGGCCCGGCCGCGGTCCGGGCCGACGCGCGGGAGGACACCGACGCGCTGCTGGAGACGGTCGTCGCCGCGGCGCAGCGGCACACCCGGTACCAGCGTCACCAACTCGCCCTCGACGCGGACTTCGAGAGCGAACTCGGCATCGACTCCGTCGTCCTGGCGGCGATCGTCGCCGACGCCGCGCGGGAACTCGCCCTCGCCGACGGCCTGCACGACTCCCTCACGGCGACATCGCTGCGCGCACTGGCCGCCGAACTGCGGGCCGTCCGGCACGGCGATGGGTCCACGGACCGGGCACCGTCCGCCGAGGCCGCGTCACCCTCCGGGCCGGCGGCGGACGGGGGACTCGGCCAGGACGCGCCGGAGTGGGACGGCCGCTCCATGAAGGACTTCGTCGAGGAGCGCAGCAGCGACCTGTTCGCCAAGACCCGCAGCTTCCGCTCCTACCTGCGGCGGCGAGAGGCCGAACAGCTCTACTGGTACGGGATGCCGCTGCGGTCCCGGTGCGGCAACCGGGCCGTCATCTTCGACGAACTCGCGGGCCGCGAACGCGAGTTCCTCATGTTCGCCTCCAACAACTACCTCGGCCTGGCCAACCACCCCGAGGTGATGGACGCGATCTGCGACGCCACCCGCACCTACGGAGCCACCCACACCGGCTCCCGCTTCATCGGCGGCACCAACGTCCTTCACAAGGAGCTGGAACGCCGTCTCGCGGCCTTCAAGCGGCGCCCGGCCTGCATCGTCTATCCCGGAGGCTACGCCGCGAACCTGGGGGCGATCTCCGCCCTCGTCAAGAGCTACGACACCCTCGTGGTCGACCGGCTCAACCACATGAGCATCGTCGACGGGGCCCGGCTCTCGGGCGGCGTCCGCAAGATCTACCAGCACAACGACATGGCGGACCTGGAGCGCATCCTCAAGCGGGCCGACGACCGGTCCGGGGGCCGGCTGATCGTGGCCGACGGCGTGTTCAGCATGCACGGCGACATCTGCGACCTGCCCGAGATCGTCCGGCTGGCCAAGGAGTACGACGCCAGGATCATGATCGACGACGCCCATGCCACCGGCGTCCTGGGCGAGCGCGGCTCCGGCACCACCGAGCACTTCGGCCTCAAGGGCGAGGTCGACCTCGAACTCGGCACGATGAGCAAGGCGCTGGCGGGCATGGGCGGCTTCGTCGTCGGCGAGGAGGAGGTCGTCGAGTACCTCCGCTTCTACTCGAACTCCTACGTGTTCGCCGCCAACATCCCGGCCGGCGTCGCCGCCGGCCTGATCGCGTCGATCGACGTCATCGAGGCGGAGCCCGAGCGGATCGCCCGGCTGTGGTCGAACATCCGGCTGCTGCACGGCCAGCTGGCGGATGCGGGATTCGATCTGGAGAGCACCCGCAGCGCCATCCTGCCCCTCGTCATCGGCGACGAGCGCAAGGCCATGGAGATGGGGCGCGCGGTGCGGGCCCGCGGGCTGTACTGCCAGACGGTGGTCTTCCCGGGCGTACCGCTCGGCGACGCCCGGCTGCGCGTCAGCGTCACCTGCGAGCACACCCGCGAGGACCTGGAGAACGCCGCGGGGATCTTCGTCGAGGCGGCCCGCGAGGTCGGAGTGCTGCCCTCGGCGGCCTGAGGCAACGGTGATGGGAGCAGGCATGACGCAGACGATGAGCGAGTCCGACGTAGCGCTGATCCGGTTGCCGCAGAGTCTCTCGACGGAGCAGGCGGCCCGTCCGGCCCTGGTGGGGGAACGGACCGTGACCTACGGCGAGTTGCAGGCCCAGGTCGCCTCCGTGGCCGCCGGCCTGCTCGGCGCCGGGGCCGTGGTCGGCGACCGCGTGGCGATCTGGATGGACAAGCAGCCACGCTACGCCGAGGCCGTCCTCGGCACCCTGCAGGCGGGATGCGCCTACGTACCCCTCGACGGAGGCCAGCCGGCGGAGCGGGTCCGCACCATACTCGCCGACTGCGAGCCGGTGGCCCTCTTCACCGACAGCCACCACTGGGAGCGGCTGGCCGGCCACGAACTGCCCGGCTCTCTCAGGACGGTCGTGGTCTGCCACGGCACGGCCCACGCACCGCGCCACCCCCTCCCCGCGGCGGACGGCGGCCGTGTCCCCCCGCAGACCTGGGAGGGCTTCGCGGCCGGCGCGGCGCGGCACATCGTGTTCCTGCCCGCGCTGGACCGCGACGACCTCGCCTCGATCCTCTACACCTCGGGTTCGACGGGCACACCCAAGGGTGTCCGCATCACCTACCGGAACCTGGCCGCCTTCATCCGGTGGGCACGTGCCGAACTGCTCGTGGGCCCCGACGACGTCTTCGCCAACCACGCCTCGTTCAACTTCGACCTGTCCACCTTCGACCTGTTCACCGCGCTGTCGGTGGGCGCCCGGGTCTGGATCGTCGCCGACGACCAGGCCCGTGACGCCGGCGCCCTGGCCGCGGGCATACGGGAGCACGGCGTCACCGTGTGGTACTCCGTGCCGTCGGTGCTGCACCTGCTCACCGTGTCCGGAGCGCTGACACCGCGGACCGCACACGCGCTGCGGTACGTCCTGTTCGCCGGTGAGGTCTTCCCCGTCCAGCAGCTGCGGGCGCTGGCCGCGCTGCTTCCGCCGGAGGCGCGGCTGTACAACCTGTACGGCCCCACGGAGACCAACGTCTGCACCTACCACCGCGTCCGCCCCGAGGACCTGACCCGCGACGAACCGGTGCCGATCGGCCGCCCGGTCACCGGCGCGCGGGTGTCCGTCGTCGGCGAGGACGGGCGGGTCGCCGAGGGCCCGGACGCCTTCGGGGAGCTGGTGGTCGAGGGCGACTGCGTCACGCCCGGCTACTGGCGCCGCGAGTCGGAGCCCGCGGCCGCCGACCACTGGAAGGGCCGCCACGCCACGGGCGACCTCGTCAGCTACGAAGAGGGCGCACTCGTCTACCGGGGCCGCAAGGACCGCATGGTCAAACTCTCCGGCTACCGGGTCGAGCTGGGAGAGATCGAAGCCGCCGTGCTGCGGCACCCGGACATCTCCGCCGCCGCCGTCGTGGTCGACACCCGCGGCGCCGAACGGCGGATCGCCCTCTACTACACGCTCCGCGGCGGCGGACGCGGCCCGGGACTCATGGAGATCAAGCGGCACTGCGCACGCCATCTGCCCCGGTACATGCTCCCGCAGACGGCGGCCCGGCTCGACGAGCTCCCGCGCAACGCCAACGGCAAGACGGACTACGGCCGGCTGCGCGGAACGGCCGGGCGGACCCGGCCCGCGCGGGCCCTGCCCGGAAAGTGACGGAGACGCTCATGAACCAACGTCCGACTGGCACTCTTCGGCGGGGCGAGGAACCGGCGACGGTCGCCGGGCTGCTGCGGCACCACTGCGAACAGCGCCCGGACGCCCTGGCGTACCGCTTCCTCACCGGCGCCGGCTCCGACGGCGAGTTTCTGACCTACCGTCAACTCGACCAGCGCGTCCGGGCGGTGGCCGTCGCCCTGCAGCGCGAGGACCTGGCCGGGAAACCGGTCCTGCTGCTCCACCCGCCGGGCCTCGACTACATCGCCGGATTCCTCGGCTGCCTGTACGCCGGAGCCATCGCCGTACCGGCGTATCCGCCGGACACGCGGCGGTTCGGGCAGACCATGCCCCGGCTGGCCGCCATCGCCCGCGACGCGGGGGCCACGCACGCACTGACGACCGGCGAGATCTCCCGCTTCGTGCACGGCCGGCACGACGAGCTCGCCACGCTCGGCCTGGGCGGGCTGCGCTGGCTGGTGACCGACGGACTCGGCACCACCGACGCCGACGACTGGCGCCACCCCGGTCCCCGGGGGGAGGCCCCGGCCTTCCTCCAGTACACCTCGGGATCGACGTCGTCCCCCAAGGGCGTCATGGTCGGCGACGACAACCTGATCCACAACCTGCGCGCGATCCACCGGCGCCTGCGGCACGACGCCGACTCGGCGATGGTCTCGTGGCTGCCGCCGTACCACGACATGGGCCTCATCGGGGGCATCCTGACCCCGCTCTACGGGGGGTTTCCCGCGCACCTGATGGCGCCCATGTCCTTCGTACGCCGGCCCCTGCTGTGGCTGCGGACGCTGTCGGACACGCGTGCCTCCACCAGCGTCGCGCCCAACTTCGGCTTCGAGCACTGCGTCCGCAGGATCACCGACCGGCAGAGCGAGGGCCTGGACCTCGGCCACTGGCGGCTGGCGCTGAACGGCGCCGAGCCGGTGCGCGCGGACACGCTGCGGCGCTTCACCGAGCGATTCGCTCCCCGCGGCTTCCGGCACAGCGCCCTCCTGCCGTGCTACGGGCTCGCGGAGGGCACGTTGATGGTGACCGGTGTGCGGGCCGACGCGGCGCCCACCGTCGGCGCCTTCGCCTCCCAGGCCCTGGGGGAGGGCAGGGTCCGACCCGCCGCCGAGGCCGATGACGGCCGGGCGGCCGAGGTCGTCGGATGCGGCCCGGCCGTCGACGGCGTGCACGTCGCCATCGTCGATCCGGCCACACGACGCCGGATCGGCGCGCCGGACCGGATCGGGGAGATCTGGATCGCCGGCGGCAACGTCGCCCACGGCTACTGGCGGCGGGCCGAGGCCACGGGCGCGGCGTTCGGGGCCCGCATCGAGGGCGAGGACGGGACACCCCATCTGCGCTCCGGCGACCTCGGATTCCTGCGCGGGGGCGAGCTGTACGTCGTCGGCCGCACCAAGGACGTCGTCATCGTGCAGGGCCGCAACCACTACCCGCACGACATCGAACTCACCGTGGAGCGGACCGACGCACGCCTTCGCGCGGGCAGCGGCGCCGTGTTCTCGGTGGAGGTGGACGGCGCCGAGGAGATGGTCGTCGCCTACGAGGTCGAGGGCCGGCGCGTCGAGGACGCGCCCGGACTGCTGGCCCGGCTGCGCACCGCCATCGCCGAGGCGCACGAGGTCGCACCGTACGCCGTCGTCCTGCTCAAGCGGTCGACCGTGCACAAGACGACCAGCGGCAAGATCCAGCGCCAGGCGTGCAGGCGGGACTTCCTCGATCTGCGGCTCACGGCCCTCGCGGCCAGCGTCACCCGGGACGCGGGGGCCCCGGCCCCGGACGGGACGCCCGCCGGTCCGCCCGCCGGCCGGCGCAGGCGGCTGGTGACCGACGCCGTCACCGAGGCCCTGACCGGAGTCGCCCCGGGGGACGACGCGCCGGACATCACCGACTGGACCTTCGCCGAGCTGGACCTCGACCACCCGGCGCTGCTGACCGCCGTGCGCGGGCTGGAGCGGCGGCTCGGCACCGCGGTCCCGTTCGGTGAACTCCTCGTACGCCCCCGGGTCGACACGTTGATCGCGCTCCTCCTCGGCGAGCGGCCCGGGGAGGTCACGACGCCGCCCCGCACCGCGCCCGCCGAGGAGGAGCGGACCGTGCCGGACGGGCCGGAGGCCGTCGAGGCCTGGCTCGTCCGGCGGATCGCTGCCTGCCTGGGACTGCCGGCAGCGGCGGTCGACGCCACCAAACCGCTGGCGTCCCTGGGGCTGGACTCGAAGCAGGCGGTGGAGATCGTGGCCGAACTGGGCGCGTTGACGGGCCGTGAGGTCACCACCGGCGCGGTCTTCGACCACCCGACGGCGCGTGCCGTCGCCCGCCACCTCGCCGGCCGGCCGGCGCGCACCGCGGCACCGGCCGCGGGTTCCGCCGAAGCCCCGGCCGGGGACACCCCCCGCGGCGAGATGGCGGGACCGGCCTCCCGCGCGGCCGCGGACCACGGCGCGGCCGAGCCGATCGCGATCGTCGGCATCGGGTGCCGCCTTCCCGGAGCGCCCGACGCGGACGGTCTCTGGCGCCTGCTCATGGACGGCCGCGACGCGATCACCGAGGTGCCCCGGGACCGCTGGGACGCCGGCCGGGTGAACGCGCCCGCCCACGGCGGGTTCCTCGACGCGGTCGACGAGTTCGACGCGCGCTTCTTCGGCATGTCGGCGAGGGAGGCCGCCCGGACCGACCCGCAGCAGCGGCTGCTCCTCGAGGTCGCCTGGGAGGCCCTGGAGGACGCCGGGCTCGACCCGGGCACTCTCGCGGGCAGTGCCACCGGGGTCTTCGTCGGCATCAGCAGCCACGACTACTCCGCACTGCAGATGAGCCGGCCGGAGGCGATCGACGTCCACGGGGCCACCGGCAACGCGCACTCCATCGCGGCCAACCGGCTGTCGTACACGCTCGATCTGCGCGGGCCGAGCCTCGCCGTCGACACGGCCTGCTCCTCCTCCCTGCTGTCGGTCCATCTCGCCGCCGAGAGCCTGCGTCGCGGGGAGTGCTCGGCGGCCCTCGCCGGCGGGGTGAACCTGATGGTCACCCCCGGCCTCTCGGTGGCGTTCGCCGCGGGCAACATGCTGTCGGCCGACGGCCGCTGCCGCTCCTTCGACGACTCCGCGAACGGCTACGTGCGCGGCGAGGGCGCGGGCCTGGTCCTGCTCAAGCCGCTCTCCGCCGCCCTCGCCGACGGCGACCGGATCCACGCCGTGATCAGGGGCTCGGCGACGGGGCACGGCGGCCGGGGCAACGGCCTGACGGCTCCGCGGACCTCGGCGCAACGCGCCGTCTGCGAACGGGCCCTGGACCAGGCCGGCCTGACGCCGGAGGCGATCCACTACGTCGAGGCCCACGGCACCGGAACCCCGCTCGGCGACCCCGTCGAATGGGAGGCACTGGCCGCCGTCTACGGCCGCGGCCGCCCCGAGGGCGAGCCCTGCCTCGTCGGTTCCGTCAAGACCAACATCGGTCATCTGGAGGCCGCCGCGGGCATCGCCGGCCTGATCAAGGCGGCCCTCGTCGTAGGCCGCCGCCAGGTACCGCCGACCCTGCACCTGCGCACCCCGAACCGCCATCTGGTGCGCGGCGCGGCGCTCGAGGTGCCGACGCGGCCGGCGAGGCTGCCGGAGGGGGCCGTGCCGCGAGCCGCCGTCAGCTCCTTCGGGTTCGGCGGCGCCAACGCCCACCTGATCCTCGAAGCGGCCCCCGACACCACCGGGGACGAGACGGCCGCGCCCCGGCGCCCGGTGCACGCCCTGCGGCTGTCGGGGCACACGCCGACGGCGCTGACCGAACTGGCCCGGCGGTGGCGCACCCACCTGGCCGCCCACCCGGACGCGGACGTCGCGGACCTGTGCCGGGCGGCGAACACCGGCCGGCCCCGGCTCGGCCACCGGGCGGTCGTGATCGGCGGCGGTGCCGGGGAACTGGACGCCGCCCTCGACGCCCTGGTCCGCGGCGAGGCGTCGACCGCCGTGGTCCGCGAGCGGCCCCGCTCCGGCCCGGCACCGAAGGTGGCCTTCCTCTTCAGCGGCCAGGGCACCCAGTACACCGGCATGGGCAGGGGGCTGTACGACACCCACCGCGGTTTCGCCCGCGCCCTCGACCGGGCGGACAAGGTGCTGCGGCCGTTCATCGGGCTGCCCCTGCCGGATCTGCTCTTCACCGAGGCGGGCGGCGGCCTGCTGCACGGCACCCGCCACTGCCAGCCCGCGCTGGTGGCACTGGAGGTGGCCCTCGCCGAGGTGTGGATGTCGGCGGGCGTGCGGCCGGCCGCGGTCCTCGGGCACAGCATCGGGGCCTACGGCGCCGCCTGCGTGGCCGGTGCGATGTCGCTGGAGGACGCGCTGACGCTGGCGGCGGTCCGCGGCCGGCACATGGACGAGCAGCCCGGCGACGGCGCGATGATCGCGTGCGCCGGGGACGCGGACGTGATCCGCTCGGCGGCCGGCCGGTTCCCCGGCGTCTCGGTGGCCGCCGTCAACGCTCCGGGCCACCTGGTCCTGTCCGGGGCCCGCCAGGAGATCGACGAGGTCCGCGCCCTGCTCCAGGACCGCTCCGTCGTGGTCCGGCCGCTGGCCGTCTCGCACGCCTTCCACTCCGCTCTGATGGCCGGCGCGGCCGGGCCGCTGCGGGAGGCGGCCCGCGCCGTGCGGTTCGCGGAGCCGGCGATCCCATGGGTCTTCGACGGCACCGGCGAGCAGATCACCGGACGCATCGGTGCCGACGATCTCGTGGAGCACATGCTCGGCACGGTCCGGTTCGCCGACGGCTTCGCCGCGCTGCGCCGCCTGGGCTGCGACGCCTTCGTCGAGATCGGCCCGCACCCCACCCTGCTCAACCTGGCCCGCACCACGACACCCCCGGACCCCGCGAACCCGGTGCTGTGGCTTCCCTCGCTGCGCCGGGGCGGTCCGGCGGGCGGCGGTGACTGGGGGACCCTCCTGCAGTCGCTCGGCCGCCTCGACTGCGCCGGCGGCGAGGTCGACTGGGCGGCGCTCGACGAGGGACACCGGCGAGCGCGGGTGCCCGTACCGCACACGGTCTTCGAGCGGCAGTCGTACTGGTTCACGTCGCCCCGGCAGGAGGCACCGGCCGTGACAGAGCATTCCGCACCCGCCGCACCCGAAGCAGCCGGCGTGTCCGACGCACCCGACGCACCCGGAGCAGCCCCCCGGCGCGAACACGCCGCCGGCGCGCAGCCGGCCGCGCACCCGGTCGCCCGGGACGGCCACGAGGCCGCCGACGCCGCGGGCGGCCAGGACGCGCTCCAGGTGCTCCTCGCACACGTCTCGCGCGTGTGCGCCTTCCCCGTCGACCAGATCCCGCTCGACGCCCGGCTGGGCCAAGACCTCGGCTTCGACTCCCTCATGCGCACCGAACTGCAGCGGGCGCTCGAGCGCGCCTACCCCGGATGTCTTCGCACGGACCGGGCGCTTCCCGACGACCCCAGCGTCCGGGAGCTGGCGGACCTGCTGGGCACGGGGACGGCGCCCGCGCCCGTCGGCGCCGCGCACTCCCGCGGACGCCGCCCCGAAGCCGCGGCCGTGCCGGCTCCGGCGAGTGGCCCGGCCCCCGCGGTCCGGCAGGAGCGGGAGTTCGAGGAGTGGGCCGAGTACGCGGAGCTGCAGGGGCGGCTCGGCCAGGCCAGGGCGAGCGGCGCCAACCCGTACGGCCGTGTCCACGAGGGGCACAACGCCGGGCGTGCCACCGTCGACGGCCGTACCGTGCTGAACTTCGCGTCCTTCAACTATCTGGCGCTCTCGCACCACCCGCGCGTCCGCAGGGCGGCACAGGAGGCCATCGACCGCTACGGCACCTCCAGTTCGGCCACGCCTCTCCTGTTCGGGGAGACGCCGCTGCACCACGAACTGGACGCCGAGATCGCCTCCTTCCTCGGCACGGAGGACGCGATCGTCTTCGCCGGGGGCCACGCCACCAACGTGGCGACCATCGGCCACATCCTCGGCCCCGGAGACCTGGTCCTGCACGACGAGTGGATCCACGACAGCGCGGTACGCGGCTGCATCCTGTCCGGGGCGCGGCGCAGGCCCTTCCCGCACAACGACTGGCGGGCCCTGGACTCGATGCTCGGGTCGCTGCGCGCGGGCCACCGCCGCGCGCTGGTGCTCATCGAGGGCGCCTACAGCCAGGACGGCGACATCCCCGATCTGCGCCGGTTCATCGACGTCAAGAAGCGCCACGGCGCGATGCTGATGATCGACGAGGCCCACTCCATCGGCGTGCTGGGCCGTACGGGCCGGGGCATCGGCGAGTACTTCGGGGTCGACCGGCGCGAGGTCGACCTGTGGATGGGCACGCTGAGCAAGGCCCTCGGCAGCCTCGGCGGCTACATCGCCGCCCGCGGCCCGCTCATCGAGTACCTCAGGTTCACCGCCCCCCTGCACATCTTCAGCACGGGGATCTCGCCGGCGAACACGGCCGCCGCCCTGGAGGCGATCCGGGTCGTCAAGGACGATCCGCGGCGGGTGGCCCGGGTACGGGGCCTGGCCGAGCACTTCCGGGACGCGGCCCGGGCCCGCGGCCTCGACATCGGTGTCTCCCGCGCGTCCGCGGTGATCCCGGTCGTCATCGGCGACTGGGAGACGACCATGGCGCTGTCGAACACCCTGCTGGAGCGCGGCGTGAACGTGATGCCCATCGGCTATCCGGCGGTCGCCCGCGACGAGTGCCGGCTGCGCTTCTTCATCAACGCCGACCACAGCGAAGAAGACCTGGAACATTCCCTCGACGTCCTGGGGCGTGCCATGGCAGACCACACGACCGCAGCTTCGGCCACGGGCCGCGCGGCGGACGAGACCGCACCGGACGCCACCGCGTCCGCCACCACGCCGGAGGCCGCCGTGCGGCACACGCCGGGCCCTGTCCGGGACTCCGGCCCCGACGTCCTGGTCGCGGGCGCGAGCGGCTTCATCGGCGGACACCTGACCCGGCGGCTGGCCGAACACGGCCACCGCGTACGGGTCCTGGTCCGGCCCGGCAGCGACCGCTCCGCCTTCGAGGGCGCCGACGTCGAGATCACCACCGGCGACCTCGGCGACGCCGACAGCCTGCGCCGTGCCACGGCGGGCGTCCGGCACGTCTACAACTGCACCGGGATGTCGGCCGACTGGGGTCCCTGGGAGCAGTTCCGGAGCATCAACGTCGACGGCAGCCGCCGCCTCGTCGAGGCCGCGCACCACGCGGGCACCGTCGAACGCTTCCTGCACGTCAGCACCACCGACGTCTACGGCTACCCGGTCACGCCCTGCGACGAGTCCGCGGAACCGCGGGACATCGGGCTCCCGTACAACCGCAGCAAGGTGCTCGGCGAGCGCGCCGTCCGGGAGGCGGCCGAACGGGCCGGACTGCCCCTGACCGTCGTGCGGCCCGTCTCGGTCTACGGGCCGCGCAGCAAGGACTTCGTCATCGAGATCGCGACGCTCCTGCTGGCCAAGCAGATGGTCTACATCCGCCGGGGCGACGTACCGGCCGGGCTCGTCTACGTGGGCAACCTCGTCGACGGCATGATCGCGGCCTGCACCTCGGAGACCGCGGCCGGCCGGGTCTACAACCTGCGGGACCGTGATCTGACGACCTGGCGCGAGTACGTGGAGGCACTGGCGCACGGCCTGGGCGTCAAGCCGCCCGCCTTCAGCCTGCCGACACCGCTCGCACGCGGGGTGGCCACGGCGTCCGAGAAGCTCTACGGCGCCCTCAGGGTCACCTCCCGCCCGGTGCTCACCCGGCACGCCGTCCACCTCTTCGACCGCGACCAGTCCTACGCCATCGACCGGGCCCGCGACGACTTCGGCTTCAAGAGCGAGGTCGGCTTCCAGGAAGGCATGGACCTCACCCTCGCCTGGCTGAACTCGCCCGAGGGCCGCAAGTTCGTGCCCCGCTGAAGCCGGCCGTGCCGGCACCGGCCCCCGACGGAGCGACGACCGACCGACGGAGCGACGACCGAGGACTGTGAGGATCCACGTGCCCATCACCGAGCGGCCGCCGGGGCCCGGCCCGGCCCCGCGGCCACCCCTCGCCGGCTGGTTCCCTTCTCTCGCCCCCGCGGGAGGAGCCGATCCCCCGCGCCTGCGGCTGATCTGCTTCCCGTACGCGGGCGGCACCCCTTCCGTGTACCGGGGCTGGGGCGACCGGCTGGGCACGGGCGTGCAGGTCGTGCCCGTCCTGCTGCCGGGGCGCGGCCTGCGGTTGCGGGAGAGCCCCTACACGGCGATGCGGCCCCTGGCCGGTGACATCGCGGATGCCCTCGTCGAGCGTGAACTCGCCCGGGACTACGCCCTGTTCGGGCACAGCATGGGCGCGCTGCTCGCCTACGAGGTCGCCTGCGCGCTGCGCGAGCGGGGACACGCCGAACCCCGGCACCTGTTCGTGTCCGGCAGCAGGGCACCCCACCTCTACGGTGACCGCGACGACCGGTCGCTGTCCGACGCGGACCTGCGGCAGCTGGTGCGGGCCCTCGGCGGTCTCGGGGACGACCAGGTCATCGGCAGTTCCTACCTGGAGCGGCGGCTGCCCGTGCTGCGCGCCGACCTGACCGCCTGCGAGGAGTACCGGTGGACTCCGCGGGCTCCGCTGGGCTCTCCCATGACCGCGTTCTCGGCCACCCGCGACCCGATCGCCTCGCGCCCCTCCGTGGAGGCGTGGCGGACCTACACCCGCGGCTCCCTCCTGCACCACCACCTGGAGGGTGACCACTTCTTCCTGAACGGCCCGTCAAGGCAGGCACTCCTGCGCGGGATGGGCAGCGAACTCGCCCGGCTCACCGACGGGCCCGCCCCCGGCGCGACCGACCGACCCACCACTCCGAAGAGGGAACCCTCATGGATCTGCTGAGCCTGGCCAGGACCGTCAAGCACCGGGTCGAGGATCCGCTCACGGACGTGCTGACCGTCGCGAAGATCGTCGCGGACCCGCGCAACCCGGTGCTGCTGACCCTGTCGACCGTGCTGGTCAACCCGCTCTACCGGGCGGCGTTCCTCGCCTCCGCCGCGGGCTCGGGTGTCCTGCGCTGCCTGGCCGTGCGCCCGTGCGACCTGGAGAGCCTCGCCGAGTACCTGGAGATCTCCGAGGACGACCGTCCGCAGTTGCGTGCCTGGCTGGAGACCGGCGTCCGGCTCGGTGACCTGGGCAGGCGCGAGGGCTGCTACCGGCTCAGGAGCCCGGCGGCCAGGCTGCTGGCCCAGCCCGGCAACGACGCCGTGGCCGCCGCCCTCGAGGAGATCCTGCGCTTCCACGTGCCGGTGCTGCTCGACGCGCCCCGCATGCTCGGCGGCGGCCGCCGCTTCTCCCTGGAGGACCAGGACGGGACCGTCATCGCGCGTTCCTCCCTCGCGCTGCGCGGGCTGGTCCAGGCGGCCATCGACCGGACGCTTGAGCGCGAGGGCCCGGTGCGGCTGCTGGAGATCGGCTGCGGGACGGGCGCCTACGTGCGCTACGCCGCCGAGTCGAACCCGCGGCTGACCGCGGTCGCGGTCGACCTGCAGGAGGAGGTCGCCGCGCGCGCCGCCGGCAACATGGCCGCGTGGGGCCTCACCGAACGGGTGGAGACCCGCCAGGGCGATCTGCGGACACTGGATCTGCAGCCCCAGTTCGACCTGGTCACGCTGCACAACAACATCTACTACTTCCCCGAGGCCGAGCGCGTCGAGGTGCTCCGGCGGGCCCGGTCCTTCCTCGCCCCCGGTGGCCGGCTGCTGCTCACCTCGTCCTGCCAGGGCGGCGGCAACCCCGGTCTCGACGTGCTCAACCTCTGGTTCTCGTACGCCGATTTCGGCGGCCCCCTGCCCCGGGCGGACGAGCTGGTCGCGCAGCTGGAGAAGGCGGGCTTCACCGGGGTGCGGGCCACGCGGGTCGTCCCCGGCCAGCCGTTCCGCGCGTTCGTCGGCACCAACTCTGACGTCCAGAGCGCCTGACAGGCCAGGAGATCTCATCATGGAAACCCGAACCGACAGCGTCCCGGCCCCCGCGGAGCTCGCACGGTCCCCGTACGCGGACCTCGTGATCGTCCTCGGCCGTACCCCTGCCGCCGTGGAGAACGCCGGCGGCAAGGCCGCCCGGCTGGGCGAGATGACCGAAGCCGGCCTTCCGGTCCCGCCCGCCTTCTGCCTGAGCACCGGTCTGTTCGACCTCTTCCTGCGCGAGACGGGCCTCGCGGCGGAGATCCGTGCCGCCGAGGCCCGCGGCGCGGGCAGTGCGGCGATCCGCGAACTGATCGTCTCGCGGGAGATCCCCGAGCCCCTCGCCCGGACCGTCCTCGCCGCCTACGAGGACCTGGGCCGGCCACGGGTCGCCGTCCGCTCCTCGGCCTGCCGGGAGGACTCCGCCGACCAGTCGTTCGCCGGGCAGCACGACACCGTCCTGGACGTCTCGGGCGACACCGCGCTGCTGGAGGCGGTGCGGACCTGCTGGGCGTCGCTCTGGTCCGACCGGGCCGCGGCCTACCGGGACAGCGGTCCCGCGGGCTCCATCGCCGTGGTCGTGCAGGAGATGGTCCACGCCGACGTCAGCGGCGTGCTGTTCACCGTCGATCCGGTCGGCGGGCGGCCCAACCGGCTTGTCGTGGAAGCCTGCTGCGGCCTCGGGGAGGGACTGGTGTCCGGGCGCGTCTCCAGCGACTTCTTCGTCCTGGACGACCGCACCCTGGACGTGGTCGAGGAGCGCGTGCGCTACAAGGTGACCAAGTGCGCCTCCGTGACCCCCGGCACGATCGGCATGACCAAGGTGGACGCCGCCGACCGCAGCGCCCCCTGCCTGACCCGCGACCAGCTCACCGCGCTCGCCCGGCTCGCACTCGACGTCCGCGCCCACTACGGCACCGAGCAGGACGTCGAGTGGGCCATGCGGGACGGCACGCTGTACCTGCTGCAGACCAGGCCGATCACCACCCGCCCCCGTGAACAGGCGGCCGAGGAGAGGCACAGCCCCTACGTCGCACCGCAGACGGAAGCGGTGCGGCAGGGCACGCTGTGGTCCCGGATGGACATCGGCGAGATCTTCGTCGGCCTGATGTCACCGCTGGGCCTGAGCTTCGCCCGCTACTACCAGCAGCACGTGCACCGCGACTGCGCCGCGGCCCTCGGTGTCCGCGACACCGGCGACGTGGACCTGCACATGGGCTACTTCCAGGGCCACGTCTATCTGAACATCTCCTACACCGCCCACCTGCTGGGCCAGTGCCTGCCCACCCGCGACCAGCGTCACTTCACCAGCCGCTTCGTCAGCGAGGAGGCCGACCTCACCGCGTACGCCAACCCCTTCGGCACCTTCCCCGGCGGCATCGAGGACCTGCTGTCCACCCTTCACTGGGCGCGGTTCACGGGCACCGAGATGCTGACCATGAAGCACCGCGCGGAGGAGATGGTCGCCACCCGGCTGTACGAGTTCGACCGTGCGCGGCGGCTGGACCTCGCGCGGATGAGCCGCCGCGAACTCGACGCCGAACTCGCCCGCTACCTCGCCTTCTTCCATGACGCGCACGTCGGCTACATGCCCTACTACATCAACGCGTTCGGCTTCTACGGCGTCCTCACCGAGCTGTGCGGCAAGTGGCTGGGAGCCGCTGGCGACAATCTCCAGAACCGCCTCAAGACCGACATGTCCAGCCTGCGGACCGTCGCGTCCGCCCAGGAGATCTGGACGATCGCCCAGGCCGCCAAGGCCCGGCCGCGGGTGATGGGGATCATCGAGGAGACGCCGCTCGAACGCATCGCGCAGCGGCTGCGCGACGACGAGGAGGGCCGCCTCTTCTGGAACGCCGAGATGGAACCGTTCATGCGGGCCAACGGCACCCGTGGGCGGCAGGAGATGGAGCTCACCCATCCGCGCTGGATCGACGACCCCTCGTACATCTTCCAGATGATCCGCCGCTACGCCGCCGACGGTTTCTCCGTCGACGACATCATGGGACGCAGCCGGGCCCGGGCGGAGGGCGACATCTGGTCGGCGCTGGGGAAGCTGCCGCTGCCCCGGCGCAAGACGCTGGAGACGGTCATCGCGATGTACACCCTGTGCAGCGAGCTGCGCGAGACCACGCGCATGTCGATGATCACGTCGATCTGGCTGGTCAGGAACGTGGTGTACGAGGTCGGCCGCCGCCTGGTGGCGGAGGGCGTCCTGCACTCCCTGGACGAGGTCGCCCACCTCGACTTCGAGGACGTGCGCGCGTACCTGGCCGGCGGGGACACGGGACGCGAGACGTTCTCCCGCGCGAAGCTGGACGAGCGCCGGCGCGTCCACGAGTACCACAACCGGCTGCCCGAGCCGCCCCTGACGTTCATCGGCGAGCACGACCCGACCCGGTCGGTGCGGCCCGTGGCCGGTGGCACGCGCCTGGAGGGGCTGGGCTCCAGCCCGGGACGCATCGTCGGCCGCGCGCGCATCGTGGAGGACCTGGTCTGGCAGGCGGACGAGTTCCAGCCGGGAGAGATCCTGGTCACCCGCTACACCGACGCCTCCTGGACACCCCTCTTCGCGATCGCCGGCGGCGTGGTCACCGACATCGGCTCGATGCTCTCCCACAGCTCGATCGTGTCCCGCGAGTTCAACGTGCCCTCGGTGGTCAACACCAAGTACGCCACGCAGCGCATCAACACGGGCGACATGGTCGCGGTCGACGGCGACACCGGTGTCGTCGAGGTCGTCGAGGGCTGAGTGCGCGTACCGCCCATCCGCCAGTACACCGCGCCCGGTTCACCGCGGCGCGGGTGACGAGAGGAAGACAGCCAGGATGATCCCCAACCAGTGGTACCCGATCCTGCAGGTCGGTGACCTCAAGCGCGACAGGCCCACCGGCGTGCGCCGCATGGGCGAGGAACTCGTCCTGTGGCGCGACCTCGACGGCGCACTCGTGTGCCAGACGGCACGGTGCCCCCACAAGGGCGCCAACATCGGCGACGGCCGCCTCAAGGGCAACACCGTCGAATGCCCGTACCACGGCTTCCGCTTCGACGCCGAGGGCACCTGCAAGGTGGTGCCCGCGCTGGGCTCCGAGGCACGCATCCCCGCCTCGCTCAAGCTGCGGACGTACCCGGTCCGTGAGGAGCACGGCCTGGTCTGGATGTGGTGGGGCGACCAGCGGGAGGAGCTGCCGGCCATCGAGCTGCCGAGCGAGCTGGCGAGCAACCCCCGGCCCTACGAGACCATTTCGTGGACGCGTCCCCTCCACTACACGCGCTACATCGAGAGCCTTCTCGAGTTCTACCACGTGACCTTTGTGCACCGGGATCACTGGACGAACAACATCGACTACACCTTCATGTACGGCACCGCGCGCAATCTGTGGACGGACGGCCGCGACCGCTACCTCGCCGCGAACAAGATCGTGAACCACAGCGTCGAGGTCGAGGGGACCACCATCCGCTCCACGTTCGACCAGAGCGAGGAGGCCAATCCCGACAACAGCTCGCACTTCAACCTCATCTACCAGGCACCGGGACTGACCCACGTCAAGACCGGGCTCCTGGAGATCACCACCTGGCTCACGCCCATCGACGACGAGAACACCCTGGCGATCATGCGGCTGTACGAGTACCCCAGGCTGCGGACCATGGTGCCGATCAAGCAGTTGCGGCCCTGGGTGCTGCGGGCCTCGCTGCTCATGGAACGGCTCGTCCAGGACCCGCAGGACGTGGGCATCATGCTCCGCCAGGAACCCAAGGTCAGCGAGCGCGGGGTGAACAAGTTCATCGCGGTGGACGAGATGAACGCCAAGTTCCTGCAGATGCGCGACCGGCTCAAGGCGGAGGCCGAGGCCCACGCGGACACCCCGGCGAGCGAGCCGGACGGCGGCGGTGCCGCCGCCGGCGCCGGCGGCACCCGGCGGGCGAACGGCGCTCGCGGAAAGCGCACGGCCGAACCGAGGTCCGCCGGCCTGGCCAAGGCCCGCTCCTGACGGCCCTCGCGCCCGCCCCCCCCGTACCGTTCCTGAGCCCACCCCCCACCCCACCGGAAAGAGAGCGTGAAAGATGTACGGCGGGTACAGCAGATCCATCGGCCCGAAAACGCTGGTGACCTTGTGCAACGCCGCGGCCGTGGCGGCGGCCGCCTGGTTCCTCCTCGGAGGCACGGACACCGTGGCCGGCTGGTTCGGCACCCACTTCGACCATGCCGAGCCGCTCCGCCGCGGTCTGCTTCTCGCGCTCTCGGCGATCTATCTGCTCCGGTTCATCGCCACGACCTTCGTCATGCTCAAACGCAGCATGGAGTGGTCCGAGGCCGCGACCGTGGGCGTCTGGGTCGTCATCATCCACGGCACGATGGCCTTTCTGGGCGGCACCAACGCCGCGTCGGTGGGCGTGCTCGCCTGGCTCGGCGTGGTCTTCTATCTGGCCGGCTCGTACCTGAACACCGGCTCGGAGTACCAGCGCAAGGTGTGGAAGCAGGCGCCGGAGCACAAGGGCAAGCTGTACACGGAGGGCCTGTTCCGGTACTCCATGCACATCAACTACTTCGGTGACGTCGTGCTCTTCACCGGTTTCGCGCTGGTGACGGGCAGTCCGTGGGCCTTCGTCATCCCGGCGATCATGGCGTCCATGTTCGCGTTCCTGAACATCCCCATGCTCGACAAGTACCTGGCCGGGCGATACGGCGACGCCTTCGAGGAGTACTCCGGGAAGACGGCCAAGCTGGTGCCGTTCGTCTACTGAGCGCCGCCGCGGAAGAAGACCGCCGGCGGACGGGAAACGGGAGGAACGGCCCATGGACGAGGCACGTCACGAAGAGACCCCGGGCGCGCGGGAACGGGTGAGCCCGCGCGACCTGCTCATGGACGCGGTCGCCCAGGGGATGCTCGCCCTGGCCCGGGGGCGTGACGTCCTCGACCGCTGTCTCACCGAGGAGCACGGGGTCGACGACTTCGGCTTCGACCCCGAACTCACCGACGACGTCCTGCTGGCACCCCTTCGGCCCCTCTACGAGAAGTACTTCCGCGTCGACGTGGAGGGACTGGACAACGTACCGGCCGAGGGCGGCGCGCTGATCGTCGCCAACCACTCGGGGACGCTGCCGCTGGACGCGCTCATGCTGCAGGTCGCGCTGCGCGACCACCACCCCGCGCGGCGGGCGCTGCGGCTGCTCGCCGCCGACCTGGTCTTCGAACTGCCGCTGATCCGGACGCTGGCCCGCAGGGCCGGCCACACGGTCGCCTGCATGGACGGCGCGTTGCGGCTGCTGGAGCGCGGGGAGCTGGTGGGCGTGATGCCCGAGGGCTACAAGGGGCTCGGCAAACCGTTCGCCGAGAGATACCGGCTGCGCCGCTTCGGCCGGGGCGGCTTCGCGGCCGTGGCGCTGAGAACCGGGAGCCCACTGGTGCCCTGCTCCATCGTGGGGGCCGAGGAGATCTACCCGATGGTCGCGGACGCCGGCCCGCTGGCCCGCCGGCTCGGCCTGCCCTATTTTCCGGTCACGCCCACTTTCCCGCTGCTCGGCCCGCTGGGCGCCGTCCCGCTGCCGACCAAGTGGACGATCCGGTTCGGTGAGCCGATCCGGACCGACCACTACTCCTCCGAGACGCTGGAGGACCCCATGTTCGTGCACAAGATCTCGGACGAGGTCCGCGACACCATCCAGGAGACACTCACCACGATGGTCCGCGACCGGGGATCGGTCTTCCGCTAGTGCTGTGACCGGGAAGCCGCATGGCGCCGGACCACCACGCCGTGCGGTCGTCCGGTCCCTTCGTTCACGCCGGCGGGGTCGGTCGTCCGCCCTCTCGGGACCGGGCCGCGTCCTCGAGCCGCACGAACGGCGTGGCCTCTCCGACGCCGCGGTAGCCGGCCTCGCTGCCGTCCACGGGAAAGCCCATCAGCGAGCAGAGACGGCGAGCGGCTCGCGGGTGCTTCTTGGCGTACGCGGCCATGATGTCGGCGCCTTCCCCGGGCGTCAGGAAATGAGCGGTGACGGTGAAGCGCCGTCGGCCGAACTGGACGGCGGCCTCGGGCCGATGGCGCAGATTCTGATACCAGTCCGACTTCGGCCCGAAGCCCGACGCGACGATCCAGGTGCCGGCATGCGCGTCGTAGGACACCACTTCGATGACCGCCTGGCGTTGCCGACCGGACGTGCGGCCTGTGTGGTGGAGCAGGAGAAATCGTTTGCCGAGCAGGGGTCCCAGCCCCGCGCGGTACAGACGGATGGGAAGGCGGAACGCCCACCGGCGCCATCCGCTGGGCGGCGGAGTACGGCGGGGAGTGCTCTCGTGTTGCGTCATCGTTGCCTTCCTGGCTTTGTGGGCGTGTGGCCCGCGTCCACCAATGGCGATACGCCCGGGGCTCCTTCGAAAATGCAATCTTTGCACAGTATAAATAAGCTGGGGAACGGCGGAAGTTGTGAATCGGCCAAGGTTCCCGGCCAGGGCGCCCTAGAGGGTGTCCCGGTCCGGCTGCGGGGGTGCCGCGGTCAGCCCGCCCGCGTAGATGCTCAGCATTTCCGGGGACCAGCGGGTGACGCCGTCCGCGGAGAGCGGGTCCGTGCCGAGGACCTCGGTGAGGCGGTCGCGGAGCAGGAAAAGGGCGAGGTCGTTGGCGAGCAGGAACGCGGCCCGCATCGCCGGATCGCGCCCGGACGCGGCCAGCCCGGCCTTGGCGAGGGCGTCCAGCGTGGTCCTGGTCGCCTCGAAGAGCCGCTCGAACAGCAGCCGTCCGGCGTCGGAGTCGGACATCAGCAGCCGGCGCACGTAGGCGGGCAGGGGTGAGTCCTCGGGCAGGTGCCGGGCGAACGCCTCACTGAGCGAACTCGTCCCGGACACCGGGTCGAGCAGTTCCGCACCGCCGCCTCCGGTCAACTCGCCGAGCATCGCCTCGAAGAAGTCCAGGACGTATGCGTCGACCTCTTGGCGCAATCCCTGTTTCGACCCGAAGTGATGGGCGACCAGGCCGGGCGAAATGCCCGCGGCGGCGGCGATCTGCCGCACTGTCACCTTTTCGGGTCCGTCGGCGGCGAACAGGCGAAGGGCCTCGTCGCGGATGACCGCGCGAGCGGTCCGGTCGTCGCGGATTAAACGCATGTGCGGAATTCTAGGCAATTCATTATCGACCGTACAGGCATGGGCGCCGGGCGCGTTCCCGCGCGGACTCTCGCGGCGTCGACCGGAATTCAATTGGTTTACGGCGGGACGGTGTGTCCGGCCGGCCGTCGGCTCCCGGCGGTTCTTGTCCGTCGCCCACGCGGTGGGCGGTCCGTGGCGGTGTCGGGTCGGTGACGGTGTCAGGCGTGGGCCCCCGGGGGGTGCGCGCGACGGGACCTGCCGCCGGTGTGCTGCGGTGAGAAGTGGAGTCCTCAGGACCGCACAGATTCCGACAGGATCGTTGCCTGGCCCGCGCCCGCGACCTAGGGTGCAGCTGTCTCTGCAGCCACTGCGTCACCGTCGGTTGCCGGCCGAGTCGACATCAACTCTCGTATCCCAACAGCTTCCGACATCATCTGACGCACCCTCAGTACGCGCACCGCACTGTCGTCCCGAGGAAGGCCACGATCATGCCGCACCCGTCCCTCGCCGACCGGCTCGTCAGCCGCCGCCGCCTCCTCGAAGGAGGAGCCGCCGTCCTGGGCGCGCTCGCCCTGTCCACCCCGTCGGCCACCGCTCACGCGGCCGATCCGGGCGCGGCGGCGGACGGCACGCCGGAGTGGAACGGAGACATCGCCCTCTTCCAGGTGGGCACCGAGCCGCCGCACAGCACGCTGATGCCCTACGCGCACCTCGGCCAGGCGCTGGCCGCCGACCGGACCCGCTCGCCCTACCGGCTCAGCCTCGACGGGACGTGGAAGTTCGCGCACGCCGACCGCCCCGACGACCGCGACCCCGACTTCCACCGCACCGACCTGGACGACGGCGACTGGGACACCATCGCCGTCCCCTCCGCCTGGCAGCAGCAGGGCCACGACTTCCCGATCTACGTCAACATCACCTACCCCTGGTGGGGAGCGAACGGCCGCGGCGAGGAGGCCCAGCCGCCGGCCGCCCCCACCCGCTTCAACCCGGTCGGCCAGTACAGACGCACCTTCACCGTCCCGCGCCACTGGACGGGACGCCGTACCTTCCTGCACTTCGAGGGCGTCAAGTCGGCCCACTACGTATGGATCAACGGCGAACTCGTCGGCTACCACGAGGACTCGCGCACCCCGGCCGAGTACGACATCACCGCGCATCTGCGGCCCGGCGCCAACCAGATCGCGGTGGAGGTCTACCGCTTCTCCGACGGGGACTGGATGGAGGACCAGGACATGATCCGGCTGAGCGGCATCTTCCGCTCGGTCTTCCTGTACTCCACCCCCTCGGTGCATCTGCGCGACTTCAAGCTCGACACCCCGCTGAGCGACGGCTACCGGTCCGCCGAGCTGTCGGTCACCGCGAGCGTGCGCGCCTACGCGGGCGGCCACGCGGGCCGTTACACGGTCGACACCCAGCTCTACGACGCGGACGGCCACCCGGTCTGGTCCCGCCCGCTGCGGCAGAGCGCGGACCTCGCCTCCGGCGGCGAGACGACCGTACGGGCCGCCAGAAGCGTGCCCGCGCCGAAACTGTGGTCGGCCGAGCGGCCCTACCTCTACACGGCCGTGCTCCAGCTGCGCGACCCCGCGGGCAAGGTGACCGAGACCCTCTCGCACCGGGTCGGCCTGCGCGAGTTCGCCCTCAAGGACGGGCTGATGCGCATCAACGGCAGGCCCGTCTCGATCCGCGGCACCAACCGGCACGAGATGCACCCCGCCCGCGGCACCGCCCTGAGCCGCGCGGACATGGTCGAGGACATCCGCATCATCAAGCGGCTGAACATCAACTCCGTGCGCACCTCCCACTACCCGAACGACCCGGTCTGGCTCGACCTCGCCGACGAGTACGGCCTCTACCTCGTCGACGAGACCAACCTCGAGACCCATGGCGTCCGCGACCGCTACCCGGGGGACCACCCGGACTGGACGGCGGCCTGCGTGGCCCGCGCGCGGAACATGGTCCACCGCGACAAGAACCACGCCTCGGTCGTCATCTGGTCGCTGGGCAACGAGGCGGGCACCGGCAGCACCTTCGTCGCCATGCACGACTGGATCCGCGGCTACGACCCCACCCGCGTCATCCAGTACGAGGGCGACGACCGTCCCGCCATGAGCGACATCCGCTCCGCGATGTACGAGTCGCCCGCACGGATCGAGGCCCGCGCGAAGGACGCCGGCGACACCCGGCCGTACGTCATGATCGAGTACGCGCACGCGATGGGGAACTCCAACGGCAACTTCAAGGAGTACTGGGACGTCATCCGCCGCCACGACGTGCTGCAGGGCGGCTGGATCTGGGACTTCGTCGACCAGTCGCTGAGCCGCGCCACACCCGTCCGGAAGATCTTCACCGAGCGCGGGCCGGTCGGTCTGCGCGGCGAACTCCGCGATCCCAGCGGCACGTTCGACCGGGCCGAGGGCCTGTCCGGCGCGACCGTCTTCGCCCGCGACGACCGTCTGGACCTGACCGGCTCGCTCACCCTGGAGGCGTGGGCCACCCCGCACGCGACGGGCTACCACCAGCCGATCATCGCCAAGGGGGACACCCAGTACGCGCTGAAGCAGAGCGGCACGACCCTGGAGTTCTTCATCTACGGCGACGGCCAGTGGATCAGCGCGAGCTGGACGGTGCCGGACGACTGGACCGGCACCGAGCACCACCTCGCGGGCGTGTTCGACGCACAGGCCGGCACGCTGACCCTGTACGTGGACGGCGCCGTGAAGGCCACGAGGACCACCACCCGGCTCCCCGCCGTCAACACCGCGCCCCTGGCCCTCGCCAACGACGCCGACAACCCCACCCGCGAGTTCAGCGGCACCATCCGGCGGGCCCGCGTCTACGCACGTGCGCTCAGCGCGGCCGAACTGGCCGCCGACCGCGGCCCCGGTGACGACGGCGTGCGGTTCTGGTTCGACGCGGCCACCGTCGCCGTCACCGAACGGCGGCCGCGGGAGCGGACGTTCCTCTCCTACGGCGGAGACTGGGGCGACAACCCCAACGACGGAAACTTCTGCGCCAACGGCATCGTCACCGCCGACCGTGCCCACACCGGCAAGGCGGCCGAGGTCAAGCGGATCTACCAGGCCGTCAACATCACCGCGGCCTCCGGCGGCCCGGGCGCGGTGACCCTCACCAACGAGAACCTGTTCACCAACCTCCGTGCCTACGAGGGCAGATGGGCGCTCGTGGCCGACGGCAGGACCGTACGGCGCGGCACCCTCACCCGCGCCCAGCTCGACGTGCCGCCGCTGTCGGGCAAGGACGTCACCGTGCCCGTGCGCCTGCCGGCCGACCCGGCACCGGGCACCGAGTACTTCCTCGAACTCTCCTTCACCACCAGGGAACCCACGCCGTGGGCCGAGGCCGGCTTCGAGGTGGCCGCGCAGCAACTGCCGCTCGACGCGGGCGCCCCCGCGGTGACTCCCGTACCGCTGGAGAACGTGCCGGCCCTGCGGCACCACGAGAGCGACACATCCGTCACCGTCACCGGCGAGGACTTCTCCGTCACCGTGGACAGGCACAGCGGAACCATCACCTCGTACGAGGCCGCGGGCACCCGTCTGGTCACCGCCGGGCCCGTGCCCAACTTCTGGCGCGCTCCCACCGACAACGACCACGGCAACGGCCAGCACACCCGCAACCAGACCTGGCGCGACGCCGGGGAGCGCCGCAAGGTGACGGCCTTCAGCGTGCGGACGCTGCGCGACAGGGCCGTCGAGATCAAGGTGGCCGGGACGCTGCCGACCACCGTCGAGTCGGCGTACACCACCACCTACACGGTCTTCGGCAACGGCGAGATCAAGGTCGACAACACCTTCCACCCGGGCGCCCCGAGCCTGCCCTACATCCCGGAGGTCGGCACCCTGCTGTTCCTGCCGGGCCGGCTGGAGCATCTGCACTACTACGGCCGCGGCCCCGAGGAGAACCACTGGGACCGCAACGACGGCACCGACGTGGGCCTGTACTCCGGGACCGTCTCGGAGCAGTGGACGCCCTACATCCGCCCGCAGGAGAACGGCAACAAGACCGACGTCCGCTGGGCCGCCCTGACCGACGGCCGGGGCCGGGGGCTGCTGGTCTGCGGCGAACCGCTGCTGGAGGTCAACGCCTCCCACTTCACGCCGGAGGACCTGTCGCTCGCCGCCCGCCACGCGTACCAGCTCACCCCGCGCGAGGAGGTCGTCCTGCGGGTGAACCACCGGCAGATGGGCGTGGGCGGCGACAACAGCTGGGGCGCTCAGACGCACGACGCCTACAAGCTGTTCGCCGACCGCGACTACGGCTACACCTACCGGCTGCGTCCGCTGTCCGGTGTCGGCGGCGCGACGGCGGCCTCCCGGCGGCCCACGGCCGCGGAGTTCTCCGGGTGATCCGGGAGGGCGGCCCGCACCGGCGCACGCCGTGGCGTCAGCCCGCGTCCGCCGCGGAGCCGCCCTCCAGCAGGGAGCGCAGCAGTTCCTCGTCCGCGGGGCTCAGATCGGAGACGAAGCGGGCGAGGACGGTGCCGCGGTCGCCGTCCTTGTCGAGTTCGGCGTGCATCCGGCGGGCCGTGAGCCCGTGCGAGTCCTGGGCCGGGGCGTAGGCGTAGCCGCGGCCCGAGCGGGCACGGGTCACGGCCCCCTTGGCGTGCAGCCGGGTGAGGATGGTCGTCACCGTCGTGCGCGCGAGGCCGCCGCCGAGCTCCTTCTGGACCGCGCCGGGTGTGAGCGCCTTGCCCGCGGCCCACAGCGCGGCGAGTACGCTCGCTTCCAGCTCGCCGGCCGGCCGGCGGTCCGTGCGCCCGTCGACCGGCTCGTCACCGTTCCGCTCGGACATGGGAACGCTCCTCGGCTCTCGTTCGTCTACAGTGCAGTAGACGGTCTACATGACTGTAGTCGTTCGGTGCGGGCCCGCACCCGCTCCGTCCACGTCCCAGTATGAGAGGGGTCGTCTCCGTGGCAGCTGCCCACATGGCCGTGAACCTGGCGGTGAACGTCCTGGACGCCGGTTCCCTGCTGTCCGCGTTCGGCGCTCTCGGCGTCGCCGTCGTGATGTTCGCCGAGACCGGACTGCTGGTCGGCTTCTTCCTGCCCGGCGACTCCCTGCTGTTCACGGCCGGACTGCTGTGCGCCGGCGGCTCCGACGCGGCGGTGCGTCTCTCGCTCTGGCAGGTGCTGGTGGCCGCCGTGGTCGGCGCGCTCCTCGGTGCCCAGACGGGGTACTGGCTCGGGCGCCGGGGCGGCCGTGCCCTGCTGGCCCGCAGCAGGGCGAAGAAGCTGCACGAAGGCGCGGAGCGGGCCGAGCAGCTCCTCGAACGCTACGGCCACGCCAAGGCGGTGGTCCTGGCCCGCTTCGTGCCGATCGTGCGCACGGTGCTCAACCCGCTGGCCGGTGCGCTGGAAGTGCCGCCGCGGGTCTTCACGGTGTGGCAGGCGGTGGGCGGCCTGGTGTGGACGATCGGCCTGACCCTGGGCGGCTACGCGCTCGGTTCCTCGGTACCCAACGTCGACCGCTACCTGCTGCCGCTGGTCGGGCTCGTCGTCCTCGCCTCCCTGACCCCGATCGCCCTGGAGGCGCGCCGCGCCCGGGCCCGCCGCGCCTCCGAGGGGACGACCTCGCCCTGACCGGCAGGACGTGTCGGCCGCGGCACTGACCGCCCTCGCGTATGCGCCGTAATGTGGTGCCATGGCCGGCGCGACTCCTCGCGGCAGGGCCGTACGACGCGGTCCGGGCGAGCTGGAGAGCGAGATCCTCGCCACCCTGTGGGCGACGGACCGCGCCCTCACGCCGGCCGAGATCCAGGCCTGTCTGCGCGGCGGCCTCGCCTACAACACCGTGCACACGATCCTGCGGCGCCTGCACGACAAGGGCCTCGTCCTGCGGGACGCCGGCGGCCGGCGCGGCGCCTACCGCCCGGTGAAGAACGCCGCCCAGCTGACCGCCGAGGCCATGCACCGTGCCCTGGCCCGTGGGCCCGACCCGATCGCCGCGCTGCAGCACTTCGTGACCGGACTGACCTCGGCGGAGGAGGCCGCCCTGCGTGCGCTCCTGGACGAGGGCGGGGCGTGAGGCCAGGGGCGATCCGGGGCGCTCCAGCGCGGGCGAGGTAGACGTCGGATTCTCGCCAGCCCCGATGCCGCCCGTCCCCGATGCTGGAGCCATGCAGAACGGGATGCACACCGACCGGGAGCGCTGCGTGCGCGCCGTCCAGTCCAAGGACGCGCGCTTCGACGGATGGTTCTTCACGGCGGTCCTGACGACCCGCATCTACTGCCGCCCCAGCTGTCCCGCCGTCCCGCCCAAGCCCGGGAACATGACCTTCTATCCGAGCGCGGCCGCCTGCCAGCAGGCCGGCTTCCGGGCCTGCAAGCGCTGCCGCCCCGACACCAGCCCGGGCTCCCCGGAATGGAACCGGCGCGCCGACCTCGTGGCCCGCGCGATGCGCCTGATCGCCGACGGCGTCGTGGACCGCGACGGCGTCCCCGGTCTCGCCGCCCGCCTCGGCTACAGCACCCGGCAGATCGAACGCCAGCTCCTCGCCGAGCTGGGCGCCGGCCCGCTCGCGCTGGCGCGTGCCCAACGGGCCCAGACCGCCCGCCTGCTGATCGAGACGACGACGCTCCCGATGGCGGAGATCGCCTTCGCCGCCGGCTTCTCCTCGATCCGCACCTTCAACGACACCGTGCGCGAGGTCTTCGCCCTGTCGCCCAGCGAACTGCGGGCCCGGCTGCCGCGGAAGAACGCGCCGTCCGGCACGCCGGGCGCACTGACGCTCCGCCTGCCCTTCCGCACCCCGCTCAACCCCGACAACCTCTTCGGCCACCTCGCGGCCACCGCCGTACCCGGCGTGGAGGAGTGGCGGGACGGCGCCTACCGCCGCACGCTGCGCCTGCCGTACGGCCACGGCATCGTCGCCCTGGCGCCCGAGCCCGACCACATCGCCTGCCGGCTCACCCTCGGCGACCTGCGCGACCTGCCCGTCGCCATCAGCCGCTGCCGCCGCATGCTCGACCTGGACGCCGACCCGGTCGCGATCGACGACCAGCTCCGCACCGACCCCCTGCTCGCCCCGCTGGTCGACAAGGCCCCGGGGCGGCGCGTCCCGCGCACCGTGGACGAGGCGGAGTTCGCCGTACGGGCCGTGCTCGGCCAGCAGGTCTCCACGGCCGCGGCCCGCACCCACGCGGCCCGCCTCGTCACGGCGCACGGCGACCCGGTGGACGACCCCGAGGGCGGCCTCACCCACGTCTTCCCCACCCCCGGCGCGCTCGCCGCCCTCGACCCGGAGTCCCTGGCGATGCCGCGCACCCGCCGCACCACCTTCACCACTCTCGTACGTCAACTCGCCGACGGCACCCTCCACCTGGGCCCGGAGAGCGACTGGCCGGAGACCCGCGCCCGGCTCCTGGCCCTGCCCGGCTTCGGCCCGTGGACCGTCGACGTCATCGCCATGCGCGCCCTCGGCGACCCCGACGCCTTCCTCCCCACCGACCTCGGCATCCGCCGTGCCGCCCAGGAGCTGGGCCTCCCCTCCACCCCGGCGGCCCTCACGGCCCGTGCGGCGGCCTGGCGGCCCTGGCGCGCGTACGCCGTCCAGTACCTGTGGGCGACGGACAGTCATCCCATCAACTTCCTCCCGGTGTAAGGACGTTCGCCATGAGTTCCACGAAGCGGCACACGGTGGTCGCCGGTCCCTACGGCCCCCTCACCCTGGTGGCCGACGACGGTGTCCTGTGCGGCCTCTACATGACCGGCCAGCGCCACCGCCCGCCGCAGGAGACCTTCGGCGACCGCGACGACACCCTCTTCGCCGAGGCCGAGCAGCAGCTCAAGGCCTATTTCGCGGGCGAGCTGACGGAGTTCACCCTGCCACTGAGCCTGCACGGAACCCCGTTCCAGCGCGCGGTCTGGGACGAACTGCGCCGCATCCCCTACGGCGAGACCCGCTCCTACGGGCAGCTCGCCGACGCCCTCGGCAGACCGTCCGCCTCCCGCGCCGTCGGTCTCGCCAACGGCAGGAACCCGATCGGCATCATCGTGCCCTGCCACCGCGTCGTCGGCGCCGACGGCAGCCTCACGGGCTACGGCGGCGGCCTCGAACGCAAGCGGCGCCTGCTCGCCCTCGAAGGCGGAACGGCCCTGTTCTAGCCCGCCGTCTCCGTGCCCAGCTCGCGCAGCAGTGCGGGCAGCGCCGTACCGATGGGCTCGCGTACGACCTCGTCCGCGAGGTCGTCGTACGGCGTGGGCTCGGCGTTGACGATGATCAGCCGCGCCCCGTGGTCGGCGGCGACGCCCGCGAGACCGGCGGCGGGCTGCACCTGGAGGCTGCTGCCGACGGCGACGAAGACCTGGCACGCCTTGCTGACGGCGAGCGCGTCACCGAGCACCTCCGGGTCGAGGCGCTCGCCGAACATCACGGTCGCCGACTTCAGGATGCCGCCGCACTCGCGGCAGGGCGGGTCGGCCTCACCGGCGTCGACGCGCGCGAGGGCCTCCTCCATCGATCCGCGCGCATGACAGCCGGTGCACACGACACTCCGTGCGCTGCCGTGCAGTTCGAGCACCTTGCGGGCGGGCAGGCCGGCGAGCTGGTGCAGCCCGTCGACGTTCTGCGTGACGACCCTGACCGGCACGCCGGACCTCTCCAACTCGGCGACGGCCCGGTGCGCGGCGTTCGGCCGGGCATCCAGCGCCCGGCTCTCGCGCCGCATCAGCCAGGACCGCCGCCGGATCTCCGGATCGCCCATGTAGTACGCGTACGTCACGAGCTTCTCGGCCTCGGGATCCCGGCGCCACAGGCCCTGCGGGCCGCGGTAGTCGGGGATGCCGGAGTCGGTGGAGATGCCGGCGCCGCTGAGAATGGCGACGAGGGGCCTGTTCATGGGCCGAGGGTACGGGCGCTCGCCTGCTCGGAGCCACGGGATATCCGGTGGCGTGACCTGGCCGATCCCGGTGTCGTTGGCCAGGCCATGAAGAAGATCGGCGCCCTGGCGGCGCTCACCATGGTCGGTCTCACGCTCGCCACCCCGGCCCAGGCCGACGACGGCGACCACGGACGCATCAACATCGGCGGCAGGACGCTGTCCGCCAAGGGACTCTGCAAGGAGGCCACGGCCCTCGTGCCGGTGGCCGCGCCCTGGACCGCGCAGTCGGTGGACGACGCCTGCAACGACCGTGACCACAGCCGGATCCACCACGGCCACATCGACCCGGACGAGGAGCTCGCGCGGTAACGGCGGCTCAGCCCACCCTGCGGCCGTTCTCCAGCTCCGCCGTGCCCGAACCCTCCGCCAGCACGTCCAGGGCGGCCAGGACACGGTGGCCGAGGGTGCCGAGCAGGAAGTCGCCGAGGTCCTCGCGGCCCACCAGCCGCCAGGACAGCAGCTCTTCCTCCTGCAGACGGATCGCCTTGACGTCCTCCTCGCCGAGGACACCGCCGTCGTAGAGGTACGCCACCAGCGGCGGCCAGCCCGGCCGGTACACCCAGTCCACCGCGAGCAGCCGCCCCGGCTCGCGGTCGAGGCCGATCTCCTCCAGCGTCTCGCGGCGCGCGCCCTGGCGCGGGCTCTCGCCGTCGTCCGACTCGATCGTGCCGCCCGGAAGGGCCCAGCCCTCACGGTAGTTGGGCTCGACCAGCAGCACCCGGCCCTCGGCGTCGCGGAAGAGGGCGGCGGCTCCGGCGAGGACACGGGGGAGACCGGCGATGTACGTGGCGAAGTCTGGAGTGGAGGTCATCCAGGAAGGGTAACCAGGCGGAGCACGCCCTAGGCCTGCCCTAGGCCTCCGTCCCCGCCAGCTGCAGCGTCCGCTCCGCCAGCTCGCTGATGCGCGACCCGTCGAAGCCGAACACCGCGCTGCGGACGGTGTCCTCCAGGGGCTGCGTCCACTGCTCCGGGATGGCGTCCGCCCCCGTCAGCACGCCGGCCACCGAGCCCGCGGTCGCGCCGTTGGAGTCGGTGTCCAGACCACCGCGGACGGTGAGGGCGATGGTGCGGGTGAAGTCGCCGTCGCCGTACAGGAGGCCCGCGGTGATGACCGCCGCGTTCGGGATCGTGTGGATCCAGCCGAGCCCGGCGGTCTCCTCCGAGACCGTCGCCAGGGTGTCCTCCCAGGTCATCCGGGTGTCGTGGAGCGAGACGACACGGCGCACCGTACGCGCGAGCCGGCTGCTCGCCGGGATCACGGCCAGCGCCTGGTCCATCGCGTGCCGCACGGTCGGCGCCGTGAACGCCGCCGCGATCAGCGCCGCCGCCCACATCGCGCCGTACACCCCGTTGCCGGTGTGCGACAGCACCGCGTCCCGGCGGGCCAGGGAGGCGGCCCGGCGCGGGAGGCCGGGGCACGTCCAGCCGTAGATGTCGGCGCGGATCAGGGCGCCGATCCACTCCTGGTACGGGTTGTCGTACGTGGCCGTCAGCGGCGGCTTGATCCCGTTGGCGAGGTTGCGGTAGGCCGCCCGTTCCGCCGTGAAGGTCTGCAGATAGGGCAGCCGCAGCAGCCACAGCTCCCCGACCTGCTCGGTGCTGAAGCCGAAGCCGTGGGTCTCCAGCAGATCCAGGCCGAGGATCGCGTAGTCGACGTCGTCGTCGCGGCAGCTGCCGTGGATGCGCCCGCGGACGCACTGGCGCCACTCGGGGCGCAGCTCGAAGCCCTCGCTCTCGACGGCGGGTTCGGGGAGGTAGTCGGTCAGGGGCAGGGCGGCTGCCTGCCGCAGATAGCGGTCGATGCGATCGCGCGTCCACAGGTCGCCCTGCTCGACCGGCTTGCCGAGCATGTTGCCCGCGATCCGGCCGAGCCAGCCCCCGAGGATGCGGTCGGCGAGCTCTGGCTCAGTGCCCACAAGGGTCATAGCTCATGGTCTACCCGATTCCCGACCCGGCCGCCCGCCCGTCGCGCACGGAGGCACCGGCGGCCGCCGGGCGTGTCCCACGGGCCGGGCGGAGCATGACGGAGGGGGCTTCCTCCGGTTATGGTCGCAGCGGCGCGACTGGCCTTGACACGTGCGGGGCCCGGAGAGCAAGGGGAAGACAAGGTGGCGGACGCTGCAGGTAGGGGTGCCCGGAGGGTGCTCATCGCCGCGGACAAGTTCAAGGGGTCGCTGACGGCCGTGCAGGTCGCGGAGCGGGTGACGGCCGGGCTGCGCCGGGTCGTGCCGGACCTCCCGGTGGAGGCCCTGCCGGTGGCCGACGGCGGCGACGGGACCGTGGACGCGGCGGTCGCGGCCGGTTTCGAGCGGCGCGAGGTGCGCGTCGCGGGACCGCTCGGGGACGAGGTCACGGCGGCGTTCGCGCTGCGCGGCGGCACCGCGGTCGTGGAGATGGCGGAGGCGAGCGGGCTCCAGCGGCTGCCGGCCGGCGTCTTCGCACCGCTCACGGCGTCCACGTACGGCTCCGGCGAACTGCTGCGCGCCGCGCTGGACGCGGGCGTGCGGACCATCGTGTTCGGAGTGGGCGGCAGCGCGACCACCGACGGCGGCGCCGGGATGCTGTCCGCGCTCGGCGCGCGGTTCCTGGACGCGGACGGGGAGCCGGTGCCACCGGGCGGCGGCGGCCTCGGCGAGCTGGTCCTGGCCGACCTCTCGGATCTGGACCCGCGCCTCGGCTCCGTCGACCTGGTCCTGGCCAGCGACGTCGACAACCCGCTGACCGGCCCGAAGGGCGCGCCCGCCGTCTACGGCCCGCAGAAGGGCGCCTCCCCGGACGACGTGGAGACCCTCGACTCCGCCCTCGCGCACTACGCGAAGGTGCTGGAGCGGACGGCCGGGGCGAAGGCGGCGGAGTTCGCGGCGGCCCCGGGGGCGGGCGCGGCCGGCGGCATCGGCTACGGCGCACTCCTCCTCGGCGCCCGGTTTCGGCCCGGCATCGAGGTCATGCTCGAGGTGCTGGGCTTCGCGCCCGCGCTGGAGTGGGCGGACCTGGTGATCACCGGCGAGGGTTCCCTGGACGAGCAGACCCTGCACGGCAAGGCGCCCGCGGGCGTGGCCGCCGCGGCCCGCGCCGCGGACAAGGAGGTCGTCGCCGTCTGCGGCCGTGTCGCCCTGCCGCCGGAGGCACTCGGCCGCGCGGGCATCCGCCGCGCCTACCCGCTGACGGAGCTGGAGCCGGACGTGGCGAAGTGCATCGCGGACGCGGGCCCGATCCTGGAGCGGCTGGCGGAGCAGATCGCGCGCGACTTCCTCGCCTGAGGGCGCGGGGCGGCCGCCGTCCAGGACTTCAGCGACCCGGCGGCCGCCTCGTCCCGCGAGAGCGTCGGCCTTCGGCCGGACAAGAGCGCCACCGGCGGCATGAGGGTGGTCCGCCCGGCGGAGGCGTCGCAGCCGGCCCGGACGTACACCCCGCAGCCCTGAGGCATCGCGAACGGGCGAGGGGGCCCGGACCTGTCGGTCCGGGCCCCCTCGGGAGCGTCACGGCGGGGCCTACGGCAGCTGGGCCGCCCGTGCCTCACGCCGGTTGCCGCGGAAGTTGTTCACCCGGCGGGCCGTGGCGAACAGCGGGATCACCGCGCCGGTGACCAGTTGCAGCGCGCAGCCCGTCTGGAGCAGCAGCTGACCGCTCGGGGCGTCGAAGGCCCAGGCGGCCAGGAGCCCCATCGACACGACGATCCAGGACAGCATCGCCACCGCGAGGCGGCCCCGCGGCTTCGGGTACTCGACCCGGCTCACCATCAGCCAGGCCGTGCCCACGATCGCCAGCAGCGTCGCCACGAAGGGCAGCTCCAGCAGCACGATCGAGACGACCGTCAGGGCCCCGAACGGCGACGGCATGCCCTGGAACATGCCGTTCGGCACCGTCACGCAGGAGAAGCGCGCCAGCCGCAGCACGACCGCCAGGAGCACCACGATTGCCCCGACGGCGGCCATCCGCTGGTGCGCGTCGTCCGCGACCATGCCGTACACGAGGACGAAGTACGCCGGCGCCAGACCGAAGCTGATCAGGTCCGAGAGGTTGTCCAGCTCCGCACCCATGGGGGAGGAGCGCAGCTTGCGTGCCACCAGCCCGTCGAACAGGTCGAAGACCGCCGCGCACAGCATCAGGATGACCGCGGTGGCCGCGCTGTGGCGGGCCATGCCGGTCTCCTGGTCGCCGGTGAGGTGCGGGATCAGGATGCCGGTGGTGGTGAAGTACACCGCCATGAAGCCGCACGTGGCGTTGCCGAGGGTGAGGGTGTCCGCTATCGACAGGCGCAGAGAGAGGGGCATCTCCTCCTCTTCGTCCACCTCGTCCGCCTCGGGCACCCAGCCCGCCTGGGTCTCAGGATCAATCACGGTCAATGCGAGTCACCCCAGCCACGGTCTTCTGACCGACCTCGACCGCGACCTCCACGCCCTCGGGCAGGTAGATGTCGACGCGCGAGCCGAAGCGGATCAGCCCGATGCGGTCACCCTGCTCGACCTTCGTGCCCTGCGGGATGTAGGGGACGATGCGGCGGGCCACCGCACCGGCGATCTGGATCATCTCGATGTCGCCGAGTTCGGTGTCGAAATGCCAGACTACGCGCTCGTTGTTCTCGCTCTCCTTGTTGAACGCCGGTACGAACCCGCCGGGGATGTGCTCGACCGACGTCACCGTGCCGGAGAGCGGCGCGCGGTTGACGTGGACGTTGAGCGGGCTCATGAAGATCGCGACGCGGGTGCGGCCGTCCTTCCACGGCATGATGCTCTGCACCACACCGTCGGCGGGGGAGATGACCCGGCCCTGGGCGATCTCGCGCTCAGGGTCGCGGAAGAACCACAGCATGCCCGCCGCGAGTGCGGTGGCGGGCACGGCCACGGCCTTGGCGGCGCCGGAGCGGCGTGCGCGGGCCAGGCTGAGGGCTGCGGTGGCGACGGTCGGGAGAAGCCACGGCGATGCTCCGCGCGCGAGGCGTACGCCGGCCCGGCTGTCGCTTGGTGCAGAGGTTTGGCTGTGGGGCATGGATGACCTTCGTAGCGGATGATGCCGCGCAGTAACGGGGGACGGCGGCTTTCCCGGGATCGTACCGGTCGCGGACCACAACTGGGCAAGCCAGGAAGCCGAGTCGGAGGCCGAAGAAGGATGACGGGGTGTGATCTTCTTCCCCAAGAAAACACCCCGTATCCGGACATCTAGCCCTGGAATCGATACTCTTCGAGCAGCCTGCGACCGATGATCATTTTCTGGATTTCGGCGGTACCTTCGCCGATCAGCAGCATCGGGGCCTCACGGTAGAGGCGCTCGATCTCGTACTCCTTGGAGAAGCCGTAGCCGCCGTGGATCCGGAAGGAGTCCTCCACGACCTCCTTGCAGTACTCGGAGGCGAGGTACTTCGCCATCCCGGCCTCGAGGTCGTTTCGCTGTCCGGAGTCCTTTTTGCGTGCCGCGTTCACCATCATCGCATGGGCGGCCTCGACCTTGGTGGCCATCTCCGCCAGCTTGAACTGAATGGCCTGGTGCTGGGCGATCGCCTTGCCGAAAGTGTGGCGCTGCTGGGCGTACTGGACGCCGAGCTCGAAGGCACGCTGAGCGACGCCGCAGCCACGCGCCGCCACGTTGACGCGGCCGACCTCGACGCCGTCCATCATTTGGTAAAAACCTCGGCCGGTGGTGCCGCCGAGCACCCGATCGGCGGGAAGGCGCAGGCCATCCATGATCAGCTCGGTGGTGTCGACGCCCTTGTAGCCCATCTTGTCGATCTTCCCGGGGATGGTGAGGCCGGGGCGGACCTCTCCGAAGCCGGGCTCCTTCTCGATCAGGAAGGTGGTCATCGACTTGTGGGGCTTCGCGGCCGCCTCCTCGGGGGAGTGTCCTTCGTCACTTCGGACGAGAACGGCGACCAGGCTTGACGTTCCGCCGTTCGTCAGCCACATCTTCTGGCCGTTCAGGACGTACTCGTCGCCGTCCCTGACCGCCTTGGAGCTGATCGCCGAGACGTCCGAGCCGAGTGCGGGCTCCGACATGGAGAAGGCGCCGCGGATGTCGCCGGCCGCCATGCGCGGCAGGAAGTGGTCCTTCTGCTCCTGCGTGCCGTGCTGCTTGAGCATGTACGCCACGATGAAGTGGGTGTTGATGATCCCGGAGACCGACATCCAGCCGCGGGCGATCTCCTCGACGCACAGGGCGTAGGTGAGGAGCGACTCGCCCAGGCCCCCGTACTCCTCCGGGATCATCAGGCCGAACAGGCCCAGTTCCCTGAGGCCGTCGACGATGCTCTGCGGGTACTCGTCGCGGTGCTCCAGCTCGGTGGCGACCGGGATGATCTCCTTGTCCACGAAGTCGCGGACGGTGGAGATGATCTCCTGCTGGACGTCGGTCAGACCGGCGGTCTGGGCGAGGCGTGCCATGGGGCTCAGCCCTCCTGAAGTTCCGGGCGGCCGGGCTGCTCGCCGCCGCGCTCCTTGATGTACGTCTCGGTCGGCACCATCACCTTGCGGCGGAACACGCAGACCAGGGTGCCGTCTTGCTTGTAGCCCTTGGTCTCGACGTGGACGATGCCGCGGTCGTTCTTCGACTTCGAGGGCCACTTGTCGAGCACGGTCGTCTGGCCGTAGATCGTGTCGCCGTGGAAGGTCGGCGCCACGTGCTTGAGCGACTCGATCTCCAGGTTCGCGATCGCCTTGCCGGAGATGTCCGGGACGGACATGCCGAGCAGCAGGGAGTAGACGTAGTTCCCGACGACGACGTTCTTGCCGAAGTCCGTCGTCCTCTCCGCGTAGTTGGTGTCCATGTGGAGCGGGTGGTGGTTCATGGTGAGGAGACAGAAGAGGTGGTCGTCGTACTCCGTGACCGTCTTCCCGGGCCAGTGCTTGTACGTCGCCCCGACCTCGAACTCCTCGTAGGTGCGTCCGAACTGCATGACCGTCAGGCCTCCGGGATCTCGAACTTGCTGGTGCGCTGCATGCCGGCGGCCCGGCCCTTGCCGGAGACGACCAGGGCCATCTTGCGGCTGGCCTCGTCGATCATCTCGTCGCCGAGCATCGCGGAGCCCTTCTTGCCGCCCGCCTCGGACGTGTAGTAGTCGTACGCGTCCAGGATCAGCTCGGCGTGGTCGTAGTCCTCCTGCGAGGGCGAGAAGATCTCGTTGGACGCCTCCACCTGGCCCGGGTGCAGCACCCACTTGCCGTCGAAGCCGAGCGCGGCGGCGCGCCGGGCGACCTCGCGGTAGCCGTCGATGTTGCGGATCTGCAGGTAGGGGCCGTCGATCGCCTGGAGGTTGTTGGCGCGGGCGGCCATCAGGATCTTCATCAGGATGTAGTGGTAGGCGTCCGCCGGGTAGCCGGGCGGCTGCTCGCCCACGACCAGCGACTTCATGTTGATGGAGGCCATGAAGTCGGCCGGGCCGAAGATGATGGTCTCGACGCGCGCGGAGGCCGTCGCGATCTCGTTGACGTTGTTCAGGCCCTGGGCGTTCTCGATCTGCGCCTCGATGCCGATCTTGCCGACCTCGAAGCCCATGGTCTTCTCGATCTGGGTCAGCAGCAGGTCGAGCGCGACGATCTGCTCGGCCGTCTGCACCTTCGGCAGCATGATGCAGTCGAGGTTCTGGCCGGCGCCCTCGACGACCGTCACGACGTCGCGGTACGTCCACTCGGTCGTCCAGTCGTTGACCCGCACGACCCTCGTCTTGCCGGTCCAGTCACCCTCGTTGAGGAACTTGACGATGGTGTGCCGCGCCTCGGGCTTGGCGAGCGGCGCGCACGCGTCCTCCAGGTCCAGGAAGACCTGGTCCGCGGGGAGCCCCTGGGCCTTCTCCAGGAAGCGGGGGTTCGAACCGGGTACGGCCAGGCACGAGCGCCGCGGGCGGAGACGGTTGACGGTCGTCATGCGGGGACCTCCAGGGGGTCGAGCTTGTTCGCGTTCCGGATCTCGTCGACGATGCGGCCGATGATGCCGGTGATGTCGAAGTCCTTCGGGGTGAAGACGGCGGCCACACCGGCGGCCCTGAGCTGTTCGGCGTCGCCATTCGGGATGATGCCACCGGCGATCACCGGGATGTCTGTGGCACCGGCCACACGGAGCCGCTCCAGGACGTCCGGCACCAGCTGGGCGTGCGAGCCGGAGAGGATGGACAGGCCGACCGCGTGCACGTCCTCGGCCAGGGCCGCGTCCACGATCTGCTCGGGAGTGAGCCGGATGCCCTGGTAGACCACCTCGAAGCCGGCGTCACGCGCGCGGACGGCGATCTGCTCGGCGCCGTTGGAGTGGCCGTCCAGGCCGGGCTTGCCGACCAGGAAGCGGAGCTTGCCGACGCCCAGGTCCTTGGCGGTGAGGTCGACCTTGCGGCGGACCAGCGCCATCGCCGAGCCCTCCTCGGCGGGGACCGCCACCGGCGCCGAGGAGACACCGGTCGGCGCGCGGAACTCGCCGAACACCTCGCGCAGGGCCCCGGCCCACTCGCCGGTCGTGACGCCGGCGCGGGCGCACTCCAGGGTGGCCTCCATGAGGTTGCCGGTGCCCTTCGCGGCCTCCTTCAGCTTCTCCAGCGCCTTGCAGGGGCGCGGGTGGTTGAAGGGCGGCTGGTAGCGGGTGTCGCGCCAGTTCCGCAGGCCGGCGATCACGCGGGCCTCGACGGCCGGGTCGACCGTCTGGATGGCCGTGTCGAGATCGGCCGTCAGCGGGTTCGGCTCGGTCGTCTCGAAGATGTTGACGCCGACGATCTTCTCCTGGCCGGACTCGATGCGGCCCCGCCGCTCGGCGTGCGAGGACACGAGCTGCGACTTGAGGTAGCCGGACTCGACGGCGGCCATCGCGCCGCCCATCTCCTGGATCCGCTCGATCTCCGCCAGGGAGTCCTCGACGAGCTTCGCGACCTTCGCCTCGATGACGTGCGAGCCCTCGAAGATGTCCTCGTACTCCAGCAGGTCGCTCTCGTGCGCCAGCACCTGCTGGATGCGCAGCGACCACTGCTGGTCCCAGGGGCGGGGCAGGCCCAGCGCCTCGTTCCAGGCCGGGAGCTGGACGGCACGCGCGCGTGCGTCCTTGGAGAGGGTCACGGCCAGCATCTCCAGGACGATCCGCTGGACGTTGTTCTCCGGCTGCGCCTCGGTCAGGCCCAGGGAGTTGACCTGGACGCCGTAGCGGAAGCGGCGCTGCTTGGGGTTCTCGATGCCGTAGCGCTCGCGGGTGATCCGGTCCCAGATGCGGCCGAACGCCCGCATCTTGCACATCTCCTCGACGAACCGCACGCCGGCGTTGACGAAGAAGGAGATGCGGGCGACGACGTCGCCGAACTTGTCGGCGGGCACCTGACCGGAGTCCCGGACGGCGTCCAGGACCGCGATCGCCGTGGACATCGCGTACGCGATCTCCTGCACCGGCGTGGCGCCCGCCTCCTGCAGGTGGTAGCTGCAGATGTTGATCGGGTTCCACTTCGGGATGTGGGAGACCGTGTACGCGATCATGTCCGTCGTCAGACGCAGGCTCGGCCCCGGCGGGAAGACGTGCGTCCCGCGGGACAGGTACTCCTTGACGATGTCGTTCTGGGTCGTGCCCTGGAGCTTGGTGATGTCGGCGCCCTGCTCCTCCGCGACGACCTGGTAGAGCGCCAGCAGCCACATGGCGGTGGCGTTGATCGTCATCGAGGTGTTCATCTGCTCCAGGGGGATGTCCTGGAACAGCCGTCGCATGTCACCGAGATGGGCCACCGGCACGCCGACCCGGCCGACCTCGCCGCGGGCGAGGATGTGGTCGGAGTCGTAGCCGGTCTGCGTCGGCAGGTCGAACGCGACCGACAGGCCGGTCTGGCCCTTGGCGAGGTTGCGCCGGTACAACTCGTTGGACGCCTCGGCCGTGGAGTGACCGGCGTACGTGCGCATGAGCCACGGCCGGTCCTTCTCCCGCTCGCCTTCGGCGGGCTGACGCTCAGTCATCTATGACCTCGGGTGTCTCAGATGTTGCGGAAGCGGTTGATGGCGTCGATGTGCTGGGCGCGCATCGCCTCGTCGCGCACGCCGAGGCCCTCCTCGGGGGCGAGGCACAGCACGCCGACCTTGCCCTGGTGGAGGTTGCGGTGCACGTCGTAGGCGGCCTGGCCGGTCTCCTCCAGGGAGTAGACCTTCGACAGCGTCGGGTGGATCTTGCCCTTCGCGATCAGCCGGTTGGCCTCCCAGGCCTCGCGGTAGTTGGCGAAGTGCGAGCCGATGATCCGCTTCAGCGACATCCACAGGTAGCGGTTGTCGTACTCGTGCATGTAGCCCGAGGTCGAGGCGCAGGTGGTGATCGTGCCGCCCTTGCGGGTGACGAACACGGAGGCGCCGAAGGTCTCGCGGCCGGGGTGCTCGAAGACGATGTCGATGTCCTCGCCGCCGGTGAGCTCACGGATGCGCTTGCCGAAGCGCTTCCACTCCTTGGGGTCCTGGGTCTGCTCGTCCTTCCAGAACCGGTAGCCCTCGGCGTTGCGGTCGATGATCGAGTCGGCCCCCATCGAGCGGCAGATCTCCGCCTTCTGCTCGCTGGAGACGACACAGATCGGGTGGGCGCCGCCGGCCAGTGCGAACTGGGTGGCGTACGAGCCGAGACCGCCGCTCGCGCCCCAGATCAGGACGTTGTCGCCCTGCTTCATGGCGGCGCCGTTGCGGGAGACCAGCTGGCGGTAGGCGGTGGAGTTGACGAGGCCGGGGGCCGCCGCCTCCTCCCAGCTCAGGTGGCCGGGCTTGGGCATCAGCTGGTTGGACTTGACGAGCGCGATCTCGGCGAGGCCGCCGAAGTTGGTCTCGAAGCCCCAGATGCGCTGCTCGGGGTCGAGCATCGTGTCGTTGTGGCCGTCGCTCGACTCCAGCTCGACGGACAGGCAGTGCGCGACGACCTCGTCCCCCGGCCGCCAGACGTTCACGCCCGGACCGGTGCGCAGGACGACGCCCGCGAGGTCGGAGCCGATGATGTGGTACGGCAGGTCGTGGCGCTTGGCCAGCTCGTTGGTGCGGCCGTAGCGCTCCAGGAACCCGAAGGTGGACAGCGGCTCGAAGATCGAGGTCCACACCGAGTTGTAGTTGACCGAGGAGGCCATGACGGCCACCAGGGCCTCGCCCGGGCCGAGCTCGGGCAGCGGCACGTCGTCGAGGTGGATCGACTTGCGCGGGTCCTTGTCCCGGGTCTGAAGGCCCGAGAACATCTCCGTCTCGTCCTTGTGCACGGTGATCGCGCGGTACGACTCGGGGAGCGGCAGGGCGGCGAAGTCGTCCGGCGTCGATTCCGGCGACTGGATCGCGTCCAGGATGTCCTTCACGGTCACGGTGTTGCCTCCGGCGGTTGGGGTCTCCCCGGTTCGAGCGGAGCCGAGAACGGGGGAAGCGTCCTGAGGGGGGACGCCTTGGGTCACGTCGGTGCTGCTGAGGGTTCTTGAAGGTGCCGTCGGTTCGGCTCGGTGGTGCTGGGGCAGCGCTTTGTGGCGCGGGAGGTTGCCTGTGACGCAGGCGCCGGGCGCGCAGACCGATGGCCTGCGGGGACAGCCGGCGTACGAAAGGTCGCTGCACGCCGGCCGCCCGGACTCCTTCAACGTATGACACCGCGTGTCACCCCGCAAGGCACTGAGTGCCAGAGATTGCGCTCAGGCGAAATCTTTACGTAACACATGAGCGATGATCGATCGAACGGGGCCGGAAAGCCGTCCGAAAAGGGGCTCTGACATGCCAAAACGGCCACCCCGGAGGGTGGCCGTCATCACAGCGGTGCGGGAGGCCTCAGCGCTCCTTGAGCGCCTCCTCGATGGTCCGCATGACCTCGTCCAGCGGAGCGTCCGTGCGGGCGACCGTGACCAGCACCTCACCCTGGTGGGACACGGCCGAGGGGGCCGGTGGCTTCGGCGCGGTCGAGCGCCCCGCCCCGATGCCCGTCCCGAACGTCTTGCGCACGATGGCGAAGGCATGGTCCAGCTGCGCCTCCACGTCACCCTGGCCGCCGGCCCTCAGCCAGCGCCGCAGGACGTGGTTGTGGGCGGTGACCACGGCGGACGCGGCGACCTCCGCCAGCAGCGGGTCGTCGTTGGCGTCGTCGTCGTGCGCGTGCTCGTCGAAGTGGCCGAGCAGATAGCGGGTGAACAGGCGCTCGTAGCGGGCCACCGACGCGATCTCCGCCTCGCGCAGGGTGGGCACCTCGCGCGTCAGCTTGTAGCGGGCGACCGAGATCTCCGGCCGGGCCGCGTACATCCGCATGACCTCCTTGATGCCGCGGCACACCGTGTCGAGCGGATGCTCGTGCGGGGGCGCCGCGTTGAGGACCGCCTCCGCCCGGACCAGCGTGTCGTCGTGGTCCGGGAAGATCGCCTCCTCCTTGGAGCGGAAGTGGCGGAAGAAGGTGCGGCGCGCGACCCCGGCCGCGGCCGCGATCTCGTCGACGGTGGTCGCCTCGTACCCTTTGGTCGCGAACAGCTCCATCGCCGCGGCCGCCAGTTCGCGGCGCATCTTGAGGCGCTGGGCGGCCGCGCGACTGCCTGCGGCACTTTCCGGCGCGTCGGGCGTGGCTGGTGTACGTGAGGACCTGGCGGGCTGGGACATGACCCGAACGTACTGCATGTGCGCAGCTTGTCGCGCAGGTACGGGGTTTCCCCCGCCCTCCTCGGGCGGGGGAGCGCCGCGGTGCGCGGCCGGGAGGTGGCTGCCCGGTTCGAGCAGCCCGCCCCAGTCCGTCTCGCCTCGCAACCAGTCGCCGACGTCGTCAGCGCCGGGCATACTCACGGAAGCCGCGGCCGGTCTTGCGGCCGAGGCAGCCGGCGGCCACCAGGTGCTCCAGGAGGGGCGCCGGGGCCAGGCCCGGGTCCCGGAACTCGCGGTGCAGCACCTTCTCGATCGCGAGGGAGACGTCGAGCCCGACGACGTCCAGGAGCTCGAACGGGCCCATCGGGTAGCCGCCGCCCAGCTTCATGGCGGCGTCGATGTCGTCGAGGGTGGCGTAGTGCTCCTGCACCATCTTGATCGCGTTGTTGAGGTACGGGAACAGCAGCGCGTTCACGATGAAGCCCGCGCGGTCCCCGCAGTCCACCGGGTGCTTCCGGATGCGGCCGCAGACCTCGCGGACCGTCGCGTGCACGTCCTCGGCGGTCAGCACCGTGCGGACGACCTCGACCAGCTTCATCGCCGGCGCCGGGTTGAAGAAGTGCATGCCGATCACGTCCTGCGGGCGCGAGGTGGCGCGGGCGCAGGCGACCACGGGCAGCGAGGAGGTCGTGGTGGCCAGGATCGCGCCCGGCTTGCAGACCTTGTCCAGCGCCTGGAACAGCTGCTGCTTGATCTCCAGGTCCTCGGCGACGGCCTCGACGGCCAGGTCGACGTCGGCGAAGGCCTCGTAGGAACCCGCCGCGGTGATCCGGTCCAGGGTCTGCGCCGCGGCCTCGGCGGTCATCCTGCCCTTGTCCACCGAGCGCGCGAGGGACTTGCCGATCCGGGCCTTGGCGGCCTGCGCCTTCTCCTCGCTGCGGGCGGCGACGACGACCTCGTACCCGGCCTTGGCGAAGACCTCGACGATGCCGGACGCCATGGTGCCGGAGCCGGCGACGCCGACCGAGCGGACCTCGCGGCCCGGGGTGAGCGTGCCGCCCTCCAGCGGGGTCAGCGCGTCGCGCACGACGGCGGCGCCGCCCGGGGCCTCGTAGGTGTAGAAGCCGCGGCCCGACTTGCGGCCGGTCAGACCCGCCTCGCTGAGCTGCTTGAGGATCGGGGCCGGGGCGTGCAGACGGTCGTGGGACTCCGCGTACATGGCCTCCAGCACCGTGCGGGCCGTGTCGACGCCGATCAGGTCGAGCAGGGCGAGCGGACCCATCGGCAGACCGCAGCCGAGCCGCATCGCGGCGTCGATGTCCTCGCGGGAGGCGTACTTCGCCTCGTACATCGCGGCGGCCTGGTTGAGGTAGCCGAACAGCAGGCCGTCGGCGACGAATCCGGGCCGGTCGCCGACCGCGACGGGCTCCTTGCCGAGGTCGAGGGCGAGGTTGGTGACCGCGGAGACGGCGGTCGGCGCGGTCAGCACCGAGGAGACGACCTCGACGAGCTTCATGGCCGGCGCCGGGTTGAAGAAGTGCAGGCCCAGCACGCGCTCCGGACGGGCGGAGTCGGCGGCCAGCCGGGTCACGGACAGCGCGTTGGTGCCGGTCGCCAGGATCGCGTCCGGCCGCACGATCCCGTCCAGTTCACGGAAGATCTGCTGCTTGATCTCGTACGACTCCGGAGCCACCTCGATGACGAGGTCGGCGTCGGCCGCGGCGCGCAGGTCGGTGGAGGTGCGGACGCGGGCGAGCGCGGCGGCGCGCTCCTGCTCGGTCAGCCGGCCCCGCTCCACGGCGCGGGCGGTGGTGGCCTCCAGGGCGGCGACGGCCTTGGCGGACGCGGCCTCGCTGATGTCGATGCCGACGACCTCGCGGCCGGCCCGGGCGAGGACCTCGGCGATGCCGGTGCCCATGGTGCCGAGGCCGACGACGGCGACGGTCGACAGCGGCGACGAGGAAGAGGAGGGGGACAGGGGAGTGGCCATCGCGGGACTCCAGGAATGAGGGGTGACGACTGGGAGTGCGTCCGGATGCGCCGGGCGGGAGCGGCCGGAGCCGGACCTGGGGCGCACCGGATGCGGTGCTGCATGCGGGTGTTGCCGGGCTGCGAGCGCACACGCCCGGATCCGTCGCCATGGGCGCGCACACGCCCGGGGCGAAGGGTGGGAAACCGACCGGCCCTGTCCCGGGGCCGGGTCGTGCTGCGGTACTCGAGGTACCGAACCGACTGCTCCCACGGCGGCTGCGTCACCAGGCCACCGTGAGGGGGTGCGAGTGGGTAACTCGCTCGTCTGAGCTTAACCGGCGGGTAACGAGCGCGCCAGCCCCCGGCTTTGTGATGTACGTCCCGGCAGATCGGGACCCCCTCTAGTCTCGGTGCCATGGACGAAGAGTTGCGATCACTCACGGAGCGCTTACGGGCGGAGTCGGCAGGCTCCCTCGCGTACGACGGTCTGCTGGCGACCGACGACCTCGACGAGCTGGCGCGGGTGCTCACCGCGAGCGGACAGCCGCTGTGGGCCCGGGAGCTGGCCGCGTTCCGGCTGGGGCTCGCGGGTGACCGGCGCGCCTTCGAATCCCTCGTCCTGTTCCTCAACCACCGCGATCCGCAGCGCTGCGCCGGCGCCGCCTACGCCCTCGCCCGCCTCGACGACCCCCGCACCGCCCGCGCGGCGGCCGCGCTCGCCACCAACGAACTCCGCGTCGCCTACGCCCTGTACCCGGTCCGGCTGCTGATCCGCCTGCACGCCCCGGAGTCCGTCCCCGCGCTGATCACCACCCTGGAGCGCAGGCTGCGCCCGCACGACCCCTACCGGCGTGTGGCCCTGGCGTGCGTGGAGGGTCTCGGCACGCTGGAGGACCCCCGGGCCCGTCCCGTCCTCCACGAGGCCCTGGCGCACCCGGTCCTGGCGGAGGCGGCCGTACGGGCACTGGCGCGGATCCCGAAACAGCGCTGACCTACCCCGCCGGCGTCCCGACGACGGCGAGCGCCTCGATCTCCATCAGGAATTCGGGCCGGACCAGCGCGGACACGTGGACCGCCGAGGCCGCCGGGAGGCGGTCGTCCGGTATGTGGCCGGCGCGGGCCTCGCGGATGGCCGACATGTGGGCCATGTCCGTGACGAAGAAGGTGAGTTTGACGACGTCGTCGAAGGTGGCTCCGGCGGCGGCGAGGCAGCGGCGGAGGTTCTCGAAGACCTGGCGGGCCTGGGCGCCGGCGTCGTGCTCGCCGACGAGCTCGCCGTCCTCGTCGAGGGCGAGCTGGCCGGCGATCGCGACGAAGCGCCCGGTGCCCATGGCGACGTGGCTGTACTGGGCGGCGGGGAAGACCCCGTCGGGGGCGGAAATCCTGGTCGGCTCACTCATGCGTCCATCGTGGACCATGGGTGTGACAAGGCCCCCGACGGGCCTTCGGGCACGGGATGTTCAGCCGTGGAAGCCCAGCATGCCGTGCAGCGCCGAGCCGCCGGCGGAGGTGGGCGCCGCCTTCGCGCTCAGCGGAGTGGGATCGGGCAGCTTGGGGCAGACCGCGTCGATCTGGCCGCCGCTGCGCGGAACCTTGCCGCTGGCCAGGTAGTCGGCGAGGTACTTGTCCAGGCAGGCGTTGCCGCTCAGCGTGATGCCGTGGTTCCCGCCGCCCTGCTCGACCACGAAGCTCGAACGGGCCAGCAGGCGGTGGACCGTGGCTCCGCCCTGGTACGGGGTGGCCGCGTCGTCGGTCGCCTGGAAGAGCAGGACCGGCGGCAGCTTGTGGTTGGCGATGCTGATCGGGTGCTCGTGGTGCGTCGGCCAGAAGGCGCACGGCGCGTTGTACCAGGCGTTGTTCCAGGTCATGAAGGGCGCCTTGGCGTGGACCGCCCAGTTGTCCTTGCGCCACTGGTTCCAGTCCCGCGGCCAGGCGGCGTCACGGCACTGGACCGAGGCGTAGACGCTGTAGCCGTTGTCCCCGGAGGCGTCGACGGCGGCGAAGTTGTCGTAGGCCTCGACCAGCGGGTCGGGGTCGTGGTCGTTCACGTAGGCCGCGAACGCCTCGGCCAGATAGGGCCAGTAGCCGTTGTAGTAGCCGCCGGGGAGGAAGGTGTCCTCCAGTTCGGAGGCCCCCACCTTGCCGCCGGCCGGCTTCTTCGCGAGCGCCGCGCGCATCGCGTACCACTTGGCCTCGATCCTGGCCGGGTCGGTGCCCAGCTTGTACGTCGAGTCGTACTTGGCGATCCAGGCCATCAGCGCCTTGTGGCGGGCGTCGAAGGCGTAGTCCTGCGAGATGTTGTCGTCGTACCAGACCCCCGTCGGGTCGACGATCGAGTCGAGCACCAGGCGCTTCACGCGCTCCGGGAAGAGCTTGGCGTACACCGCGCCGAGGTACGTCCCGTAGGAGTACCCGAAGTAGCTGGTCCTCCGGGCGCCCGTGGCCGCGCGGATGGAGTCCATGTCGCGTACGGTCTGGATCGTGTTGATGTACGGCAGCAGGTCCGCGTACTTCCGGCCGCAGGCCGCGGCGAAGGACTTGGCGCGGGTGAGGTTGGCCCGTTCGAGGGCCGGCGTGCTCGGCACCGAGTCCGGGCGCACGGGGTCGAAGTAGCCCGGCTTGCAGTCCAGGGCGGGCCGGCTCCGGCCGACGCCGCGCGGGTCGAAGCCGATGACGTCGTACTGCGAGGCGACCGACTTGGGCAGCGCGGAGGCGACGAATCCGGCCAGCGACAGACCGCTGCCACCGGGGCCGCCGGGGTTGACCAGCAGCGGACCCTGGCTCTTTTGCGCGGTGTGCGGCACGCGCGAGAGGGCGAGCGTGATCTGCCGCCCGTGCGGCCTGTCGTGGTCCAGCGGCACCTTCAGCGAGGCGCACTGCAGCGTCGGATAGTCGGTGGTGCCGCAGCCCTTCCAGGTCAGTTTCGCGGCGGTGGGCGAGGGCGGTGTCTGCGCGGTGCTGGCGTCGGCCGGGAGCGCCGTGAAGGACCCGGCCACGACGACGACGGCACCGCACAGCACCGCTGCGCGTTTTCTCATGCGTCCTCCCAGGACGGAGGGTTGCGGACCGCGAGTCTCACGGTTCTCGCCGCATCGTCCCGGAAAGCGCCCCCGGAAGAACTCGTTCTGGCAAGACTTGACCCAATCGGGTCGCGGGATGCGCTCGAATGATCTCAAATGAGCGTTAGTTGGGTCGATTCGGTCACGGCCGGGGCCGGTGGCTCCGGTGGCCGGATCCGGCGGGGCATCCCCGCGTGCGCCGGCCCGATCCCGTACTCCTGCGCCAGCTCGTGGACCTGACGGGTGATCCGGCGCTGGTACCACTTCGGGGCGTAGGAGCCGTCCGCGTACAGCCGCGCGTAGCGGCGCACCAGGTGCGGGTGGTGCTGGGCCAGCCAGGCCATGAACCACTCCCGGGCGCCGGGCCGCAGGTGCAGCACCAGCGGTGTGACGGAGGTGGCGCCGGCGGCCGCGATCGCCCCCACGGTGGCGCGCAGTTGGGCCGGGTGGTCGCTCAGGAACGGCAGCACCGGAGCCATCAGGACGCCGCAGCCGAGGCCGTGCTCGGCGAGGGTGCGCACGACGTCCAGGCGGCGCTCCGGAGCCGGTGTGCCCGGCTCCACCGTGCGCCACAGCTCGGGGTCGGTGAAGCCGACCGAGACGGAGACGCCGACGTCCGTCACCCGCGCCGACTGCACCAGCAGGTCCAGGTCCCGCAGGATCAGCGTGCCCTTGGTCAGGATCGAGAACGGGTTGGCGTGGTCGCGCAGGGCGGCCAGGATGCCCGGCATCAGGCGGTAGCGGCCCTCGGCGCGCTGGTAGCAGTCGACGTTCGTGCCCATCGCGATGTGCTCGCCGGGCCAGCGGCGCGAGCCCAGCTGGCGGCGCAGCAGCTCCGGGGCGTTCACCTTCACCACGATCTGCGAGTCGAAGTCGATCCCCGCGTCGAGGTCCAGATAGGTGTGCGTCTTCCTGGCGAAGCAGTACACGCACGCGTGCGAGCAGCCGCGATAGGGGTTCACCGTCCACTCGAAGGGCATGCGCGAGGCCCCGGGCACCCGGTTGATGATCGAGCGCGCCCGCACCTCGTGGAAGGTGATCCCGCGGAACTCGGGTGTGTCGAAGGTGCGGCTGACGACCGCGTCCGCGCCGAACAGCGCGGCGTCGGCCGCGCGGCCGTGGCCGCCGGACTCCACTGTGAGGTTCTCCCACCGCATGACGCCTCCTCGGTAGCGCTGCCACCCGAGTGAAACACGTGTTCGAATTTACGCGCAAGGGCGGTTTCCGATCGCTTCGGGCCGTCCCGGGGCACCCCGATTTGGGGGCTCGTGGGCGGGGGTGGTTGGCTTGCCCCAACCCCGAGAAGCAAGTCCTGGAGGAACCGATGGCGCAGGTCGAGGCCACTACCGAGCGGGTCGTCGCGGCAGACGCGGAGAAGGTGTTCGACGCCCTCGCCGACTACAGCGGCACGCGCGCGAAGCTGCTGCCCGAGCAGTTCAGCGAGTACGAGGTGCGCGAGGGCGGCGACGGCGAGGGCTCCCTCGTCCACTGGAAGCTCCAGGCCACCAGCAAGCGGGTCCGCGACTGCCTGCTGGAGGTCACCGAGCCCACCGACGGCGAGCTCGTCGAGAAGGACCGCAACTCCTCGATGGTCACCACCTGGCGGGTCACCCCGGCGGGCGAGGGCACGTCCCGGGTCGTCGTGACCACCGTCTGGAACGGCGCCGGCGGCATCGGCGGCTTCTTCGAGAAGACGTTCGCGCCGAAGGGTCTCGGCCGGATCTACGACGCGGTGCTCGCGCGTCTCGCCGCCGAGGTCGAGAAGTAGAACGACCGAGGTCACCGAGCGCGACGGCCGGCGCCGCCAGGTGAAGCGGCCGGCGTCGCGCGGCAAGTCCCCGGTGCACGGCGGGCGTTGGCCCCCTCACCGGATCGAGTGGATCTCCCGGCGCCGCGCCGTTGCGCCGTAACTCGTCGCGCCTGCCCGTAGTTGTCGCCCAAGGCGGCAATCGCGTGGCAGCGTGACGAGGGAGCAGTAGTGGGCGGGACGACTTCGGTGTACGAGGAAGCGGCGCCGGCACCCCCGCGGGCCCCGGCCTCCCCGCCCGCCGTGACGGCCGAACTCAGCCCGCGCCGGGTGCGGTTGGTCTTCCTCGGGCTGATGCTGGCGCTGCTCCTCGCCGCCCTGGAGCAGATGATCGTCGCCACCGCGCTCCCGAAGATCGTCGGCGAGCTGCACGGCCTGGACCGGATGTCCTGGGCGATCACCGCCTATCTGCTGACCGCCACCGTCGGGCTCCCGGTCTACGGCAAGCTCGGCGATCTGCTGGGCCGCAAGGGCGTCTTCCAGTTCGCCATCGTGGTCTTCGTCATCGGCGCCGCGCTCGCCGGCCGGGCGCGGTCCATGGACCAGCTGATCGCCTTCCGCGCGGTCCAGGGGGCCGGCGCGGGCGGGCTGATGATCGGCGTGCAGGCGATCATCGCCGACATCGTGCCGCCCCGGCGGCGCGGCCGCTTCATGGGACTGATCGGCGCCGCGTTCGGCCTCGCGTCGGTCGCCGGGCCGCTGCTGGGCGGCTACTTCACCGACCACCTCTCCTGGCGCTGGTGCTTCTACTTCAACGTCCCCTTCGGACTGGTCACCCTGGCCGTCGTCACCGTCGTGCTGAAGCTGCCCAGGCCGAGGACCAGGCCGCGGCTCGACGTCCTCGGCGCGCTGCTGCTGGCCGCGGCCTCCACCTGCCTCGTGCTGCTGACCAGTTGGGGCGGCACCGAGTACGCGTGGGGCTCGCGGGAGATCATCGGGCTCGGCGCGGGGGCGGGGGCCGCCGTCGTGCTCTTCCTCGTCGCCGAGCACTTCGCGGCCGAGCCCCTCATCCCGCTCAGGCTGTTCCGGGACCCGGTCTTCAACGTCACGAGCCTGGTGGGCCTGGTGATCGGTGTCGCGCTGTTCGGCGCCGCCAGCTATCTGCCGACCTTCCTGCAGATGGTCGACGGGGCCTCCGCCACCGAGTCCGGCCTGCTGATGCTGCCGATGATGGGCGGGATCGTCGTCGCCTCCGTCGTCGCCGGGCAGCTCATCAGCCACACCGGACGCTACAAGCCGTACCCGGTGCTCGGCAGCGCCCTCTCCATGCTCGGCATGTGGCTGCTGTCCCGGCTGGAGGCCGACACGCCCCGCCTGCAGTACAGCGTCTGGATGGCCGTCCTCGGCGCCGGCATCGGCATGGTGATGCCGGTCCTGGTCCTCGCCGTGCAGAACTCGGTGCCGCCGGCCGACCTCGGCACCGCCACCAGCGCGAACAACTACTTCCGGCAGATCGGCGGCAGCGTCGGCGCCGCCGTCTTCGGCACCCTCTTCTCCCGCCGGCTCACCGACGCCCTCGCGCAGCGGCTGCCCGCGCGCGAGGGGGCGCGCCTGCCCGACCCCGAGTCGATCACCCCGCAGCTCGTGCGGGCCCTGCCCGCGCCGCTGCGCGACGACTACGTCCGGGCCTACGCCGACGCCATGCCCCGGATCTTCCTCTATCTGGTGCCGGTGCTCGCCCTCGGCCTCGTCATCGCCTTCTTCCTCAAGGAGATCCCCCTCTTGAACAGCGCAGCGCCCCACCACGCGGGCGAACCGGACTCCGCGGACGCCGCGCTCCCGCAGGCCCTGCCCCGGCCTTCGGCCGGGGGGACCGCCGTCCCGCTGCGCCCGCCCTCCGCCGCCGGCATCCCCGTCCGCGGCACGGTGCAGCACCCGGACGGGAGCGCCGTCCCGCGCGCGGCGCTCACGCTCATCGACGTGGCGGGGCAGCAGATCGGGCGGGGCGCGAGCGGCGAGGACGGGCGGTACGCGCTGTCCGCGCCAGGCTTCGGGCCGTACGTGCTCATCGCCGCCGCGGGCGGCCATCAGCCGCAGGCCGTGTCCGTGACCGTCGGTGAGCGCCCGGTGGAGCTGGACGTGGTCCTCGGCGGCGCCGGACGCCTCGCGGGCAGCGTGCTGACCGCCGAGGGAGTCCCCGTGCGGGACGCCTCCGTCACGCTCACCGATGCGCACGGCGAGGTCGTCGCCACCACCCGCAGCGGACGCGAGGGCGGTTACGTCTTCACCGAGCTGGTCGCGGGCGAGTACACCCTGGCCGCCGGCGCGCCCGCGCACCGCCCGGCCGCGCTCCCGGTCACGGTCCGGGCCGCCCGGGAGACCCGCCAGGACGTCGAGCTCGCGGGCGGCGCCGTGCTGCGCGGCACCGTGCGGGCGAGCGGCGGGCGGCCCGTCGAGGACGCGCGCGTGACGCTGCTCGACGCCGCGGGCAACGTCGTCGACACGCTCACCACCGGACCTGACGGAACGTTCCGGTTCGCCGACCTGTCGTCCGGCGAGTACACCGTGATCGCCGCGGGCTACCCGCCGGTCGCCACCGTGCTCCAGGTCGCCGGAGGCGGACGGACCGAGCGGGACCTGCAGGTGGGGCACGAGGACTGACGGCGCCGCGCCTGCCGGGCGTGGCCCGGCGGCGTGTCCGGCGTGGTGTGACGCAGCGTCACACGGGTCTGTGCGCCCCGGCGCACGCCCCCGCGCTCGGACGGCCGTGCCGCTGCACCAATTCCCCTGTTGCCGCACATCACCACCGGCCGGAGCCGTACGGTGGAGCAGGCGGCACAGATCTTCCGGAGCCGTGGGGAGAGAGGGCCTGGGCCATGGAGAACGGCACCGACCGTGGCACCGAGAGGGACGCACCTCCCCGCCGCGGGGACGGCGTGGCGGCGGAGCCTGCCGTGGTCGGCCGTGTCCCGCTGGCCGTGGTGGTCGTGGACCGCGACGGCCTCGTGTCCCACTGGAGCCGGGGCGCGGGCAAGCTGTTCGGGGTCCCCAAGGCCGAGGCGCTCGGGTGCTCGGCGGTCGACCTGCTGCCCGTCTCCGGCGCGCTGCCCGACGACGACGTCGCCCCCTACGGTGCCTTCGCCCCCTACGACGATCTCGGGCCCGACCTCGAATCCTCGCTGGACGGACGGCTCTCCTACCCGGCCGCGGGCCGTGCCCGGCTGACCGTTCCCGCTCCCGGCCCGGACCGCGCCGCGTCCGCGGACCGGCACGCGCGCGCCGACGTGCTGTGGTGGGCGTACCCCCTGGTGGGCCCCGGCCAGGAGCGGCTGCTCGTGCTCGCCGCCGACGCGGCCGGACTCCGCCAGGACGAACACGGCGACGACGACACGGACATGGCCTTCGAGCGCATCGCGCCCGGCTTCGCCCTGCACACCGACTTCCCCGGGGCCGAGCAGCTCGCCCGCCGGCTGCCCGAGATCCTGCCCAGCATGAGCGTCGGCGAGAGCGCCCGTATCGTCGCGCAGGTCCTCGAACTGGGCTATCCGATACTGGAGTTCAGCCAGAACGACCGGGTGCCGGTGACCCCCGACTGGGGCGTGCCGCGACGCGCCGAGCGCAGGGCCCGGCGCGAGCGTACCGCCCGTGCGAGGGCCGCGGGGCTGCCGGTGGCGCGCGAACCCGCCGACGTGGGCGAGGACCTGGAGTACGCCGCCGTACGGGAGCACCTGGAGTTCCTCAAGGAGGTCAGCGGGCACATCGGCACCTCCCTCGACCTGTCGCGCACCGTCGTCGAGGTCAGCAGGGCCGTCGTCCCCCGCTTCACGGACGTCGCCGGCACCTATCTGCGGGAACAGGTCGTCGCCGGCGAGGGCTTCCCCGACGGCGTGCCGGACACGACCACGCTGTGGCACCGGGTCGCGCTGGAGCACACCGACGAACCCGGGCGCTGGGACGACGTCGTGCCGGTCGGCGAGGCCATGCCCTTCCCGGCGCACACGCCCTTCTTCCAGTGCATGACCAGCGGCGAGCCCGTCCTGGTGCCGCGCATCGACGAGGAGACGGGCCACGCGATCGCAGCGCAGTTCGAGAAGCGCGACATCCGGCCGCTGATCACCCACCGCTCCATGCTGGTCGTGCCGCTCAAGGCGCGCAACGTCGTGCTCGGGTTCATGATCCTGCTGCGCCATCCGGAGCGGCCCGTCTTCAACGACATGGACCGCGTCACCGGCGCCGAACTCGCCGCGCGCGCGGGCCTCGTGCTCGACAACGCGCGCATGTACACCTACCAGGAGAGCGTCGCCGAGACCCTCCAGGACAGCATGCTGCCGCACATCCCGCCGCGCATGGCGGGCTGCGACATCGCCACCCGCTATCTGCCGGGCACGCTGCTCGGCCGGGTCGGCGGCGACTGGTTCGACTCGGTGAAGCTGCCCGGCGCCCGTACCGCCCTCGTCGTCGGCGACGTCATGGGACACGGCCTCAACTCCGCCGCGATGATGGGCCAGTTGCGGACGGCCGTACAGACCATGGCCGCCCTCGACCTGCCGCCCGCCCAGCTGCTGCGCAACCTCGACGACCTCGCGCAGCGGCTCGGCGACACCTACCTCGCGACGTGTCTGTACGCCGTGTACGACCCGATCGCGGGCGAGCTGGACATCGCCAACGCCGGGCACATCCCGCCCGTCCTGGTCCGCGCCCGGGACGGCCGCAGCGAGCTGCTCGACCTGCCGACGGGCGCGCCGATCGGTGTGGGCGGGGTGCCGTTCGAGGCGGTGCGCGTGCCCGTGGAGCCCGGCGACCGGCTCGTGATGTGCACCGACGGCCTCGTCGAGGTGCGCGGCGAGGACATCGAGCTGGGCCTGGCGACGCTCTGCGAGTCCGCGGCGCACCCGGCCGCCTCCATGGACGACGCCTGCGACATGATCATCCGCGCTCTCAACACCCGCGGCGGCCGCAAGGACGACGTGGCCCTGCTGATGGCCCGGCTCAACGGCGTGCGGCCGGACGACGTGGCCGGCTGGTGCCTGGCCCTCGACCCGATCGAGGTCGGCCGCGCGCGTGCCGTCGTCCGCGAACAGCTGCACGCCTGGGGGCTGCACCGACTCGTCCACCCCGCCGAGCTGCTGGTCGGCGAGCTGGTCACCAATGCCCTACGGCACTCCCACAGCCGCCCGGTCGAACTGCGGCTGATCCGGGGCGACACCCTGCTGTGCGAGGTGGACGACGACGACCACGAGCTGCCGGCGCTGCGCGACGCCGGTCCCTGCGACGAGTTCGGGCGCGGGCTGCGGGTGGTCAGCACGCTGGCCCGCGAGTGGGGCACCAGCCGCACGAAGACGGGCAAGACCGTCTGGTTCGAGCTGGCGCTGCCGCGGCGCTGACCGCCCGGCGGGGCCCGCGGGGCGCGCGGGAGCGCATGCCGCTCGAATACGGAGTGAAGGAACGCGCCATGCGCTTGTCGCCGTGACCGGGGCGCGATAGACCGTACTCGCCCGTCACTTGGGGCGGGCGCCGTCGCACCCTGGGGAGTCGGACATGAGCGTGACGAGTCGGTACCGCGAGGCCTGGGAGGGCTTCTGGCGCGAGGCCCCCGAGGAGCAGGGAGCCGTCTTCTGGGACGCGGAGCCGGCGCTGACCGCCGGTGTCCATCTGGCGCTGTTCGAGCCGCACCTCACCGACCCGGGGCTGGCGATGGTGGACCTGGGCTGCGGCAACGGCACCCAGACGCGCTTCCTCGCCGAACGCTTCGGGCACGTCGTCGGCGCCGACCTGTCGGACGCCGCCGTGGAGCACGCCCGGCACGCCGACCCGGCCGGGCAGGCCACGTACCGGGTGCTGGACGCCGTGGACAAGGGCGAGACGGAGACGCTGCACGCCGAGCTCGGCGACGCCAACGTCTATGTGCGCGGCGTCCTGCACCAGGCCGAGCCGGACGACCGGCAGCCGATGGCGGACGGGATCGCCGCGCTCGTCGGCGAGCGGGGCCGTGCCTTCCTCGTCGAGCTCTCCGAGGCGGCCAAGCCCGTCCTGCTGGGGCTGGCGCACGGCCCCGCGGGACCGCCGCCCAAGCTCGCCCCGATCTTCCAGCACGGCATCGCCCCGGGCGAAGTCGCGGACGAGGCGCTGCCCGCCTATGTGCGGGCGGCCGGTCTCACCGTGCTGGCGAGCGGTGAACTGCCCCTGACCACGACGGAGTTCGCCCCCGACGGCAGCCGGATCGAACTGCCGTCGAAGTGGCTGGTGGCGGGGCGCGCGCACTGAGGGCCGGCCCGCCGCCCGTCTGCGGGGCCTGCGGACCCCACCGGTGGCGGACGGGAGGCGGGGGACGTCCCGCGGGCCGGCGGCCTGGAGCGGCTGACACGGCCGCTTCCTGGCCCGTCGGGCCCGTGGCGCGTAACGTGACGCAGCATGAAGATCCTGATCAGCGCCGACATGGAGGGTGCCACGGGAGTGACCTGGCCGGCCGACGTGCTGCCCGGGACTCCGCAGTGGGAGCGGTGCCGCTCGATGTTCACCTCGGACGTGAACGCCGCCGTGCTGGGATTCTTCGACGGCGGGGCGGACGAGGTCGTCGTCAACGAGGCCCACTGGAGCATGCGGAACCTGCTCCTGGAGCGGCTGCACGAGCGCACCGAGATGCTCACCGGACGGCACAAGTCCCTGTCCATGGTGGAGGGCGTGCAGCACGGGGACGTGGACGGGATCGCCTTCGTCGGATATCACGCCGGGGCCGGGATGGAGGGGGTCCTGGCCCACACCTATCTCGCCAACTCCCTCACCGGCGTGTGGCTCAACGGCGTACGGGCCAGCGAGGGGCTGCTCAACGCGCACGTCGTGGCCGAGTTCGGGGTGCCCGTCGTCCTGGTCACGGGTGACGACGTGGCCTGCGAGGACGCGCTCGGATACGCGCCCGAGGCGCTGAAGGTCGCCGTCAAGGACCATGTCTCGCGGTACGCCGCCGTGTGCCGTACGCCCTCGCGCACCGCCTCCGACATCCGGGCCGCGGCCAAGGACGCCGCGCGGCTGGCGGTCCGTCACCGGCCGGTGCAGGAAGGGCCGTTCACCATGGCCCTGGAGTTCGACGCCGAGCACCTCGCGATGTCCGCCACCGTCGTGCCGGGCGTGGACCGGACCGGTGAGCGGAAGGTGGCGTACACCAGCGTCACCATGTACGAGTGCATCCGTACCTTCAAGGCGGTCACGACGATCGTCTCGGCCGCGGTGGAGGAGCAGTATGGCTGACGGACAGGCGCTGGACGAGGTCGTCGGGTTCACCTCCGAACTCATCCGCATCGACACGACCAACCGGGGCGGCGGGGACTGCCGGGAGCGGCCCGCCGCCGAGTACGCGGCCGAGCGGCTGGCCGGGGCGGGACTCGACCCCACGCTCCTGGAACGCACCGAGGGGCGCACCAACGTCGTCGCCCGGATCGAGGGGACCGACCCGTCCGCGGACGCCCTGCTCGTCCACGGTCACCTGGACGTCGTCCCGGCGCAGGCCGGCGACTGGAGCGTGCACCCCTTCTCCGGGGAGGTCCGCGACGGGGTGGTGTGGGGGCGCGGCGCGGTCGACATGAAGAACATGGACGCGATGATCCTCGCGATCGTGCGGTCCTGGGCGCGCGAGGGCGTCCGGCCCCGGCGTGACATCGTCGTCGCGTTCACCGCGGACGAGGAGGACAGCGCCCGGGACGGCTCCGGCTTCCTCGCCGACGCGCACGCGGAACTCTTCGAGGGCTGCACCGAGGGCGTCGGCGAGTCGGGGGCGTTCACCTTCCACGACGGCGGCGGCCTGCAGATCTACCCGGTCGCGGCCGGTGAGCGGGGCACGGGCTGGCTGAGGCTGACCGCGCGCGGGCGGGCCGGGCACGGCTCCAAGGTGAACAGGGAGAACGCCGTCACCCGGCTCTCGGCCGCCATCACCCGCATCGGCGAGTACGCGTGGCCGCCGCGGACGACCCCGACCGTGCGGACCGCGCTGAGCGCACTCGCCGGGCTCTACGGCCTGGAGGCCGACCTGGACGACGTCGACGGGCTGCTGAAGAAGCTCGGCCCGGCCGCGAAGCTGGTGGAGTCGACCGTCCGCAACAGCGCCAACCCGACCATGCTGGACGCCGGTTACAAGGTCAACGTGATCCCGGGCGAGGCCGTGGCGTACGTCGACGGCCGGTATCTGCCGGACGGCGAGGACGAGTTCCGCGCGACCCTGGACCGGCTCACGGGGCCGGACGTGGACTGGGAGTACCACCACCGCGAGGTGGCCCTCCAGGCACCCCTGGACTCACCGACGTACGCGAAGATGTGCGCGGCGCTCCAGGAGTTCGCGCCCGAGGGGCACATCGTGCCGTACTGCATGTCCGGCGGGACGGACGCCAAGCAGTTCTCGCGGCTCGGCATCACCGGATACGGCTTCACACCGCTGAGGCTGCCGGAGGGCTACGACTATCAGGCCATGTTCCACGGGGTCGACGAGCGGGTCCCGGTCGAGGCACTGCACTTCGGAGTGCGGGTACTCGACCGGTTCCTGCGGACGGCCTGACCGAGGTGGGGGAGAACGTGCAGACGCTGGCATACGGATCGTGGCCCTCGCCCATCCACGCGGCACTGGCCGCCGCGCACGACGGGCACCCCGAGTTCGTGGGATTCGTCGGCGACGAGGCGTGGTGGACGGAGCCGCGGCCCGGCGAGGGCGGCCGGCGCACCCTCGTGCGGCGGCGCCCCGACGGCCGCGAGGAGGCGGTGCTGCCCGCCCCGTGGAACGTGCGCAGCCGCGTCATCGAGTACGGCGGACAGCCCTGGGCCGGCACTGTGGTGGACGGCCGTCCGCTCGTGGTGTTCGTGAACTTCGCCGACCAGCGGCTCTACCGCTACGAGCCCGGCGGCGAACCGCGCCCCCTGACCCCGGTGTCCGCGGTGGGCGGCGGACTGCGCTGGGCGGAGCCGCAGGTGCTCACGGAGCGCGGTGAGGTGTGGGGCGTGCTGGAGGAGTTCACCGGCGAGGGGCCCACCGACGTGCGCCGCGTGCCGGCCGCGGTGCCGCTGGACGGCTCGGCCGCCCGGGACCGGGACGCCGTACGCGAACTCACCGACGACCGCCACCGGTTCGTCACCGGGCCCCGCCTCTCGCCCGACGGGCGGAGCGTCGCCTGGCTGGCCTGGGACCACCCGCGCATGCCGTGGGACGGCACGGAGCTGATCGTCGCCGCGGTCGACGACGCCGGAACCTTTCGGCGGGCCCGTACGGCGGCCGGGGGAGCCCAGGAGTCGATCGCCCAGGTGGAGTGGGCCGCCGACGGCGCGCTGCTGTACGCGAGCGACCGCACGGGCTGGTGGAACCTCTACCGCGACGGCGTTGCGCTCTGCCCGCGGGAGGAGGAGTTCGGCGGGCCGCTGTGGAACCTCGGCCGGCGCTGGTTCGCCCCGCTGCCCGGCGGCCCGATCGCCGTCGTGCACGGCCGCGGCGCCACCGCGCTCGGGATACTGGACCCCGAGACCGGTGAGGTGGTCGACGCGGCCGGCCCCTGGACCGAGTTCGCCCCCACGCTCGCGGTGCACGGCGAGCGGGTCGTGGCCGTCGGGGCCAGTCCGCGCAGCGCCTACGAGGTCGTGGAGCTGGACACGCGGACCGGCCGGGCCCGGGTGATCGGCGCCGAGCACGACGACGCCGTCGACCCCGCCCACTACCCCGAGCCGCAGATCCGCACCTTCACCGGACCGGCGGGACGCGACATCCACGCGCACATCTACCCGCCGCACAACCCGGGCTGCGTCGCCCCCGGCGACGAGCTGCCGCCCTACGTCGTCCGGGTGCACGGCGGCCCCACCAGCCGGGCGCCCCTCGTGCTCGACCTGGAGATCGCCTACTTCACCTCGCGCGGCATCGGCGTCGCGGAGGTCAACCACGGCGGCTCGACCGGGCACGGGCGCGAGTACCGGGGCCGGCTGCGCGAGCAGTGGGGCGTGGTCGACGTCGAGGACTGCGCGGCGGTCGCCCTGGCACTCGCCGAGGAGGGCACCGCCGACCGCGCCCGGCTGGCGATCCGCGGCGGCAGCGCGGGCGGCTGGACCTCGGCCGCCTCGCTCACCGCCACCGACGTGTACGCCTGCGGCACGATCCTGTACCCCATCCTCGACCTCGCCGGCTGGGGCGCGGGGGAGACCCACGACTTCGAGTCGCAGTACCTGGAGACGCTGGTCGGGCCGCTCGCCGAGGTGCCCGGCCGGTACGCGGAGCGCTCGCCCGCCGAGCACGCCGACCGCATCACCGCGCCCTTCCTGCTGCTGCAGGGCCTGGACGACGTGATCTGCCCGCCCGCGCAGTGCGCACGGTTCCTGGAGCGGATCCGGGGACGGAGCGTGCCGCACGCGTACATCGCCTTCGAGGGCGAGGGGCACGGGTTCCGGCGCGCGGACACCATGATCCGTGTCCTGGAGTCCGAACTCTCCCTGTACGCCCAGGTGTTCGGCCTGAACCCGCCGGGCGTCGCGACTCTGGAGCTGTCCGGATGAGCGGGCACGCCGGAGAACTGCGGCGGCCGTCCCGGCTCGCACCGGGTGCCCGGGTGGCCGTCGTCGCCCCGAGCGGGCCCGTGCCCGAGGAACGCGTGCAGGCCGGGCTCGACGTGCTGCGCGGCTGGGACCTCGACCCGGTGGTGGCCCCCCATGTGCTGGAGAGGCACCCCGAACTGGGATACCTGGCGGGCACGGACGCGGACCGCGCCGCCGATCTGCAGCGGGCCTGGTGCGACCCGTCGGTGGATGCGGTGCTGTGCGCGCGGGGCGGGTACGGGGCGCAGCGGATGGTCGACCTGCTCGACTGGGCGGCGATGCGGGCCGCCGGACCCAAGGTGCTGGTCGGCTTCAGCGACGTCACCACGCTGCACCAGGCGTTCGCCACCCGGCTGGGCCTGGTCACCCTGTACGGCCCGGCGGCCGCCGGCGTCGACTTCATCAAGAACGCGCGGGCGCAGGAGCACCTGCGGACCACGCTGTTCGCGCCGGAGGAGGCCCGTGTCATCGCCTCCGCGGGCGCCACCCTGGTGCCCGGCCGGGCCCGGGGTGTCACGCTGGGCGGCTGCCTGGCCCTGCTCGCCGCCGACCTCGGCACGCCGCACGCGCGCGACGGAGCCCGGGGCGGGCTGCTGCTGGTCGAGGACGTCGGCGAACGGCCGTACCGCATCGACCGGACGCTGACCCAGCTGCTGCGCAGCGGATGGCTGGACGGTGTCACCGGGATCGCGCTCGGGTCGTGGCAGGAGTGCGGTCCCTACGCCGACGTGCGCGCGGTGCTCGCCGACCGGCTCGCCGGCCTCGGTGTCCCCGTCGTCGAGGAGTTCGGATTCGGGCACTGCGCGGGCGCGTTGACCGTGCCCTTCGGTGTGACGGCCGAACTGGACGCGGACGCAGGAACCTTGACGCTCGCTCAGCCCGCCCTGCGCTGAACGCCCTTCACCGAATGTCCGCCGACAACACTCGACTGGGCGATTGACCTGCCGTGACACGTGTCACACGATGACAATCGGCCGGTACTTACTGGTCGGTAAGCAGGGCTGTCCCGAGTGTGGAGGTCTCAGTGTCCCGACGCGTGCCCAGATCCCGAGCCGCTCTCGCCCTCGCCCTGGGCGCGGCGCTCACCGCGCCCCTGGCACTCACCGCTCCAGCGGCCTCGACCGGCCAATACACCGTCTCCGCCCTGAAGTTCACCGTCCGCGCGGGCGGCCGCAGCTGCACGGTCGACGCCGATCTGTACCGCCCCGCGGGCGTCGACCGCGCCCACCCCGCCCCGGCCGTGCTCGCCACCAACGGCTTCGGCGGCAGCAAGTCCGACGGCTCGACCGACGCCATCGGCAAGGCCTTCGCCGAGCGCGGCTACGTCTCCCTGATCTACTCGGGCCTCGGCTTCGGCGACTCCGGCTGCCTGATCTCGCTCGACGACCCCGGTGTCGACGGCACGGCCGCCTCGCGGCTCGTCGACTTCCTCGGCGGCACGCGCGCCGCCGACGACGGCACCCGGGCCGACTACGTCACCCTGGACCGTGCGGGCGACCCGAGGGTCGGCATGATCGGCGGTTCGTACGGCGGTGCCGTCCAGCTGGCGACGGCCGCCGTCGACCACCGCGTCGACGCGCTCGTCCCCCTGATCACCTGGCACGACCTCGCCTACTCGCTCGACCCGAACAACGCCTCCCGCACCGTGCCCGGCGCCTTCAAGTGGCAGTGGACCAACGGCTTCTACCTCATCGGGGAGGGCCAGCCGCTGACCCGGCCGAACCTCGATCCCTCCCGCTTCGACGCGCTCACCTGCCCGCACTTCGTCACCAGGGCCTGCGACACCATCCGCACCCTGAACTCCGGGAGTTACCCCGCCGGCCCGACGGCCGCGATGCTCGCCTACGCCCGCAGCGTCTCCCCGGTGTCGTACCTGAGCCGGGTCAAGGCGCCCACCCTGCTGATCCAGGGGCAGGCCGACAGCCTGTTCAACCTCAACGAGGCGGCCGCCACCTACCGCACCCTGACCGCGCAGGGCACCACCGCCAAGATGATCTGGCAGTCGTGGGGGCACAGCGGCGGCATCACCGATCCGGCGATGGGCGAGCTCGACCTGAGCAAGGGCAACCTGGAGTCCTCCTACGTCGGCCGGCGGATCCTGGCCTGGTTCGACCGCTACCTGCGCGGACACGACACCGGCACCGGCCCGGCCTTCGCCTACTACCGCGACTGGATCACCGACCCCGCCCACACCTACGCCACCGCCGGCCGGCTCCCCGCGCTCAGCCGGACCTACTACCTCTCCGGCGACGGCAAGCTCGTCGACAACCGCCGGAAGGTCGCCCGCGGCAGCCGCACCTACGCCAACCTGCCGACGCCCTCGAGCCACTCGGAGAGCTCGCTGGCCGGGACCGCGGGACTTCCGGACCCGGGGCCGTACGACACTCCGGGCACCTACCTCGGCTGGACCGGCGCACCCTTCTCCCGGGCCACGGACGTCGTCGGCGCGCCCCGGGCCACGCTCAAGGTCCTCTCCCCGGCGGCCGCGCGGGTACAGGACTCCGGCGACGCGGCCGACCGGCTCGTCCTGTTCGCCAAGCTCTACGACATCGCGCCCGACGGCAGCACGACACTGGTGCACCGCCTGGTCGCACCGGTCCGGGTGCCGGACGTGGGCAAGACGTTCACCGTGACGCTGCCGGGCATCGTGCACCGCTATGAGAAGGGGCACCGCCTGCGGTTCGTGATCGCGGCGAGCGACGACGCCTACTTCGGCAACCGGGGGATCAAGCCGGTGACCGTGGTCAGCGCGCCCGGAAGCGCCGGGTCGCTGGAATTGCCCGTGCTGGGCGGATGACCCCGCCGTAGGGTGGCGGGATGCCGCACACCGTGTCCCGCTATCTCGCCGAAGGCCCTCGCGTGGGCATACGTCACTTCCGCCACGAGGACGGCGCCGAGTTCACCGCCCGCGCCCGCGAGAGCAAGGGGCTGCACCAGCCCTGGCTGTTCCCGCCGGACTCCCCGAGCGCGTACACCGCGTACGCGAGCCGGCTCATCGACGACCCGACCAAGGCCGGGTTCCTGGTCTGCGAGACGGGCGGCGGGGCGGACGGCGGGCACCCCGACGGGGCGATCGCCGGCTTCATCAACATCAACAACATCGTCGAGGGCGGCTTCCGGTGCGGCGCCCTCGGTTACGGCGCCTTCGCGCACGCGGCCGGGCGCGGGCTGATGCGCGAGGGCCTGGACCTGGTCCTCGGCCACGCCTTCGGCCCGATGCGGCTGCACCGCCTCGAGATCAACGTGCAGCCGCGCAACGCCGCGTCCATCGCCCTGGCCCGCTCCTGCGGCTTCCGCCTGGAGGGCTTCTCACCGAAGATGATCTACATCGACGGCGACTGGCGGGACCACGAGCGGTGGGCGATCACCGCCGAGATGCGGGCTTCCGGTTGATCTTCATGGTGTCGAGGTCGGTCACGGTCGACCTCAGGCCCCGGAAGCCGTAGCCGAGACCGGTGAGCGTGGTCCCGGCGCGGTCCTCGGCGATCGCGCCCGCCATCTCCTCCCCGTCCGCCGCGTCGGACACCACCACGTAGCGCATCGAGAAATGCTTCAGCGGCGCCGGTTCGTACGACAGCGAGCCCTCCTCGGTGAACCGCATGCTCGCCATGCCGTGCGCACCGGCCTCGGCGAGCAGCCGCTGCCGGGCCCGCTCGGTCAGCCCGTCCCAGATGCCGCGGACGATCACCCGGTACGTGTGCTGCTCGCTCATCCCTGCTCCCTGTTCCCTGTCCCGGTCCGTCGAGGGCCCGACCGTACGTCGGCGAGGACGGAGAGCGCACGGAATTTCGCCGTCGGCGCCTTTGCGCAATCCTGACCGGTACCTCCCCTGGCCGGTCCGCCGGCGAGCGGCTTCCATGGTGATCGTGACGACGATCCGACGTGAGGTACTGACGCTGCCCGCGGCGCAGTTGGGTCCGGACAACCCCCTGCCCCCGCTGCGCCTGCTCCACGAGGCGCACCGCGTCGAGGACCGCGACCTGCCGGAGCTGCCGCGCGACATGGCGCGCCAGGCATGCTACGAGCCCCTGCGCAGCCTGCTCCCGGTGCGCGTGCGGGACGGCTACGGCAGAGCACGCGAGCCCCGGCGCGTCGACGCCCTCGTACTCGAGAACGACCGGCTGCGCGCCACCGTCCTGCCCGGACTCGGCGGCCGGGTCGCCTCCCTCCTGCACCGGCCGACCGGCCGTGAACTCCTCTACCGCAACCCCGTGTTCCAGCCCGCCAACTTCGCGCTCAACGGCGCCTGGTTCTCCGGCGGCATCGAGTGGAACATCGGCGCCACCGGCCACACCACCCTCTCCTGCGCCCCGCTGCACGCCGCCCGCGTCCCCGCCCCCGACGGCGGCGAGATGCTCCGGCTGTGGGAGTGGGAGCGGCTGCGCGACCTGCCCTTCCAGATCGACCTCTGGCTGCCGGCGCACTCCGACTTCCTGCATGTCGGCGTCCGTGTCCGCAACCCGCACGAGCGGCCCGCGCCGGTCTACTGGTGGTCCAACATCGCCGTGCCGGAGGAGCGCCGGGTCCTGGCACCCGCCGTGGAGGCCTGGCACTTCGGCTACGAGCAGCGGCTGCGCCGGGTGCCCGTGCCGTCGTACCAGGGCGTCGACCGCACCTACCCGCTCAACAGCCCCTACGCCGCCGACTACTTCTACGAGCTGCCCGAGGACCGGCGCCGCTGGATCGCCGCCCTCGACGACCGCGGGCACGGCCTGGTGCAGACGTCCACCGACGTCCTGCGGGGCCGCAAGCTGTTCCTGTGGGGCACCGGCGGCGGGGGGCGGCGCTGGCAGGACTGGCTCACCGAGCCGGGCACCGGCGGCTACTGCGAGATCCAGGCGGGGCTCGCCCGCACCCAGCTGGAGCATGTGCGCCTGGAGGCGGAGAGCGAGGTGAGCTGGCTGGAGGCGTACGGGCCGCTGGACGCGGCGCCCGAAGGGCCCTCCTGGGCGGCCGTCGTGGACGGCGCCGAGGCCCGGCTGCAGGCCGCGCTGCCCCGCGCGGACGTCGACGCCGCCCACGCCGCCTGGATGCCGCACGCCGACGCCGAACCCGGCGAGATCCTCGCCACCGGCTCCGGCTGGGGAGCGCTCGAAGTGCTGCGCGCCGACCTCAAGCTGCCCGGTACGCCGTTCGGCGCCGGCACGCTCGGCGAGGCCCAGGAGCCCTGGCTGCACCTGTTGCGGTCCGGTGCCCTGCCCGAGCCGCGCCGGGTGCGGCCGCCCGGCGAGACGCTGGTCGCCCCGCACTGGCGGGACATGCTGGAGACCGCGCCCGCGAGCCCGCTCACCGAGTACCACCTGGGCGTGGCCCAGTGGCACGCCGGCGACCTGGCGCAGGCGGTGCGCAGCTGGGAGCGGGCCCTCGAACTCGCCCCGTCCCTGTGGCCGTTGCTGCGCTGCCTGGCCGTCGCGGACCGGGAGGCGGGCCAGCACGAGCGGGCCGCGGACCGTTACACCGACGCCTTCGACGACCTGTGCCACGAGCGGCGCGACGACGGGGAGCGGTGGACGGCGGCCACCGCCGCACTGGGCCGCGAGGCGATCGAGACCCTGCTCGCCGTGCGCCGCACCGAGCAGGCGCGCGCCGTCTGGGAGCGGCTGCACCCGGCCACCCGGGTGCGGGGCCGATTCCGGCTGCTGGAGGCACAGTTGCTGCTCGCGGAGGGGCGGCGGGAGGAGGCGCGGGACGTCTTCCGGGCCGGCTTCGAGGTGGCCGACCTGCGGGAGGGCGCGGAGGCCGTCGGCCTGCTGTGGGCACGGCTGACCGACGAACCGCTCCCGGCGCACTACGACTTCAGGATGCGGCCCCCCGAGTCCTGAGAGCAGCCGGGCCCTGGCCGCCTACGCGTTGCGGTCCACGTACTCGTAGATCGCGCCGTCCGGGTGCATGGCGATCAGGTTGCGGCCCACCGGGGTCGCCACCGGGCCGGCGATGATGTGCGCGCCGAGCTCGGTGAGCACCCGGTGGGCCTCGTCGACGTCCTTGACGGCGATGGTCGCGGCGACCTTGCGCAGCACCTCGATCTCGGCCTCGGACCCGCTCATCAGCAGGAAGCAGCCGACCGCCGCCACCTGGACGCCGCCGCGTTCGAAGCGGAGGGCCCGGCCGCCCGCGAGCCGTTCGTAGAAGGGGACCGCGGTCTCCAGGTCGTCGACGCAGATGCGCAGCGTGGCTCCCAGAATGTCCATGCGACGAGCCTAGTTGGGGCGGCCGGGGAAGGTGATCGTTTCGGTCGATCGGCCCTCTGCGGGCCGGCGCCGTGCCCGCCGGCCGGCCCGGAGCGCGTTATGCGTACGCCGGTACGGGTACCCGCGAGCCATGGAAGGCCCGGAACATCCGGAACATCCGGAACATCTGGACAAGCACCTGGCCGACGGGCCGGCGCGGGTCGCGCGCGATGCCGTGCGCGAGGAACCGCAGCCGCACTTCCGGGTGTGATGCCAGGTGCCCGGGAGAGGAGGCGGAACGGTGCCGGAGCACAGCAGGACCGTGGTGGTGACCGGAGCCAGCGGCGGCGTGGGGCGGGCCACGGCCCGGGCGTTCGCCGCCCGTGGCGACCGGGTCGCCCTGCTGGCCCGGGGACGCGAAGGACTCGCCGCGGCCGCCGACGACGTGCAGCGGTCCGGGGGCGAGGCCCTGGTCGTGCCCGTGGACATGGCCGACGCCAAGGCCGTGGACAACGCGGCCCAGGAGGTCGCCGACACCTTCGGGCACATCGACGTCTGGGTCAACAACGCCTTCACCGGAGTGTTCGCACCGTTCACCGAGATCACCCCGGACGAGTTCCGCCGGGTGACCGAAGTGACCTATCTGGGCTGTGTGTTCGGCACCCGGGCCGCGCTGCACCACATGCTGCCGCGGGACCGGGGCACCCTCGTGCAGGTCGGCTCCGCGCTCGCCTACCGCGGGATTCCGCTGCAGTCGGCGTACTGCGGGGCCAAGCACGCGATCCAGGGATTCAACGAGTCGCTGCGCTGCGAGCTGCTGCACTCGGGCACCGGTGTGCGGACCACGATGGTGCAGCTGCCGGCCATGAACACCCCGCAGTTCGACTGGGTGCTGAGCCGGATGCCGGGGCGGGCCCGGCCCGTCGCGCCGGTGTACCAGCCGGAGGTCGCCGCCCGCGCGGTCGTGCACGCGGCGTCCCACCCGCGGCGGCGGGAGTACTGGGTCGGCGCCTCGACGGTGGGCACGCTGCTCGCCAACGCCGTCGTCCCCGGGCTGCTCGAGCGCTACCTCGCCCGCACCGGCTTCGCCGCCCAGCAGGACGAGGGCGAGCACCGTGCGTCCGGCAACCTGTGGAGCCCGGCGGACGGGCCGCACGGCCGGGACTTCGGAGCGCGCGGCCGCTTCGACGCGGAGTCGCACGGCGACAGCGCCCAGGAGTGGATGTCCCGCAACCGCGGCCGCGTCGCGACGGCCCTCACCGTCGGTGCGGGCGTCCTGGCGGCCGGCAGGCTGGCCCGCAGGGCACGGGCCTGAGGCGCCGCACCGGCACACGCCGGGCCGCTCCTCAGGCCACCTGGTACTCCGCCACGTCGTCCGTCCGCAGTGTCAGCCCGTGCCCGAGACCGGTCAGCGGCCGCACCGTGCCGCCCGTCGGATCGAGCGCCCCGTCGAAGAACATGTCCTCGATGCGCACATGGTCGTGGAACCACTCGAGGTGGCGGACGTTGGGGACCGAGGCGGCCGCGGCGGCGTGGACGTGCGGGGCGCAGTGGGCGGAGATCTCCAGGCCGTGCGCCTGTGCCAGCGCGGCGGCGCGCAGGAACTCCGTCAGGCCGCCGCACCGGGTCGCGTCGACCTGGAGGCAGTCGACGGCGCCCGCCGAGATCATGCGGGCGAAGTAGGGCAGGTCGTAGCCGTACTCGCCGGCGGCCACGTCGCACACGAGCGCGTCGCGGACCAGCCCAAGGCCCTGCAGGTCGTCGGAGGAGACCGGCTCCTCGAACCAGCCGACGCCCAGGTCGGCCAGGGCCCGGCCGACCCGGACCGCCTGCTTGCGGGTGTAGGCGCCGTTGGCGTCGACGTACAACTCCGCCTCGGGGCCGATGACATGGCGGGCCGCGCGGACCCGGGCCAGATCGCGGGAGACCTCCCGGCCCCAGTTCTCCCCGATCTTGATCTTGACGCGCGGGATGTGCTGCCCGTGCACCCAGCCGTTGAGCTGCGCGGCCAGGTGCGTGTCGTGGTACGTGGTGAACCCGCCGCTGCCGTAGACCGGGACCTGCTCGCGGCAGACGCCGAGCAGGCGGGCCAGCGGGAGTCCGAGCAGGCGGGCCTTGAGGTCCCACAGGGCGATGTCGACGGCCGACACGGCGCAGCCGGCGATCCCCGGGCGGCCCGCGTTGCGCACGGTGCGGCACATGGCGTCGTGGGCGGCGGGGACGTCGAGGGCGCTGCGGCCCTCCAGCAGCGGCGCGAGCTGGTCGCGGACGAACGCGCCGACCGCCGGGGGACCGTACGTCCAGCCCGTGCCGGACGTCTCGTCCGCCGCCACCTCCACGATCACCATGGTCGTGGACGACCACGCCAGCGTGCCGTCCGCCTCGGGTGCGTCGGTCGGCACGGTGTACACGGACACGACGGGACGGTGCAGTTTCATCGGCGCTCCTTCAGGACTCCTGGAGCTGCGGCAGCACCTTCGTACGGTAGAAGTCGAAGAAGCCGCGCTGGTCCGGTCCGATCTGGTTGACGTAGACCCGGTCGAAGCCGGCGTCCGCGAAGGCGCGCAGGGCCGCGACGTGTTCCTCGACGTCGTCGCCGCACACCGTGTTCTCGCGGACCGCGGCCTCGGTGACCAGCGGCCCGAGCTGCTCGAAGTGCCGCGGCGAGGGCAGGATCTGGCTCGTCTCGCCCGGCAGGAACTGGTTGGACCACCGCTCGCGGACGGTACGCACCGCCTCGTCGCGGTCGGTGCCGTAGCAGACCTTCGTGCCGCCGCTCACCGGTTTGCCGCCCCCGCCCCCCTTGCGGAACTGCTCCACCATCGGCTCCTCGGGCGTCATCGTGATGTAGCCGTCGCCCACGCGTGCCGCCAGCTTCGTGGCGGCCGGGCCGAAGCCGGAGATGTCGATCGGGACGGGCTCGTCGGGAACCGTGTAGAGGCGGGCGTTCCGCACCGTGTAGTGGGTCCCCTGGTGGGTGACCTCCTCGCCGGTGAACAGCCGGCGCATGATCAGGATCGACTCCTCCAGCATCTCCATGCGGACGGTCGCGGGCGGCCAGGCGTGTCCGAGGATGTGCTCGTTCAGGGCCTCGCCCGTGCCCACGCCGAGCCGGAACCGGCCGTTCGTCATCACGGCCGTGGTGGCCGCGGCCTGCGCCACCACCGCCGGGTGGATCCGTACGGTCGGGCAGGTGACGGCGGTCTGGACCGGCAGCGACACCGCCTCCGACAGGGCGCCGAGCACGGACCACACGAAGGGGCTCTGGCCCTGTGCGTCGTTCCAGGGGTGGTAGTGGTCCGAGATCCACAGCGAGCGGAAGCCGGCCTGCTCGGCCATCCTCGCCTGCTCGACGAGGTCCGCGGGAGCGAACTCCTCACAGGAGAGGAAACAGCCGTACTCGGGCATGGGAGGCACCTCCGACAGGTTCCGGGTCCATGGGGGACGCCGCCCGGGTACCCGGGGCCCGGGGAGGCAACCGGTCCACCTTCGGGTGCGGTGACCGGTTTGGGCGCCCTGGTCAGGGGGACGCGGAAGGTTCCGTACGACGCACGACACACGACGCACGACGGACGCGACGGCGCCGGGGGGCGAACCACGGCTCGACCCCGCACCGTGCTCGCCGGTACCGGCTTCGCCGGGTGCCCGCACCCCGCGAAGGCCGAGCGCCGGCCGTCTGCCCCGGCCCCGTCCGGCGCCACCGGCACAGCAGCGGAGGGAGACTCATGAACACCGATGAACTCGTCGAGCTCGCACAGCAGTTGAGGGTGGACGGAGTGCGGGCGGCGCAGGCCGCGGGGTCCGGGCATCCGACGTCGTCGATGTCCGCCGCGGACCTGATGGCCGTCCTGCTCGCGCACCACATCCGCTACGACTTCGAGCGGCCCGCCCACCCCGGCAACGACCGCTTCGTGCTGTCCAAGGGACACGCCTCGCCCCTGCTCTACGCCGCCTACAAGGCGGCCGGCGCCATCGACGACGAGGAACTGCTCACCTTCCGCGAGCTGGGCAGCCGGCTCGAAGGGCATCCGACGCCGCGCAGGCTGCCGTGGGTCGAGACGGCGACCGGCTCGCTCGGCCAGGGGCTGCCCGTCGGCGTGGGCATCGCGCTGTCCGGCAAGCGGCTGGACCACGCCGGGTACCGCGTGTGGGTGCTGTGCGGGGACAGCGAGATGGCCGAGGGCTCCGTCTGGGAGGCCGCCGAGCAGGCGGCGTACGAGCATCTGGACAACCTCACCGCGATCGTCGACGTCAACCGGCTCGGCCAGCGCGGCCCCACCCGGCACGGGCACGACCTCGATGCCTACGCCCGCCGCTTCCAGGCCTTCGGCTGGCACACCGTCGAGGTGGACGGGCACGACGTGGCCGCGGTCGACCGCGCCTACGGCGAGGCGCTGTCCACCACCGGACAGCCGACCGCGATCATCGCCCGCACCCTCAAGGGCAAGGGCGTCGAGGCCGTCCAGGACCGCGAGGGGCTGCACGGCAAGCCGCTGCCCGACGCCGACGAGGCGATCGCCGAACTCGGCGGCCGGCGCGACCTCCGCGTCCGGGTGCAGGAGCCGCCCGCCGCCCGCATGCTGCACGCCGTCCGCGCCGGCCACGTCGAACTGCCCCGCTGGGACAAGGGGGACGAGGTCGCCACCCGCAACGCCTACGGGGAGGCGCTCACCGCCCTCGGCGGCGCACGCGGCGACGTCGTCGTCCTCGACGGCGAGGTCGGCGACTCCACCCGGTCCGAGTTCTTCGCCAAGGAGTACCCCGAGCGGTACTTCGAGTGCTACATCGCCGAGCAGCAGATGGTCGCGTCGGCCGTGGGCCTCGCCTCGCGCGGCTGGGTGCCCTACGCCGGCACGTTCGCGGCCTTCCTCACCCGCGCCCACGACTTCGTGCGCATGGCCTCCGTCAGCGGCGCCGGCATCAACCTCGTCGGCAGCCACGCGGGCAGCGCCATCGGCCAGGACGGCCCCTCCCAGATGGGCCTGGAGGACCTGGCGATGATGCGCGCCGTGCACGGCGCGACCGTGCTGTACCCGTGCGACGCCAACCAGACCGCCCAGCTCGTCGCCGCGATGGCCGGCTGCGAGGGCATCCGGTACCTGCGCACCTCGCGCGGCGAGAGCGAGGTGGTCTACGGCCCCGACGAGGAGTTCCCGATCGGCGGCAGCAAGGTGCTGCGCTCCTCCTCCGAGGACCGGCTGACCCTGGTCGCCGCGGGCGTCACCGTGCCCGAGGCGCTGGCGGCGGCCGACGCGCTGGACCGCGACGGCATCCGGGCCCGCGTGATCGACCTCTACTCGGTCAAGCCCGTCGACCGGCCGACCCTGCGCGCGGCCGCCGAGGACACCGGCTGCCTGATCACCGTGGAGGACCACCACCCGGAGGGCGGCATCGGCGACGCCGTCCTGGACGCGTTCGTGGACGGCCGGCCCGTGCCGCGGCTGGTGCGCCTCGCCGTCCGTACGATGCCGGGCTCGGCCTCTCCCGAGGAACAGCTGCACGCGGCCGGCATCGACGCCGAGGCGATCGCCGCCGCCGGGAAGCTGCTGGTCGAGGAGGCGGTCGTGCGGTGAGTGACGAGGACGTACGCACCGTGCGGGCCGGGCGCCGCGCGGTGCGGGTCCACCGGCCCGGCAAGGTGCTCCTCCCGGCGCACGGCGACGCGGAGGAGTGCACCAAGGGCGACCTGGCCGACTACCACCGGTCCGCCGCGCCCTTGATGCTGCCGCAGCTGCGCGGCCGCCCGCTGATGCTGGAGCGGCACCCGGACGGGCTCGACGGCCCGCGCTTCATGCAGAAGAACACCCCGGACAGCTACCCGGAGTGGATCACCAGGGTCGAGGTCGCCAAGGAGGGCGGCACCGTCCGCCACACCGTGTGCGACGACACCGCCACCCTCCTCCACCTCGCGGACCAGGCCGCCGTCACCCTGCACCGCTGGCTGTCCCGGACCGGCGGCCTGGACCGGCCCGACCGCATGGTCTTCGACCTGGACCCGGCCGGGGACGACTTCGAGGCGGTGCGCGAGGCGGCCCGGCTGCTCGGCGCCCTGCTCGGCGAGCTGAGGCTGCCCTCGGGGCTGATGACCACCGGCTCGCGCGGACTGCACGTGGTCGTGCCGCTGAACGGGCACCACGACTTCGACGAGGTCCGTGCCTTCGCCCGGGACGTCGCCGACACCCTGGCCGGGGCGCATCCCGGCCGGCTCACCACCGCCGCCCGCAAGAAGGACCGCGGTGACCGGCTCTACCTCGACATCGCCCGCAACGCCTATGCGCAGACCGTCGTCGCGCCGCTCACCGTCCGGGCCCGTCCCGGCGCCCCCGTGGCCACCCCGATCGCCTGGTCCCAGCTGGACGACCCGGCCCTGCACGCCCGCCGCTGGACCGTCGCCGACGCCGTCGGACAGGCCCGTTCCGGCCCCTGGGACGGCGTCATGAGCCGCCGCCGCGCCCTGGGACCGGCCCGCCGCCGGCTCGACGCGCTGCGCTCCTCCTGAAGGTTTGGTTGTCGGCACAACGGCCACCCGCAATGAAGAGGTGGCCATGTCCCGCACGCGAGAGCGATCGGCGAGATCACCGGATCCGGTGCCCGCGAGAAGACGTCCGAGTCCCGGGCCGCGCGCCCGTGGGACCACGTCCTCGCGGTCCCCGTGCGGCAGGAGGGAGGAGCAGGAATGAGTACGTACGTCTACGGCATCACCGCGAGCTCTCACCCCGCGCTCCCCGAGGGGATGGAGGGTGTCGGCGATCCGCCGCGCCCGGTGCGCGTCCTGACGGAGGGCGGCCTCGCGGCCGTCGTGAGCGACGCACCCGAGGGGTTGCGGCCCGAGCGCAAGGACCTGCTCGCCCACCGGAACGTACTCGCCGAGGCGGGCGCGGCGGCCGTCGTGCTGCCCATGCGGTTCGGCAGCCTCGCGGAGGACGACGCCTCGGTCACGGATGTGCTCGCCGGCGGCGCCGACCACTACAGGGAGCGCCTCGGGGCGCTGGACGGCAAGGTCGAGTACAACGTCAAGGGCACGCACCAGGAAGAGGCGGTCCTGCACCGCGTGATGGCGGAGAACGCCGAGATCCGCTCCATGAGCGAGGCCAATCGGCGGTCGGGCGGCGGGAGCTACGACGACCGGCTGCGACTGGGCGAGATGGTCGTGGCCGCCGTGAAGGCGCGCGAGGTCGAGGACGCCGCCGACCTGCGGCGCGCGCTGGAATCCGGCGCCGACGATCTGAGCCTGGGCCCCGGGTCCAGCGGATGGCTGGCCAATCTCTCCTTCCTCGTGGACCGCGGGACGGCCGAGCACTTCCTGGCCGCCGTCGAGGAGTTCCGCAAGGGCCATCCGCACATCGAACTGCGCGTCAACGGACCGCTGCCGCCCTACAGCTTCGTGGAGCCCGACCCCGCGGAGCACGCGCGCGGCACGGCGGGTTCGGGCGCCGCCCGGGAGTGAGGACGCAGGGGACCGATCGAGGAAGCGGTCCGCCACGGCGCGGACGGAACTCGCCCGTGCGGACGCCGGGTTGCGGGAGCGGCCGGCCAGGCCGGAGTCTGAGCTGGAGCCCGGTCCGGCGTCCGGCCGCGGCCGCGCCAAGGAGAGGGAGGAGGGCTCCATGACAGCGCTGCGATACGTCTACGCCGTCTGCCGCCCCTTCGACGCGGCCCTGCAGGCCCAGCTGACGGGGGTGGCGGGCGACCCGCCACGCATGCTCAGCCACCGCGGCCTCGTCGCCGTCGTCAGCCACGTGCCGGAGCGGGACTTCGCCGAAGACCCGCTCCGGCGCCGTCTCGAGGACCCGGACTGGCTCACCGGGACCGCCCGCGCCCACCAGGGCGTGATCGACGCGCTCACCGCCGTCACCACCCCGCTGCCCCTGCGGCTGGGCACGGTCTTCCTCGACGACAGCGGCGTCCGCGTCATGATGGAGGCGCGCGAGGAGGCCTTCCGGCGCACCCTCGACCGGCTCGCCGGCCGGGTCGAATGGGGCGTGCGGGTGTACGCCGGGAACGAGCCGCCGAAGCCGTCCGAACCGGCGCCGCAGGCGGCGGCGCACGCGGACAGGCGGGAGCGGGCCGAGGAACGCGCGGGGCGGCTGCACGCGACGCTGTCCGCGTACGCCGAGGACGCGAAGCTGCACGCCCCGCAGGATTCCCCCCTCCCGGGCGCCACGGGACGGAATGTGCTCAACGCCGCCTATCTGGTGCCGCGCGGTCGTTGCGAGGAGTTCGTGGAAGCGGTGGGCCGCACGCAGGACGACCTGACGGGAATGCGCGTCGAGCTCACCGGGCCCTGGGCGGCCTACTCCTTCGTCGAAGAGGCGTCGAACCCGTACTGACCGCCGCCGCGCCGCTGCCCCGCACGGGAGAGCGGTTCAGGCGTCCTTGCGGCACAGGATCTCCCCGTGCAGCACACTGAACCAGCCGTCCTCCCGGGCGCCCCATTCCCGCCAGGCGTCGGACACCGCGCGCAGCTCCTTTGGGGTGGCGTGACCGCCCTCGGTGGCCCGGCCGGCGTAGGCCGAGGCCACCGTCCGGTCCGCCCACAGCCCGCTCCACCACGACCGCTCCTCGGGCGTGGCGAAGGTCCATGTGCTGGACGTCGCCGTGATGTCCCGCAGCCCGGCCCGCAGTGCCCAGGACTTGAGCCGCCGGCCGGCGTCCGGCTCTCCGCCGTTGGCCCGGGCCACCCGCCGGTACAGGTCCAGCCAGTCGTCCATCCCCTGGGACGCCGGGTACCAGGTCATGGCCGCGTAGTCGGAGTCGCGCACCGCGACGAACCCGGTCGGCCTCGTCACCCGCTTCATCTCGCGCAGCGCCTGCACCGGGTCGCCCACGTGCTGGAGCACCTGGTGCGCGTGCACCACGCAGAACGTGTCGTCGGGGAAGTCCAGGGCGTGCACGTCCGCGACCGCGAAGTCGGCGTTCGCCAGGCCGCGTTCGGCGGCCGTCGCCCGGGCCCGGTCCAGGATGCCCGGTTCGTGGTCCACGCCCGTGACGTGCCCGTCCGGGACCAGCGCCGCCAGGTCGGCGGTGATGGTGCCCGGGCCGCAGCCGATGTCCAGGATCCTCATGTGCGGCTTCAGGACGCCGAGCAGGTAGGCCGCGGAGTTGGCGGCGGTCCGCCAGGTGTGGGAGCGCAGCACCGACTCGTGGTGCCCGTGCGTGTAGACGGCGGTCTCCTGCTGCTTCGACATGGCTGAACTCCCTCGTTCGACATCGTGCCGGTGCGTGTCACGCTACGCCCGCATGCCGAATGATGAGATACGCGTTTTGGCATATGGACTGACGCTGCGTCAGTCACGGTGGCGGCGGTCGGGTGCCGGTTACCCTGAGGTGCCCGTTTCCTGTCCCACGGGCGGTGAACGACACCCCCGGAGGGTCCCGGCATGCGTCTGCTCCTCATACGCCACGGTCAGACCCCCTCGAACGTCGGCCTCCTGCTCGACACCGCCGTGCCCGGCGCGGGCCTGACCGCACTCGGCGAGCGGCAGGCCGCCGCCCTTCCCGCGGCGCTCGGCGACGAGGACATCCAGGCCCTGTACGCCTCCACGCTGGTGCGGACCCAGCTGACCGCGGCCCCGCTGGCGGCCGCGCGCGGCCTGGACGTCCAGGTGCGCGACGGCATCCGCGAGCTCGCCGCGGGCGACCTGGAGATGCTGCCCGGCGACACCGAGCAGGGCCGCCTCTACATGAAGACCGTGTTCGCCTGGGCGGACGGGGACACCGCGCTGCGGATGCCCGGCGGGGAGAGCGGCGAGGAGGCGCTCGGGCGCTACGACGCCGTGATCGCGGAGGCCGCCCGCAGCGGCGCCGGGACGGTCGCGATGGTCAGCCACGGCGCGGCGATCCGCGTGTGGACGGCGGCTCGCGCCGACAACGTCGACGTGCCCTTCGCCGCCGCCCGCCCCCTCGACAACACCGGTGTGGTGATCCTGGAGGGCTCGCCCGCCGACGGCTTCACGGCCCTGTCCTGGGCGGGCGCCCTGGTGGCCCCGGCGGGCGAGGGCGGCCCGACGGGCCGGCCCCTATAACCGTTTGCCCGCCCCTCACGGCGGCCCGCAGAATGCGATCTCATGGGACATCTGGAAGCAGCACACCTCGAGTACCACCTCCCCGACGGGAGGACGCTGCTCGGCGATGTCTCGTTCCGGGTCGGCGAAGGGGCCGCCGTGGCCCTCGTCGGCCCCAACGGCGCCGGCAAGACGACGCTGCTGCGGCTGATCTCCGGCGAGCTGAAACCGCACGGCGGCACCGTCACCGTCAGCGGCGGCCTGGGCGTGATGCGGCAGTTCGTGGGCTCCGTACGGGACGAGACGACCGTACGGGACCTGCTCGTGTCGGTCGCGCCGCCCCGCGTCCGGCAGGCCGCGCAGGCCGTCGACCGGGCCGAGCACGCCATCATGACCGTCGACGACGAGGCCGCCCAGCTCGGCTACGCGCAGGCGCTCGCCGACTGGGCCGAGGCGCGCGGCTACGAGGCGGAGACGCTGTGGGACATGTGCACCACGGCCGCGCTCGGGGTGCCGTACGAGAAGGCGCAGTGGCGGCAGGTGCGCACGCTCTCCGGCGGTGAGCAGAAGCGGCTCGTCCTGGAGGCCCTGTTCCGCGGCACCGACGAGGTATTGCTCCTCGACGAGCCGGACAACTACCTCGACGTGCCCGGCAAGCGGTGGCTGGAGGAGCGGCTGAAGGAGACCCGCAAGACGGTCCTCTTCGTCTCCCACGATCGCGAACTCCTCGCCCGCGCCGCCGAGAAGATCGTCTCCGTGGAGCCCTCGCCGGCGGGCGCCGACGCCTGGGTGCACGGCGGCGGCTTCGCCACGTACCACGAGGCGCGGCGCGAACGCTTCGCCCGCTTCGAGGAGTTGCGCAGGCGCTGGGACGAGAAGCACGCCCAGCTGAAGAAGCTGGTGCTCAACCTCCGTCAGGCGGCGAGCATCAGCCACGAGCTGGCATCCCGCTACCAGGCCGCGCAGACCCGGCTGCGCAAGTTCGAGGAGGCCGGCCCGCCGCCGGAGCCGCCCCGCGAGCAGGACATCACCATGCGCATCAAGGGCGGCCGCACCGGTGTCAGGGCCGTCACCTGCAAGGGCCTTGAGCTGACCGGCCTGATGCACCCCTTCGACCTGGAGATCTTCTACGGCGAACGGGTCGCCGTCCTCGGCTCCAACGGCTCCGGCAAGTCGCACTTCCTGCGCCTGCTGGCCGGTGACGACGTGGCGCACACGGGGGAGTGGAAGCTCGGGGCGCGGGTCGTGCCGGGGCACTTCGCACAGACCCACGCCCACCCCGAGCTGCAGGACCGCAAGCTGGTGGACATCCTCTGGCAGGAGCACGCGCAGGACCGCGGCGCGGCGATGTCGCGACTGCGCCGCTACGAGCTGACCGGCCAGGCCGAGCAGACCTTCGACCGCCTCTCCGGTGGTCAGCAGGCCCGTTTCCAGATCCTGCTGCTCGAACTCCAGGGCGTCACCTCCCTGCTCCTGGACGAGCCGACGGACAACCTCGACCTGGAGTCCGCGGAGGCCCTCCAGGAGGGGCTGGAGGCCTTCGACGGCACGGTGCTCGCGGTCACGCACGACCGGTGGTTCGCGCGGTCCTTCGACCGGTACCTGGTCTTCGGCAGCGACGGCCGCGTCCGCGAGAGCACGCAGGCCGTGTGGGACGAACGGCGGGTGGAGCGGGCGCGCTAGCCGCCGCCGGCCGGGGCGGCGGCGGGCCGCGGCGCTCACGGCGCGTGTCCCGCGGACGCCGGGAAGCGGCGGCACACGCGGAGGCCCGGGGGCCGGGATGTTCGTAAAGTGGAGGCAGTAGGTGAGATCCATGGCTTCCACATGGACGGACACGACGAGCGGGGTACCACCATGACCGGAGTCGACCCCAGCCGGCTGGACGACCAGCAGCTCATGAAGGAGCTGGAGACGATCCACCGCACACGCCACGACACGCTGCTGTACGGATCGACCGATGCGCTGCGGGCGCACAACGACCGCATGGCCCAGCTGGAGGGTGAGTTCCTGCGCCGCAACCCGCGGCGCATGGTGGCGGCGGGCCGCACCCGGGAGGGGGCCCGGGAACGCCGCTGCGGGGAGTCGGCGACTCCCCGCAGCTGAGACCGGTCAGCCCCCTGTCCGGGCGAACACCTGCGGGAACGCTGCGCGGGCCCGGCCAGGACGTGAGCACCCGGCCCCGGACCGCACCGCGAGCCCTTTCAGGGGCCTCCGGGGCGGTCCAGCGCCGTGGCCAGTTCCTGCACGTTCGTGTAGCGGTCGGTGCCGGGCAGCCGCTCCAGCGCCTCGACGAGGACGTCGGGCGCGTTCTTGCGGCGCAGCACGTCCGTCAGCTCGCCCGGTCCTGCGGGGAAGGAGCCGCGCCCCAGCAGCCGGGCCAGCTCCAGCCGGACCGTCTCGAACGAGGCGCCACCGCCTCCCGGCGCCACCGGGCCTCCCGCCACCTCGGGATCGTCGTCGGCGACCGGTTCCGGGTCGTGCCACTCCTCGGTCCGCGTGGGGCGCCCGGAACGGAGCAGCCCCTGCAGTTCGTGCTTCATCTCCTCGTCGCGGTGCGCGCTCAGCCGGTCGTTGCCTCGCTGCATGACTCCCTCCAGATCTTCGGGTCCGCACCGCGTACCCGGAGACCGGACGCCGACACGGGGTTCTCCCGACCCGCTCAGTTCTCGCGGTCCGACCGCTCGCGGTGCGGCAGGAACTCCTGGACCTTCGCCTTGAGGCCCTGCCTGACCATGCCGGCGCGGTCCGCGTCGCCCTTCAGGATCGCCGCGGCGGTGGCCTCCATCTGTTCCCAGGTGGCGTGCGGCGGGATCGGCGGGACCGCCGGGTCGGTGAGGAACTCGATCACCGCCGGGCCGTCCGCCTCCAGACCCGCGCGCCAGCCGGCCTCCACGTCCTCGGGCTTCTCCACCCGCACCCCGGTCAGCCCGAGCGAGCGGGCGAAGGCGGCGTACTGCACGTCCGGGATCTGCTGCGAGGGCAGGAAGGACGGGGCGCCCTCCATGGCGCGCATCTCCCAGGTGACCTGATTGAGGTCGTGGTTGTTCCACACGGCGACGACCAGCCGCGGGTCCTCCCACAGATCGCGGTACTTGGCCGCCGTGATCATCTCCGCCAGGCCGTTCATCTGCATCGCCCCGTCGCCGACCAGCGCGATCACCGGCCGGTCCGGGTGCGCGAACTTCGCGCCGATCGCGTACGGCACTCCGGGGCCCATCGTCGCGAGCGTGCCGGAGAGCGAGGAGCGCATGCCGGGCCGCATCGTCAGATGGCGGGCGTACCAGTTGGCCGCCGAACCGGAGTCGGAGGTGATGATCGCGTCGCCGGGGAGCATCGGGTCCAGCGCACGGGCCACGTACTCCGGGTTGATCGGGTCGGCGGACTGCTGCGCCCGCCGCTCCATCACCTCGTGCCAGCGCGTCACGTTCGCGCACACGGTGTCGTACCACGCGCCGCCGCGGTCCGCGCCGATCAGCGGGAGCAGCCGCTGCAGGGTCGCCTTCGCGTCGCCGACGAGATTCACCTCGTAGGGGTAGCGCATCCCGACCATGTGCGGGTCGATGTCGATCTGCACCGCGCGCGCCTGCCCGAACTCCGGCAGGAACTGTGTGTACGGGAAGGACGAGCCGATGGTCAGCAGGGTGTCGCAGTCCCGCATCAGCTCGTACGACGGACGTGTGCCGAGCAGCCCGACCGAGCCGGTGACGTAGGGGAGTTCGTCGCTGAGGACGTCCTTGCCCAGCAGCGCCTTGGCCACGCCCGCCTTCAGCCGCCCGGCGATCTCCTCCACCTCGGCCCGGGCTCCGGCGGCGCCCTGCCCGACCAGAATGGCTACCTTGTCACCGGAGTTGAGGATGTCGGCCGCCCGCTGCACGGAATCCTCGGAAGGGACCGAGGTCCACGAGCTGCGGTCGAGGCTGGAGGGCACCATCTTGAACTCGTGCGTGGGCGCGGTGTAGTCGAGCTCCTGCACGTCCCCGGGGACGATGACCGCGGTCGGGCAGCGGCGGGCGAGGGCGGTGCGGATCGCCCGGTCGAGGACGTTCGGCAGCTGCTCCGGGACCGTCACCGTCTCCACGAACTCCGAGGCGACGTCCTTGTACAGGGTGTGCAGGTCCACCTCCTGCTGGTACGAGCCGCCCATCGCGGTGCGGTGCGTCTGGCCGACGATCGCCAGCACCGGCACGTGGTCGAGCTTGGCGTCGTACAGGCCGTTGAGCAGGTGGATTGCGCCGGGGCCCGAGGTCGCGGCGCACACGCCGAGCCGGCCGCTGAACTTCGCGTAGCCGACCGCCTGGAACGCGGACATCTCCTCGTGCCGGGACTGGACGAAACGCGGCTGGTTCTCCGCGCGGCCCCAGGCGGCGAGCAGGCCGTTGATGCCGTCGCCGGGGTAGCCGAAGACGTGCTCCACACCCCACTCGCGCAGGCGCTGCAGAATGTGGTCGGAGACCTTGGTGCTCATGTGCGGGACCTCCCGTGCCCTTGACGTGAGAATGCGGCAGTCGTTCACCGGTCGGGTCACCCGGTCCACCGCCGGAAAACATGCGCGGGTGTTTGCGGCCTCGGCCGGTGGGCAGGCGGAGGTGAGTGCTTCGGACAGGAGGCACGTCCGTGGGTGCGGTACCGCACCGCCCCGGTCATGCCTGTCCGAGCGCGCGTCCGCCTTCCCACGGTGTCCGAGTCAGCGCACCACCAAGGGAGTTGCGACGCAGCATGCCCACCGATGTGAGCGCGAAGCACCACCCGCACGACGACGCCCCCGACACCGCCGAGGCATTCCGCCGGCTCGCGGGGCTCCCTCCGGGCCCGCGGCGCGACGCCGTGCGCGGGCAGATCGTCGAGGCCTGGCTGCCCATGGCCGAGCGGCTCGCGGGACGCTTCCGCAGCCGCGGCGAGAGCTTCGAGGACCTGCGCCAGGTCGCCTCCCTCGGCCTGGTCAAGGCCGTCGACCGGTACGACCCCGAGCGGGGCAGCGCCTTCGAGAGCTACGCGGTGCCCACCATCACCGGCGAGATCAAGCGGCACTTCCGTGACCACATGTGGACCGTGCACGTGCCGCGCCGGGTCCAGGACCTGCGCAACCGCGTCCGGTTCGCGACCCAGGACCTCTCCCAGGCCGCCGTGGGCCGCAGGCCCACCGTCGCGGAGATCGCCGCGTACGCCGACCTGACGGAGGAGGACGTCCGCGTCGGCCTTCAGGCCCTGGACAGCTTCGGCGCGCTCTCCCTCGACGCCGAGGTGCCCGGCAGCGACGACGGCTACTGTCTGAGCGACACCCTCGGCTCGCCCGACCCGGCGCTGGACACCGTGGTGGACCGCGAGTCGGTCCGGCCCCGGCTGGCCGCGCTGCCGGAACGGGAGCGGGCCATCCTGTACATGCGCTTCTTCGGCGACATGACGCAGAGCCGGATCGCCGAGCAGCTCGGCATCTCGCAGATGCACGTCTCGCGCCTGATCAGCCGCTGCTGCGACCGGATGCGGGACCAGATCATGCGCGAGGCCGCGTAGGCCGGTCGGGCCGCCCTGCGCGAGGCCGCGTCGGGCCGCCCCGCGCAGGCGCACCCGGCACGCGGCACGCCCCGGACGCCCGGCGGGTCCGTTCACCCGCTCGGGCGTCCTTGTCGCGCGAATGGGGCTCGGCCGCGCGCGCCTCACGGCGGGGCGGGCTGTGATGGGCTACGGGGCACGACCACCGTGCTCCTGAGAACCCGCCGGTCGAAGGAGCTCCACCCATGCGTTCCACCGCCCGTGTCCTCTCCGTGGCGGCCCTGGCCAGTGCCACGCTCGGTTTCGCCGCCTCGGCCGCCCTCGCGGACCCCGGGGCGGAGGTCACTCCGAGCACCGTCTCGCCGGGTGGCAGCGTGACCGTCTCGGTCTCCTGCGAAGCCACCGACGGCGAGGCACCCGCCACCATCGACGCCACCTCCGACGCCTTCGACGAGGGCACCGTCCAGCTGCGGCGGGTGCCCGGCAACGACGACATCGCCGCGGGCCCCGCCTACCGCGGCACGGCCCGCGTCTCCTCCGCCGAGGACTTCGCGGCGGACGACGGCCCCGACGGCGAAGCGGCCGGGGACGCCGCCCTGACCGTCGACGGCACCTGCCCGGCGGCGCCCGGCGGCACGGGCAAGCCCTGGCGTGCCACGTTCCACGCGAACCATGCCGGCGCGAGCGGCGGGGCGGTGACCGGCGGCGACGCCGGGGCGGTGCCGGGAGGCGACGGCGCTGTCGTTCCCGGCGGCGGTGTCGTCCCCGGTGGCGGCGGTGGCGGCGTCGTCCCGGGTGGCGACGGCACCGGCCGGCCCTGCGAGGAGCCCGTCGCCGGACCCTGTGCGGACGCGCCTCTCCGGCACGGCGTGCAGGCGGGCGAGGGCGGCACTTTCACCGACTCCGTGCCGGCTCTGGTGGGCGGCGGCATCCTGATGGCGGGAGCGCTGGGCGCGGCCGTGTACCGGCTGTGCCACCGGGGCTCCGTCCTGCGCGGCTGACCCCGCGCGCGACGGGCAACGCCGGCGGACGCCCATGGCACCGCGGCACCCCGGGTACCCGGGGTCCGAGGGCCACGACTGCGCGGAGGTACGCATGCGGCGGACGGACCCGGAAGGCCGCGGCCCCGTCCGTTACGGGCCCCCGCTTCCCGAGGACGGGCTGCCCGTGCCGCCCGGACTCGCGGCCGCGCTGACCGCCGCCGCGACCCGGACCGGCGGCGAGCCCATCGGCGGCGGACCCGAACTGATCCAGGCCGCCTGCGGCTACTGGGGCAGGCGGGGCCTGGCCGCCGAGCCCGCCCTGGTGGCCGCGGCCCCCGGCGCGCCCGCCCTGCTGCTCGCGCTGACCGCCGCGCTCGGCGGCGACGTCCTGGTGCCCAGGCCGTGCGCGGCCTGGTGGGGGCCGTACGCACGCCTGCTGGGAAGACCCGCCTTCCATGTCGCGACGCCGGCCGAGAGCGGCGGCGTCCCGGACCCGTTCGCGCTCCTGGAGACCGTGCGCCGGGTGCGTGCCGAGGGCGGCGACCCGCGGCTGCTCGTGCTGTCGGTCGCCGACGACCCCACCGCCACCGTCGCCCCGCCCGACGTGCTGCACGAGTGCGTGGAGGCCGCCGCCGGCGAGGGCCTGCACCTGGTCAGCGACGAGACCTGGCGCGACACCGTGCACGCCCCGCACGACACCGTGCTGGTCAGCCCCGCGGAGATGCTGCCCGACCGGGTCACCGTCGTCTCCGACCTGGCGGGCGCGCTGCTGCCGCAGGGCTGGCCGGCCGCGATCGCCCGGTTCCCGGCGGACGGGCCCGGCCGCGACCTGCACGCGCGCGTGCTCGACGTGCTGACCGCGCTCGGCGCCGGGATCGCGGGGCCGGTGGCCGCCGCCGCCGTCCACGCGCTGGACGAGCCGCGGCCGCTCACGGCGCGGCTGACCGCCGCCGTACGCCTGCACGCGCGGGTGGCCGCCGCCGTGCACCGGGAGATCGTCGCCGCGGGCGCCCTGTCCCGGCCTCCGCAGGCCGGCCGCCACCTCTACGCCGACCTCGGCCCGCTGCGCTCCGCGCTCACCGCGCACGGCGTCGGCGACGCGCAGGAACTGGAGGACTTCCTGACCGCCCGGCTCGGCATGCCCGCCCCCGGCGGCCACCGCTTCGGCGACGAACTCGGCGCCCTGCGCGTACGGCTGTCCACGGGCCCGCTCCTGGGGCGTACGGACGAGGAACGCGCGGAATGCCTCACCTCTCCCGCGCCGTTGGAACTGCCACATGTGCAACGCGCGTTGAACCAGGTGAAGTCGGTCTTCGACGACCTTCGCGACGACGCTCAGCGACGGGAGCCTCCTCGATGACGCAGCAGTCCGAGTCGACCACCAGCACGAGCACGACCACCCGGGAGGCCGAAGGCCCCGCGTCCACGCGGACGTCCGCGGCCCCGTTCCCGCCGCTGGCCGAACCGCGCCCGCCGGGCGAGCGCCGGGTCTGGCCGCGCACCTTCCACGACCGCCTGACCGCTCCGCTGCCCGGTCTCAAGGCCATGGCCCGCTTCGCCCGCGAGGGCTCCATCCGCCCGGGCCCGGAGGGCCTCGCGGACATCTCCCGGCTCCCCCGCGAACCCGGGCCGGTGCCCCGCGTCGACTCCCGCACCGTCGCCGTCTCCTGGGCGGGACACGCCAGTTGGGTCGTGCAGATCGGCGGTCTGACCGTCCTCACCGACCCGGTCTGGTCGCGCCGCATCCTCGGCACCCCCGCGCGCGTCACCCCGGTGGGCATCGAATGGAACAGCCTCCCGCGCGTGGACGCGGTCGTCATCAGCCACAACCACTACGACCACCTGGACGCCCCCACGCTGCGCCGTCTGCCGCGCGACACCCCGGTGTTCGTACCCGCCGGACTCGGCGCCTGGTTCCGCCGCCGGCGCTTCACCACGGTCACCGAGCTGGACTGGTGGGAGGCGTCCGAACTGCACCCGAGGGACGGCGCCGCAGGCGCCTCGGGCGAGGGTGGTGGCGGGCGACGGGTGGGAGTCCGCATCGACTTCGTCCCCGCCCACCACTGGTCCAAGCGCACCCTCACCGACACCTGCCACTCCCTGTGGGGCGGCTGGGTCCTCACCGCCCCCGACGGGCAGCGCGTGTACTTCGCCGGCGACACGGGCTACGGCCACTGGTTCTCCCGGATCGGCCGCCGCTACCCGGGCATCGACCTGGCCCTCCTCCCGATCGGTGCCTACGACCCCCGCTGGTGGCTCAGCGACGTCCACTGCGACCCGGAGGAGGCGGTCCGGGCGGCCCAGGACGTCGGCGCGCGAAGAATGGCCCCGATGCACTGGGCCACCTTCGTCCTGTCGGCGGAACCGGTCCTGGAACCCCTCATCCGGGTCCGCGAGGCGTGGGAGACGGCGGGCCTGCGCCGCGAGGACCTCTGGGACCTCCCCATCGGGGCGTCCCGTGTCCTGCACCAGCCCTAGGGGCACGCGAACGGCGCGACCCGCCCCCCACCGATCCGCCCCCCACCGACCCGCCCCCGGCGACCCGACCTCACTGCGCGGACCGAACCCGCCTCCACACGCCGGGCGTCAGGCCGATCACCACGGTCAGCGCGACCGCCGCCACCACGCCCTCCCAGGGCTCGGGAAACAGTGAACCCCCCAGGATCCCGATCACCTGATACGTCACGGCCCAGGCGACACACGCCGGCAGGTTCCCCCGGGCGAACCGCCGCACGGGCCACCTCGCCAGCAGACAGGCCAGCATCACCGGAATCCGCCCGGCGGGCACCAGCCGGGACAGCACGAGCACGGCGACCCCGTGCTCCGCCAGCTTCCCCTGCGCCCGCTCCAGGCGGTCCTCCGGCGCCCGCGCCCGGATCGCCGCCAGCCACCGCGACCCGTTCTTCGAATCCATCCCGCGCCGGCCGAGCCAGTACAGCGCCGCGTCCCCGAAGAACGCGGCCAGCGACGCCGTGACGAACACCAGCGCCAGGGAGAACGGCGCCGTCTGGTGGAAGGCCACCACGGCCGCCGAACTCACCAGCGCCCCCGTAGGAATCACCGGCACCAGCGCCCCGAACAGCACCAGCAGGAACAGCGACGGGTAGCCGATCGCCTGCTGGGTGGACTCCGGCGGCACGGCCGCCGGCGCGGAGAGCCACGTCACCGCGCCGCCTCCAGCCGTACGCTCTCCCCGTGCCCGAGCCGGTGCACCGCGACGTCCGGGGCGTGGTCGGCCGCCAGGCGCACGAACTCGTCACCGGGGGAGTGGAATTCGTGCGGGCGTACCGCGTCCATCCCGACCGGCCAGTAGGTGCCGTAGTGCACCGGGACCGCGCTGCGCGGCGCGAGCCGGGCCAGCGCCCGGGCCGCCCGCCCCGCGTCCAGGTGCTCCTCGCCGAGGAAGGGGCCCCAGCCGCCCACCGGCAGCAGCGCCACGTCGACCGGCCCGACCTCCCGCGCCATCGCGTCGAACAGCCCGGTGTCGCCGGCGAAATAGGTGCGCGCCTCGCCCTCGACGACGTAGCCGAGCGCGGGGGAGCGGTGCGGTCCGAGCGGCAGCCGCCGTCCGTCGTGCCGCGCGGGGACGACCCGTACCACGACCTCACCGACCGTCACCCGGTCCCCGGGCACCACTTCGCTCACTCTGAGATGAGTGAGCCGGCGCAGCGCCGGAACCGCCCGGGGTGCGCCCCGGGGCACCAGCAGGCGCGTGCCCTCGGCGAGCCGCTCCAGGGACGGAACGTGCAGGTGATCGGCGTGCAGATGGGAGACCAGGGCCGCGTCGGCGCGCCAGGCGCCGGGCGGCGGCAGCGCCCCGCGCCGCCGCCGGAGGTGGGCGAGGCGGCGGGTGAACAGAGGGTCGGTGAGCAGGCGCACGTCCGAGTCGGTGACCGTGCAGGTCGCGTGACCCCACCAGGTGATCTCCACCGGCACCTCTTTGCCTCCTTCGCGCGACTCCCCCGAAGCCTACGGGCAGGAGTAGGGTCGGCGCCGAAACCCAGAGGTGAGGGGGACGCCATGGGACCGGTGCGTGTCACGGCGATCGCGAGTCTGACGCCGCTCGAGGAACTGGACGCCGATCCCTTCCTGGTGGACTCCCGCAGCCAGCACGCGATGTGCGCGCGCTGGGCCGCCGAGCGGGGCTACATCGTCTGCCGGGAGCTCCTGGTGCGGGGACTGCGGGCGGACCACTGCGTGCTGTGGGACGGCGTCCGGCCGGGCGTCGACCTGTTCGTGGCGCCCAGCCGCCGGGTGCTGGAGAGCGCCCTGTCGTCCGTGGAGGAGTTCGCCGCGGAGTGCGCGCGGCGCGGGGTGCGGGTCGAGACGGTGGGCTCCGCGGAACCCTGCTACGACGCACAGATGAAGGCACGGGTGCACCGCCGCCTGTCGATGCCGACCGCCGGGTACGACGGGCGCTGAGCCGCCCCCGCCGAGGCGGAAACGGGTCGCCCGGCCCGTATGACAGTCTGAGGGCAGGCCCGCACCGACGACGGGCCGGGACGTGAGGTGGTCGGGGCGTGCGTGGCGGGCGGTGGCGGCGGATCGCCAGTCAGCTGGGGCGGAGCGTCACGGTGTGGGCGGTCTCCACCCTCACCATGCTCGTGCTCGCCGGCATTCTGCCGGACTTCCGCCTCCAGTCCCCCGACGGCGAGAGCGCCACCCACATCGCCGTCACCGCCGCGTTCGGTGCCGGCGCCTTCGGTGTGCTGTCGGCCCTGGTCTGGCCGCTGCTGGTCCGGCTGCTGCTGCTCGTGCCCGCGCTCGTGCTCGGGCTGCTGGTCTTCGTGCTGAACGGCTCCCTGCTGCTGGTCGCGCTGCGGCTCAACCCCGCCAGCAGCGCCGAGGCGGCCCCCGAGACCGCCGTGGTGGTGGCCGCGGTCATGTCCGCCGTGGCCTCCGCGACCGGCGCCGCCCTGGCGGTCCGCGACGACGACGCCTACCGGCGCCGTCTCTACCGCCTCGCCGACCGGCGCCGCAGACGCGGGCCGGCGGGCCCGTCCGCCCCGGGCACGGTCTTCCTGCAACTCGACGGGGTCGGCCACGACGTGCTCGTCGCCGCGGCCGGGAAGGGCGTGATGCCCACGGTCGCGCGCTGGCTGCGGGGCACCCACCGGCTCACCGCCTGGCGCACCGACTGGTCCAGCCAGACCGGTGCCAGCCAGCTCGGCATCCTGCACGGCAGCAACCACGACGTCCCCGCCTTCCGCTGGTACGAGAAGGACACCCGCGAGGTGATGGTCTGCAACCGGCCGACCAGCGCCGCCGAGCTCCAGCGCCGGGCCGTCGAGCGCACCGGGGACGGCGGGCTGCTCGGCGCCGACGGCGCGAGCCGCGGCAACCTCTTCAGCGGCGGTGCCGACGAGCAGGCCCTGGTGCTGTCCATCGCCACCCGCCGCCGCGGCCGGGAGAACCGCTCCCGCGCGGGCTACTTCGCCTACTTCTCCGACCCGGCCAACGCCGTGCGCACCGCCATGTCCTTCGTCGCCGAGGTCGGCCGCGAGATCGGCCAGTCGACGCGGGCCGTCGCCCGCGGGCAGCGCCCGCGCGTCGCCCGTGGCGGCCTCTACCCCCTCGTCCGCGCCTTCGCGACGGTCGTCGAACGGGACGTCGTGGTCGCCGCGGTGATGGGCGACATGCTCGCCGGGCGCACCGCCGTCTACGCCGACCTGGTCGCCTACGACGAGGTGGCGCACCACTCCGGGCCGGTGAGCCGGGACGCCGAGCAGGTCCTCGCACGCCTCGACCGCGCGCTGGCACTGATCGCGCAGGTCGCCGAGCACGCCCCGCGGCCGTACCGGATCGTCGTCCTGTCCGACCACGGGCAGAGCCCCGGCGAGACCTTCCGCGCCCGCTACGGCCTCGGCCTCGGCGACCTGGTGCGGGCCGGCTGCGGGCTGCCCGTGCCGCGCAGGGCACGGCGCACCCACAGCGGCGCCGAGGCCCGCGCCGCCGTACGGGCCGCGCTGCGCCGCCCCGTCGAGGCGGGCGGCGAGCAGCAGCACCCCGCCCGCCGCCGCTCGGAGCCGCTGGTCCTGGCCTCCGGCAACCTCGGCCTGGTCTCCTTCCCGGACGTGCCGCACCGGATGAGCAAGGAGGAGATCGACGCCCGCCACCCGGCCCTGCTGACCACGCTCGCCAACCACCCGGGCATCGGCTTCCTGCTGGTGCGCAGCGAGGAGCACGGCGGGGTCGTGCTGGGCGCGTACGGTGCGGAGATCCCGCTCGACATGCTCGACGACAAGCCGGGCCCCCTGGAGGTGTTCGGTCCCGGCGCCGCCGACGCCGTGCGGCGCACCCACTCCTTCCCGCACACCGCCGACATCATGGTCAACTCCTCCCACGACCCGGCCGACGGCGAGGTGCTGGCCTTCGAGGAGCAGATCGGCTCGCACGGCGGGCTCGGCGGTGCGCAGGCGCGGCCGTTCCTGCTCTCCCCGCTCGCCTTCTCCGAACCGGTCGAGGCCGGTGCCGACCTGGTGGGCGCCGAGCAGGTGCACCGCGTCCTGCGCCGCTGGCTGCACGAGTCCAACGGCCCCCAGGTGCCGCTCGACACAAAGCCGGAGGAGCGGGCCGCCTGAAAATCGGCTGCGCCCGCCGATCCGTACGCCCACACTGTCGGTATCCGAGCGCCCCTGCGCGCCCTTCTCGACCCTTTGGGAGCCGCTGCGTGCAGGCAGCCGTCACCGTCACGCCCGCCCGCCCGTGTACCGGAGCTGCTGCTCGGTCTCGCGACCGTGCGGCCGGTCTTCGTCTGGGGTGCCCCCGGCATCGGAAAGTCCTCCCTCGTACGGGACTTCGCCCAGTCGCTGGGCCTGGAGTGCGTGAGCCTGCTCGGTACCCAGCTCGCGCCCGAGGACCTGATCGGCGTCCCGCAGATCCGCGCGGGCCGGTCCGTGTTCTGCCCGCCGGAGGCCATCGCCCGCGACGAGCCGTACTGCCTGTTCCTGGACGAGCTGAACGCCGCGACGCCGGACGTGCAGAAGGCGTTCTACTCGCTGATCCTGGACCGCCGTATCGGCAGCTACGAACTGCCGAAGGGCTCGATCGTCATCGGCGCCGGCAACCGCTCGACCGACAACGCGCTCGCGCGCCCCATCGCCTCCGCCCTGGTCAACCGCCTCACCCACGTCCATCTGGAGGCGTCCGCGAAGGACTGGCTGGTCTGGGCCGGGGAGAACGGCATCCACCCGTGGGTCGTGGACCACCTCACCGACCGGCCCGACCACCTGTGGTCCAGGCCGCCGAAGACCGAGGAGCCCTTCTCCACGCCCCGCTCCTGGCACATGCTCTCCGACGCGCTGCACTCCTTCGGCCGCGACCTCGACGAGGAGACGCTGAAGATCCTCGCGCACGGCACGCTCACGCCGCGGCACGCCACCGCGTTCTGCGGCTACGTCAAGATCGTGCGCAGCCGGTTCGGCATCGAGGCCGTCATCAGGGGCGACGCCCGCTGGCCGAGCCGGCCGGAGGACCGCGACCTGCTCTACTACCTCGCCGAGTCCTTCCGCGCCCGGCTGATCAAGGAACTCCCGGCCCGCAAGGAGCACATGTCGGCGAACGGCCGGCAGACCGCGTACCGCGCCAAGTCGCTGCTGGTGCAGCTCGCCGAGATCTCCGTGGAGGTCGCGCAGACCGTCATCGCCTCCGACGCCGACGGCAACCCCGTGCTGCCCTCGTGGTTCCTCATCGAGGCCGCCCGGGACATGCCGCGGCTGGTGGAGGCGCGCCGGTGAGCCGCGGCCGCGGCAAGGGGCGGACGAAGCGGGACCCGGCGGCCGAGGCGTTCGCCGAGGGCCTGCGGCTGGTCAAGGCCAACCCGGCCCTCGCGGCCGTGGAGTTCGGCGTCTGCCGGCAGGAGGAGTGCAGGTTCGCGCCCCGCGAGGGCCTGGTCGCCGTCGACTCCGACGGCGACCTGCACGTGCACCCGCACCGGCTCGCCGACCCCGCCACCTGGGCCTGGGTGCTCGCACACGCGATCCTCCACCTCGGCTTCGGGCACGTCCCGGCGGCGAAGGGCGAGCGCACCCAGCCGGACCGCTTCGACCTCGCCGCCCGCTGCGTCGTCGTCGACCGCTTCCTGCTGACCTTCAGCGTCGGCACCACCCCCGAGGACCTGCCCGCCTCCTATCCCGACGGGGACGAGGAGCGGCTCGCCGCGCGCTGGCGGCGGCACGGGCTCCCGGCCGTCTACGAGCGCTGCGGCACGGCGGGCGCGGAACCCGACCAGCTGCTCATGCGGTGGGTGGGCTGGGCCCAACCCCCGGACCACCAGCTCGCGTTCGCCGCCGCGCTGACCCGGACGATGTCGGCGGCGATGGATCTGGCGGGCGGCCGCCGGGACACCCTCGACGGCGCGCTCGTACCGCGGCGGCCCTGGCAGAAGGCGCTGAGCTGGTTCATCTCCTCCTACCCGCTGCTCGGCGGCATCGCGGCCGGCATCACGCTGGTCGCCGACGCCGAACTCGCCCGCGCGCACGGCATCTCCGTGGCCGCCGTCAACCCCGAGGCGGGCGAGATCTACGTCAACCCGCAGCGCCACCACGACGACGAGGAGTGGCGGTTCATCCTCGCCCACGAGATGCTGCACGCCGCCCTGCGCCACGGCGACCGCTGCGGCACCCGCGACCCGTACCTGTTCAACGTCGCCTGCGACTACGTGATCAACGGCTGGCTGTGCGAGATGCAGGTCGGCACGATGCCCGAAGGGCTGCTGCACGACCCGGAGCTCACCGGCCTGTCCGCCGAGGAGGTCTACGACCGCATCGCCGGCGACCTGCGCCGGATGCGCCGCCTGGCCACCCTGCGCGGCAAGGGCCTGGGCGACGTCCTGGGCGCACCGCTCGGCAGCCCGCGCGGCCACACCGACCTCGACGCCTTCTACCGCCGCGGCCTCAGCCAGGGCCTTGACCTGCACCAGCGGCAGGAGCGCGGCCTGCTGCCCGGCGGCCTGGTGGAGGAGATCCGCGCGCTCAGCCACCCGCCACTGCCCTGGGACGCGCAACTGGCCCGCTGGTTCGACGAGTTCGTGCCGAGCCCGCAGCCCGTCCGGTCCTACGCCCGCCCCTCGCGCCGCCAGTCCGCCACCCCGGACATCCCGCGCGCGGGCCGCTACTTCCCGCCCGAGGAGATCGCCCGCTGCACCTTCGGCGTGGTCCTGGACACCTCCGGCTCCATGGACCGCACCCTGCTCGGCAAGGCGCTCGGCGCCATCGCCTCCTACGCCGAGGCGCGTGACGTCCCGGCCGCCCGCGTCGTCTTCTGCGACGCGGCCCCGCACGACGCGGGCTACGTCCCGGTCACCGAGATCGCCGGCCGGGTGCGGGTGCACGGCCGGGGCGGCACGGTCCTGCAGCCCGGCATCGACCTGCTGCACCGTGCGGACGACTTCCCGCCGGGCGCACCGGTCCTGGTGATCACGGACGGCTGGTGCGACGTGCTGCGGCTGCGGCGCGAGCACGCTTATCTGATCCCGCAGGGCGCCCGGCTGCCGTTCACCGCGCGTGGGCCGGTCTTCCGGGTGTGCTGAGAGGGAATGTGATCGGATGGTGCACACGAATCCCGTCCAAGGGACCGCGTCGAAAGGAATCATCGTGGCTACCACGCGCACCGCACACACCGTGTGGGAAGGCAACCTGCTCGAGGGCAACGGTGTCGTCACCTTCGACTCCTCCGGCATCGGCCAGCAGCCGGTGACGTGGGCGTCGCGGGCGCAGGACGCGAACGGGAGGACCAGCCCCGAGGAGCTGATCGCCGCCGCCCATTCCAGCTGCTTCTCCATGGCGCTGTCGCACGCCCTCGCCGGCGCGGGCACCCCGCCCACCAAGCTGATCACCAACGCCGACGTCACGTTCCAGCCCGGCGAAGGCATCACCGGCATCCACCTCACGGTCGAGGGCTCGGTGCCGGGCCTCGACCACGACGGCTTCGTCGCGGCGGCCGAGGACGCGAAGAAGAACTGTCCGGTCAGCCAGGCCCTGACCGGAACGACCATCACCCTGTCGGCGAAGCTCGCCTGACCCCGCCCCGCCTGCGATGCCGCGCCCGGAAAACGGGCGCGGCATTGACATTCCTGCACTCAAGTTTTGTGCTGGTGTGTGACGAGTGCCCTGGCGGAAGGGGACGGACATGGCACGTGCGGTCGGGATCGATCTCGGGACCACGAACTCGGTGGTGGCCGTCCTGGAGGGCGGCGAACCCACGGTCGTCGCCAACGCGGAGGGAGCCAGGACCACACCGTCGGTCGTGGCCTTCGCCAAGAACGGCGAGGTGCTGGTCGGAGAGGTCGCCAAGCGGCAGGCCGTGACGAACGTGGAGCGGACCGCGCGCTCCGTGAAGCGGTACATGGGCGACGCGCACTGGCGCTTCCCCGAGCAGGGGTCCGTCGACGGCACGCGCTACCGCGCGCAGGAACTGTCCGCGCGCGTGCTCCAGAAGCTCAAGCGGGACGCCGAGTCCTACCTCGGCGAGGACGTCACGGACGCGGTGATCACCGTACCGGCGTACTTCGACGACTCCCAGCGGCAGGCGACCAAGGAGGCCGGGGAGATCGCGGGCCTGAAGGTCCTGCGGATCATCAACGAGCCGACGGCCGCCGCCCTCGCCTACGGCCTGGACCGGGGCGAGGAGCAGACCGTGCTCGTCTTCGACCTCGGCGGCGGCACCTTCGACGTGTCCCTGCTGGAGATCGGCGACGGCGTCATCGAGGTCAAGGCCACCAACGGCGACACCCACCTCGGCGGCGACGACTGGGACCAGCGGATCGTCGAGCACCTGGTGAAGAAGTTCCAGGGGCAGTACGGCATCGACCTGGGCAAGGACAAGATGGCCCTCCAGCGGCTGCGGGAGGGTGCCGAGAAGGCCAAGATCGAGCTCTCCAGCTCCTCCGAGACGACGATCAACCTGCCCTACATCACCGCCTCCGCCGAGGGTCCGCTGCACCTCGACGAGAAGATGACCCGCGCCCAGTTCCAGGAGCTCACCGCCGATCTCCTCGACCGCTGCAAGACCCCCTTCCACCAGGCGGTCAAGGACGCCGGCATCAAGCTGTCCGTGGTCGACCACGTCATCCTCGTGGGCGGCTCCACCCGGATGCCGGCCGTCACCGAGCTGGTCAAGGAGCTCACCGGCAAGGACCCGCACAAGGGCGTCAACCCCGACGAGGTCGTGGCCGTCGGCGCCGCGCTGCAGGCCGGTGTGATCCGCGGCGACGTGAAGGACGTCCTGCTGCTCGACGTCACCCCGCTGTCCCTGGGCATCGAGACCAAGGGCGGCATCATGACGAAGCTGATCGAGCGCAACACCACCATCCCGACCCGGCGTTCGGAGATCTTCACCACGGCGGCGGACAACCAGCCCTCGGTGGGCATCCAGGTCTACCAGGGCGAGCGGGAGATCGCCGCGTACAACAAGAAGCTGGGCGTCTTCGACCTGACGGGACTGCCGCCCGCACCGCGCGGCGTACCGCAGATCGAGGTGGCCTTCGACATCGACGCGAACGGCATCATGCACGTCTCGGCGAAGGACCTGGCGACCGGCCGCGAGCAGAAGATGACGGTGACCGGCGGCTCGGCCCTGCCCAAGGACGACATCGACCGCATGATGCGGGAGGCGGAGCAGTACGCCGAGGAGGACCGGGCACGCCGGGAGGCCGCCGAGACCCGCAACCAGGCGGAGCAGCTCGTCTACCAGACCGAGAAGTTCATGCGGGACAACGAGGAGCGGATCCCGGCCGAGACCAGGTCCGAGGTCGAGGCCGCGGCGACCGAGCTCAAGGACCTGCTGGAACGGAACGCGGAGACGAACGAGCTGCGCGCCGGCGTGGAGAAACTGGCCTCCGTCAGCCAGAAGATGGGCCAGGCCATGTACGCCTCGGCCGACGGCGGCCCGACCGGCGAACCGGAGGCGGCGCACGAGCGGAGCACGTCCGACGAAGAGGGCGTGGTGGACGCGGAGATCGTCGACGACGAGAGGGACGAGAAGGGCGGAGCGGCCTGAAGCGGCGGCGTCGGCCGCCACGCCTCACGCCGTGCCGTCGCCTCACGCCGTGCCGTCGCCTCACGCCGTGCCGTCGTGGCGCGCTCGGACGCCGGCGGCCGGCAGCGCGGCGCACACGGCGTCCAGGACGGCCGCGTACGGCGTGCCGAGGCCGGTGAGCCGGGCACGGAGCTGATCCAGGGCGTCGCGGTACTCCGTGAGGATCTCCGTGTCGCCGGTGCGGGCCGTGTACTCCAGGACCGCGGGCAGGAAGTCCGGCTGCTCCTCGCCGGTGAACTCCAGCCCCGCGGCCCGGTAGAGGTCCGCGAGGCGCACCGGCGGCATGCCGTACCGCCCGGCCCCGCCCTCCCCCCACCGGCTCAGATGGAGGCTGGGCCGGTCCGTCGGACCGAAGACCCGTACGTAGTGCGCGGCCAGCTCCGCGGCCGGGGTCACCGCCGCGTGGTCCACGAACTCCCGCAGCTGCGGGGCGGCTTCACGCAGCAGCGGCAGCCGGGCGCGGAAGTCCTCGTCGGGGTAGGTGAGACAGAGCGCGGCGGCCTGGTACAGCACGGTGTCCGAGGGCATCGGGCCTCCTTCACGTCGGTGCCGCTCGCGGCCCGGTGGGCGGTGTCCGCGTGCCGGTCACGTGCGCTCCCTTGCTCGCCCCGTGCCTCGACGCTAGGGGCGGGCGCGCGAACGCACCTGTTCACGGCACCCGTACGGGTGCCCGCACGGGGGTGTCAGGGTGTGCGGGCGACCCCCGCGTGCACGGGCACGACGTGCTCCGCCTGGGACGCGACGCAGAAGGGGGTGCCGCCGGCCTCGAAGGCGCCCGCCGCCTGCGCGACGGCCTCCGGACCGAGGTCGGGGGTGACCTGCGACAGGTCCCGCACGTCCGCGTGCACCCGCGGCTCCGGGGCCACGCCCTGCGCGATCCGGCGCGGAGCGGGCTCGGGGGAACGGTCCGTCCCCCGCCTTTCGAGGAGACGGCACCACGTGCCCGGATCCGACGCCGCACCGCAGATCGCCACCGGCCGTCCACCCCGCCCTGGACCACACCGCCCTGAGGCGCCCTGCGTGATCAGAAGTCCTCGCGGTACTCCCGCAGGATCTTCCGGGTGCGCTGGGCCGACGCGGCCCGCGCCGTCATGTGGTCGAGGACCTCCAGATGCGCGGAGACCTCCGTGCGCGAGTCGAGGTACAGGGCTCCGGTCAGGTACTCGGTGAAGACCATGTCGGGCAGTTCGGGCTCGCCGAAGCGGAACAGCGTGAAGGGCGCGTACGTCCCCGGGTGCGGGCCGTCCTTGAACTCCGCCAGCTGAAGGGTCACCCGGTCCCGCTCGGCGAACTCCAGCAGCTTGTCGAGCTGCGTGCGCATCACCTCGCCGCGGATGCTCACCGGGCGCCGCAGGACCGTTTCGTCCATGATCACCCACAGGTGCGGCGGATCCGGTCTCTCCAGCAGCCGCTGCCGGGTCATCCGCAGGGACACATGGCGCTCGATCGTGTCCGGCCCGGTCTGCCCTATGGTGCCCGCCTCCAGCACCGCGCGCGCGTAGTCCTCGGTCTGCAGCAGCCCGGGCACGAAGTGCGGCTCGTAGGAGCGGATCAGGGTCGCGGCGCCCTCCAGACTCACATACAGGCTGAACCAGTCCGGCAGCACGTCGTGGAACCGCTGCCACCAGCCCGGTTGGTTCGCCTCCTCGGCGAGAGCGACGAACGCGGCCGCCTCGTCGTCCGGAACGCCGTACGTCTCCAGCAGCACCTGTACGTACGGGATCTTCAGCGCGACCTCGGCCGTCTCCATGCGCCGGACGGTCGCGGGGGCCACCCGCAGGACGCGCGCCGCCTCCTCGCGCTTGAGCTGTGCCGCCTCGCGCAGCTCCTGCAGACGCTTGCCGAGCACAACCTGGCCCACGGTGGGCGCGGGACGCCGCTCACTCACGCCACGCCTCCCCATACGCGCCTCAGTATGCGCGAAGCAGTGTGTCATGTTCCGGTGACCTTCTCACGGGGTCTGCGGCGACTCGCTCGCCACGCGCACCGTCCGCGCGATCACCACTCTCCGGGCGCACCGCCATGGCCCCGGGGGGCGCCCGGTGCGGGCGAGTGCGGTGAGCTGGGTCGCGGCGCTCGGCCGCCTGCTCGGCGTCGAGCGGGACCAACCTCGCCTGGACCGCGCCGAGTCTTCTCGCTCTGGCCCTGTGGCTGTCGCCGACGACGGCCGGCGCGGTGTGGACCGTGCTCCAGGCACTGACCGTCGCCGGCTTCGCCGTCCTGCAGCACCTGGGACTGAGAGCCCGTCAGGACATCAGCGAGTGAAGGTACTTGACCGTCGCCGGGTCGGCCGGGAGCAGCGTCTCGATGGCCAGCTCGGCGACGGTCACGTCCATCGGGGTGTTGAACGTGGAGATCGACGAGATGAACGACAGCACCCGGCCCTCGTGCTCGATCCGCATCGGCAGCGCGAAGTAGGGGACGGGCTCGGCCGGTTCGCGGTCCGCGGCCGTCTCGGGCACCGGATACGCGGCGACCTCCTCGTACAGCGCGCGCAGCGGCCCGGAGCGGTGCAGCGCGATCTGCCGCTCCATCTGCGCGAGCAGATGGCCCCGCCACTCGCGCAGGTTGCGGATGCGCGGCGCCAGGCCCTCCGGGTGCAGGGTCAGCCGCATCACGTTCAGCGGCGGCTGCAGCAGGTGCTCCGGGACGCCCTCCATCAGCATCACCACGCCCCGGTTGGCCGCGACCACGTCGTACATCGCGTCGACGACCAGCGCGGGGTAGGGCTCGTAGCCCTGGATGAGGCGCTCCATGCCCTCGCGCAGGGCCTCCAGCTCCGGGGAGTCCAGCGGGGTCTCCGGATAGTGCGGGGCGTAACCGGCCGCCAGCAGCAGGGCGTTGCGCTCGCGCACGGGCACCTCCAGGTGCTCGGCGAGACGCAGGACCATCTCCTCGCTCGGCCGGGAGCGGCCCGTCTCGACGAAGCTGATGTGCCGGGCCGAGGAGTCGGCCCGCAGCGCCAGCTCCAGCTGGCTGACCCGCCGCCGCTCCCGCCACGCCCGCAGCAGCGGGCCTACGCCCTTTCCGGCGGGGGAGACTGCGGAGGAGGAGGGTCCGGTCGTGGCAGCGGTCATACGTACGACGGTAGTCGAGGACATGTGCCGCACGGAGCCCGGATACGCCGGCGGCCGGGCGGCGGGGCGGGCCCCGCGACGCCCGCCGGACGTGTCGGCCCGTCCGTCCCGGGCACCCGTCTGACCAGGGCCGTGGTCACTCGCGTATGGCAGGCTGAAGAAGAACCCGGCGTCGGGGAAGGAGCGAGGTCATGGCCGTCGAACCGCTGTCGCAGAAGGAGATCGAGGAACGGCTCGCGGAGCTGCCCGGCTGGTCCGTCGACGACGGCCGCCTCACGCGCAGCTACCGCCTCGGCTCGCACTTCGGGGCGACGGCGCTGGTCGTGCACATCGCGCAGGTGCAGGAGGAGCTGAACCACCACTCCGACCTCACCCTCGGATACGACACGGTCGTCCTGTCCGTGCACACGCACAGCGCGGGCGGCAGCCTCACCGGGAAGGACTTCGAGCTGGCGCAGAAGGTGGAGGCCCTCGCGCCCGCGCACGGAGCCCACTGACGCCGTGCTCGACTACGACAAGGAGGCCGGCGCCTACGACGCCAGCCGGGGCGGCGAGCCCCGCGCGGCGGCGGCCGCGGCCGCCGTCCTCGGCCTGGTTCCCTGCGACGCCGGCCGGCTCCTCGACCTCGCCTGCGGCACCGGCATCGTCACCCGCAGGCTCGCCTCGGCCCGTCCCGGCCTGCGGGTGACGGGCGCCGACCTGACGTACGGGATGGCCCGGATGGCGGCCGTACGGCTGCCCGGCGCCGTCGTGCTCGCCGACAGCCGCCGGCTGCCCTTCGCCGACCACGCCTTCGACGCCGTCACCAGCGTCTGGCTGCTGCACCTGCTCGACGACGCCCGGGCCGTGCGGCGCGTCGTCGCCGAGTGCGCCCGGGTGCTGCGGCCCGGCGGGGTGTACGTCACCACCGTCGACAAGGCCGCCGCGCACGACGTGGGCAGCGACATCGACGCCGTGCTCGCCGGGCGGCCGCGCCGGGCGGCCCGGGACGCCGCGCCCCTGGTCGAGGCGAGCGCGGCGGCGTGCGGGCTGCTCCCCGCCGGACGGGCCGGCTTCCGGGGCCACGGCCAGGGCCGCAGCCCCCGGCGCACCGCGGCGGACCTCGGGCGCGGCTGGTTCACCACGCTGCCGCCCGGCGATCCGCTCACCGAGCGCTTCGCCGCCGGGCTCGCCGCGCTCCCGGACCAGGACCGGCCGCGCGCCGACCCGGTCTTCGGCCTGCGGTCCTTCAGGAAGCCGGACGCGTGAAGTCCATCGTCCAGTTGGTCACCCAGTTCGCGCCGCCGTCGGTGGAGAACGCCTGCTCCCAGTGGGCGGCGGCGGGGGAGACGTCCGCCCGGACGAACCGCACCCGCACGTCCCTCCCGTCGTGCACGTCGTCGCCGTAGAACTCGCCGCGGTCGCCGTCGAAGCGGCCGGTCACCGGCGGGAACAGGGTGCCGGTGCGGCTGGAGGACCAGTTCAGCGACCACTGCTCGTGCTCCGCGTCGAACAGCCGCAGCGTCAGCCCCTTCGCGCCCAGGCGGGGCAGGTCGATCTCGTCGATGTTCGCGGCGCCGTCGAACAGCGGCGTGCACCGGCTCGTGGACGCGAACTCCAGCCAGCCGCTGTCCGGGTCGAGGAAGTCGGTGCGGCGGCGGTGGGCGACCCGCCACGCGCCGTGCAGGAAGTCGAAGTCGTGCGGGCCGCTCATCGGCGCTCCCCGGTGGTTCCCTCGGGCAGGGAGTCGGCCAGGTAGGCGTCCAGGTCCGGGACGTCGGGCACCAGCATGTGCCGTACCCAGGCGTCCCGTTCGTGCTGCAGCGGCGGCAGCTCGAAGACGCAGCCGATCCAGGGCAGTTCGGGCCGGACGAAGTGGGTGGGGTCGTGGTCGGGACAGCCGACGACCGGCTGGCCGGCGGCCGCGTTCGCGTAGTGCAGGACGTTGTCCCAGACCCAGCTGTAGGCGTTGACGTAGGCGCCGTCGTCGTCTCCCCGGTGCACGACGACGAAGGTCACCGGCGCGGTCCCGTCCGGTTCCGGCAGCAGTTCGGGAAGGATCGCGTACGCCGCCTTCTCGACGTCCGGCGCGATACCCGCCGGGTCGGCCGTGACGTGGTAGCGCTTGATGTGCCTGCCTGCCACCCGGATCGGGGGCGGCACGGTCAGGAGTTTCTCCGTGAAGGCCATGGGAGGACGCTAGGCGGACTTCACTGACATCCTGTGTCAGTGAAGTCCAGTCGACTCGTCTCGATCCTGCTCCTCCTCCAGACCCGGGGCCGGATGACCGCCGCCCAGCTCGCCGAGGAGCTGGAGGTCTCGGTGCGCACGGTCTACCGGGACGTGGAGGCGCTGGGCGCGGCCGGCGTGCCGCTGTACGGGGACGCGGGCCATGCCGGCGGCTACCGGCTGCTCGACGGGTACCGCACCCGCCTGACCGGCCTCACCGCCGACGAGGCCGAGGCCCTGTTCCTGGCCGGAGCCCCCGGTCCGGCCGCCGAACTGGGCCTCGGCGCGGTGCTGGCTGCCGCCCAGCTCAAGGTGCGCGCCGCGCTGCCGCCGGAGCTGCGCGCCCACGCGGACCGTGTCGGCGGCCGCTTCCACCTCGACGCACCCGGCTGGTACGCGGACGCCGAGGAGGCGCCGTTCCTGCCGGAGGTCGCCCACGCCGTGTGGCACAGCCGCGTGCTCGACGTCCGGTACCGCCGCTGGGCCGAGCCCACCGACGTCGAGCGCCGGCTGGAGCCGTACGGACTGGTGCTGAAGGCGGGCCGCTGGTACGTCGTCGCGGGCCCGGGACCGCGCACCTTCCGGGTCGACCAGATCCTCCGGCTCACCGCCACGGACGAGGAGTTCACGCGCCCGGACGGCTTCGACCTGGCCGCCTGGTGGACGGAGTACCAGCGCGGCTTCCCCGCGCGGCTGTACCGCGCGGAGGCGCTCGTCCGGCTCGCGCCGGGCGTGACGCTGCCGCGCGCGGCCGTCGTCCGGGCGCAGGAGGGCGGCTGGACGCTCGCCCGGGTCCAGGTCGAGTCCGTCGAGCGCGCCCACGGCGAGTTCCTGCGCATGGGCACGTCCGTCGAGGTCCTCGAACCGCCCGAACTGCGGGCCCGCCTGGCGGGCACGGTGGCCGAACTGGCCGAGCGGTACGGCGACTCGGCGCCGGCCGCCGCCCCGTGACACGCGGAGGCGGCCGCCCGCGGGCTGCGGACGGCCGCCTCACCAGGTGCTCAGAGCAGCCCGCCGAGCAGCCCGCCCAGGAGGCCGGTCACGGCCCCCAGGAGCCCGCCGACCAGGTCGGACGAGGAGGAGCCGTCGTTCGAGGAGGAGGACGACAGGCAGACCTCGTGGCCCAGGAGGGACACATGGGTCGGCCCGTCGCACACGGCGGGTGTGACGGTCGTGGTGGGCGCCGTGGCCGCGGTGGCCGTGGTGGGCGTGGTGGGCGTGGTGGGCGTGGAGGCCGCGGAGGCGGACGGTGCCATCAGGGTGAGAGTGAGTACGGGAGCGGCGAGGATCGCCGCGGCGCGGGCGCGGGTCGCCCTGCTGATGCGCTGCGACATGTCTGTCCTTTCGACAGCTATGAGAAAACTTCCTTGATCAGCCTCACGTGATCCTGTACGCTCCGCAACTTGGCTCTGACCCTCCGTGACCGTCCGCCCGGTCGGGTGAGCCCGGCCGCTCCAGGCGCTCGATCCGGTGGGGTGGGCGTGTCCTGCTGAGGGGTCCTGCTGAGGGCGCGAGTGCCGGGCGGCCCCGGTACAGGTGGGGCCGCCCGGCTGCGGGCCCCGACGTCAGGTGTCAGGACCGTGCACGCGGAGCGTCGACGGGGCTGTTCGAGAAGCTCCGCGTACGAGCCCAATGGCCCGGGCGATGTCCACCTGGGCCCAGAACCGGTGGTACGTGAACGAGGCGCCGCCCCGCCCGCCGGATACGTCGTTGGTGTAGCCGGCGACGGTGACGTGAAGTCCGCTGTTGGCACCGGGACTTGACGCGTTCCAGGTGTCGGGCTGGCAGTGCCCGGCGACCCGCTCCGTCGAGCCCCGGTCGTTCGTCCGGCAGCCGACGCTGCACCGGAGTGCGGCCGCGTGGGCGGGCGTCGTCCCGCCGCCGGGCAGGGTGAGCGGCAGCGCCAGGGCCGCCGCACGGCTCCGCGTCTCCTTCTGGGGTGCATGTGCTGGTTCCTCCTTGCGGCTCGGAGGAGTGGGGGGAGGAGCAACAAGCCTTGAACCAGTGGGAGCGCTCCCATAGTGCGGAAGGAGGTGGGAGCGGTCAAGGTGCTCGAAGAGTCGAAAACATTCGACGGGGTGAGTTGAGCGAAAGTCAGCGAACTTTCGTGACCCCCCTGTCCTTTGCCGTCACTTGGCGCTAGCTTCAAGGGCACCAGTGGGAGCGATTCCATCAGTCGGCGCGTCCGTCACGGCGCGCCTGAGCTGCAAGGAGTCGCTCATGCGACACCCCCCGCGTTCAGTACTCTTAGCCGTCGCCGGAGCGGTCGGACTTGTCGGGTCCATGACCATTCTGGCGGTCACGGCGCAGGGAGCCGCCCCCGCCTGCTCGGTGGAGTACTCCGTCACCGGGCAGTGGGACACCGGCTTCCAGGCTGCCGTGCAGATCACCGACAACACCGCGGCCCTGAGTGGTTGGAGCCTGAGCTTCGACTTCGCCGACGGCCAGAAGATCACCCAGGGCTGGAACGCCAAGTGGTCCCAGTCCGGCACGACGGTGACCGCGACGAACGAGAGCTGGAACGGCTCGCCGGCGGCCGGTGAGAGTGTCGGCGCCGGGTTCCTCGCCTCCTGGCCCGGGACGGGGAGCAACACGCCCCCGGCGTCGTTCAAGCTCAACGGGACGGCGTGCAACGTGGAATCGGAGCCGACGCCGCCGCCCACCGATCCGCCCGCGGACACCACGGCACCCGCACTGCACGTCGAAGGCGGCAGGCTCGTGGACGCCGGCGGCGCCACACGCCGGCTGCTCGGCGTCAACCGCTCCGGCGGCGAGTTCATGTGCGTCCAGGGCCGGGGCATCTTCGACGGGCCGGTCGACGACGCCGCGATCCAGGCGATCGCCGACTGGAAGGCGAACGTGGTCCGCATTCCGCTCAACGAGGAGTGCTGGCTGGGCCTTTCCCCCGTCCCGTCGCAGTACGGCGGCGCGAACTACATCGGTGCCGTGAAGGGTCTGGTGACCCGGGTCGAGGCGCACGGCATGACGCCGATCGTCGAACTGCACTGGACCTACGGGCTGTACACCGGCAACTCGGCGGGCTGCTCGGACGTGCACGCCACCTGCCAGAAGCCGATGCCGGACGCGCAGTACACGCCGTCCTTCTGGTCGTCGGTGGCGAACACCTTCAAGGCCGACCAGGCGGTCGTGTTCGACCTGTTCAACGAGCCCTACCCGGACCGGGCGACCTCCGGCACCGCCGACGCCTGGAGGTGCTGGAGGGACGGCGGCAGCTGCCCCGGCATCGGCTACCGGGTGGCCGGAATGCAGGACCTCGTCGACGCGGTGCGCGGTACCGGCGCGCAGAACGTCGTCATGGCCGGCGGTCTCGCGTACGCGAACGACCTGAGCCAGTGGCTGACGTACCGGCCCGTTGACCCGACGGGCAATCTCGCCGCCGCCTACCACGTCTACAACTTCAACACCTGCTCCGACGAGAGCTGCTGGAACTCCACGCTCGCCCCCGTCGCGGCCCAAGTGCCGCTGGTCGCGGGGGAGATCGGCGAGAACACCTGCGCGCACTCGTTTGTCGACCGGGTCATGAGGTGGTTCGACGACCGGGGGCTCTCCTACCTCGGCTGGACCTGGAACACCTGGGACTGCTCCTCCGGTCCCTCGCTCATCTCCGGTTACGACGGGACTCCCACGTCGTACGGCATCGGGCTGCGCGACCACCTGCGCGCCCTGAACGGATGATCCTCCCCGATCCTCTACAGGACAGGAAACCCGCACTCATGAGTCGTACCAGAACAGCGTTGCTCGCCGCCCTGGCGCTGATCGCCGCGTCCGCCGGGACGGCGGTGGCCGTCGCCCCCGTGGACGCCGCGCCCGCCGCCGTGCCCTGCACGGTGGACTACACGGTGCAGAACCAGTGGGACACCGGCTTCACCGCCGCCGTGACGGTCACCAACAACGGTGCCGCCAAGAGCAGTTGGGCGGTGAAGTGGTCGTACGCCGGAAACCAGAGGGTCACCAGCGGCTGGAACGCGAAGATCACCCAGAGCGGCACCGCCGTCACCGCGGCCAACGAGACCTACAACGCCACGCTGGGAGCGGGCGGTTCGGTGAGCTTCGGCTTCAACGGCTCCTACAGCGGCACCAACGCGGTGCCGACCGCCTTCACGCTCGACGGGGTCACCTGCAACGCCGACGACGGAAGCGGCGGCGGAGACGGTGGAGACGGCGGGGGCGGCACCACGGATCCCGGTGGCCGTGTCGACAACCCCTACGACGGCGCCACGGTGTACGTGAACCCCGAGTGGTCCGCGAAGGCCGCCGCCGAGCCGGGCGGCAGCCGTGTCTCCGGCCAGCCCACCGGCGTCTGGCTCGACCGCATCGCCGCGATCAACGGGGTGAACGGCGGCATGGGCCTGCGCGACCACCTCGACGCGGCGCTGCAGCAGCAGGGCGGCGGCGAGGAGGTCGTCCAGCTGGTGATCTACGACCTGCCCGGACGTGACTGCGCGGCCCTCGCCTCCAACGGCGAGCTCGGCCCGACGGAGATCGACACGTACAAGACGCAGTTCATCGACCCGATCGCGGCGATCCTCGGCGACAGCAAGTACAGCTCGCTGCGGATCGTCACCACCATCGAGATCGACTCGCTGCCCAACCTGGTCACCAACACCGGCAGCCGGGCGACGGCGACCCCGCAGTGCGACACCATGCTCGCCAACGGCAACTACGTGAAGGGCGTCGGCTACGCGCTGGCCACGCTCGGCGCGATCCCCAACGTCTACAACTACATCGACGCCGGTCACCACGGCTGGCTCGGCTGGGACGACAACTTCGCCCCCTCGGCCACCCTGTTCCACCAGGCGGCCACCAGCGAGGGCGCGACCGTCGACGACGTGCAGGGCTTCATCACCAACACGGCCAACTACAGCGCCCTGAAGGAGGACAACTTCACCGTCGACGACACGGTCGGCGGCACGTCGGTGCGCCAGTCCACATGGGTCGACTGGAACCGGTACGTCGACGAGCTGTCGTACGCGCAGGCCTTCCGCAACCAGCTGGTCTCGGCCGGCTTCAACTCCGGCATCGGCATGCTGATCGACACCTCCAGGAACGGCTGGGGCGGCAGTGCCCGGCCCACCGGACCGGGCGCCACGACCAGCGTGGACACCTATGTCGACGGCGGCCGCTACGACCGCCGGATCCACATCGGCAACTGGTGCAACCAGTCCGGAGCCGGCCTCGGCGAGCGTCCGCAGGCCGCCCCGGCCGCCGGGATCGACGCCTACGTGTGGATGAAGCCGCCGGGTGAGTCCGACGGTTCCAGCACCGCCATCGCCAACGACGAGGGCAAGGGCTTCGACCGGATGTGCGACCCGACGTACACGGGCAACGCCCGCAACGGCAACAACATGTCGGGCGCGCTGCCGAACGCCCCGCTGTCCGGGCACTGGTTCTCGGCGCAGTTCCAGCAGCTGATGCAGAACGCATACCCGCCGTTGTAGGACGCGGGTCGCGCCGAGACGGCGACCGCCGGCCGTTTCGTGGCCGGTCGCGCTGTTCCCCGCGCCTCTGAGGTACGCCGGGGTCACCCCTCGTGGGTCAGACCCCGGCGTATCGCGAACTCCACCGCCGAACAGTCGCCGTCCGCGCGGCTGAGATCGTGCGGGACCGCCGGCATGAGGGGCGGCTGGGCCATGAGGCGGGGGCGGGTGCCGTGGTGCGGCTGGGCGGCGTGGACCAGGAAGGGATGGCAGAGGTAGACGTCGCCGGGGCGGCCGGTGGCGTGCGCGAGGGGCCGGGCCGCGGAGGCGGCCGCGACCTTCGGGCCGAGTTCGAGGAAGGAGGCGCCGTCCTCGCCGTACGGTTCGAGCACCTTGGGCACGTCGAGGTGCGAGCCGACCCGGATACGGGTGGGGGCGTCGGCCTCGGTGACCTCGCTGAACAGGAACAGCAGGAGCAGGGCGCGCTCCCGCGAGCGGAGGTTGGTGTGCCAGAGCGTGGCGCCCTCCGGGAGATAGCTGCCCTCGATGTGCCAGCCCGCGTCGTCGGGCTCCTCCGCGTGCGGGAACCGGAGCGGGAAACTGCCCAGCGAGTAGCGCGGCTCCCAGCGGCGCTCGCCCACCAGCAGGTCGAACGCCTCGTGCAGGACGGGGGAGTTGGCGGCTGCGGCGAACGGGCCCTGGGCCATGCCGGCCACCCACACCACGGGGTCCTTCCAGGTGCCGGGGTCGTCCGGGTCGTACCCGGTCTCCCGCCACAGCAGCCGGGCGCAGCTCTCCGCGACACGCGGCGGGAAGGCTCCCTCGATCTTCACGAAGCCGTCCGCGAGGAAGTCCTCCACCAGCGTTTCGTCCATCGGGTCATCGTGGGTGACCCCCGCGGCGTCGCGCATCTCATTTTTCGGCGCCACTTTTTGCGGCGACGGCAACAGTGCTTGCCGTTGCGCGGTGCGGCGACGCACCCTGGCCGGACCTGGACGAGAGGCTGACCACCATGGCGCACGGACATCACGGCGGACACCACGGCGAACCCCGCGAGGGAGGAAGCCACGGGCCCCACGGGGGGCACCACCACGACCACACCGACATCGACTGGGCCGAGATGGCGCCGCTGCTGGAGTCGCAGGCGGAGCTGTTCGCGCCCCTGTACGAGCGGGCGATGGCCTGGCTCACCGACAAGCAGACCGAGCCGGGGCTGATCGTCGACGCGGGCAGCGGTCCGGGTGTCGTCGCGTGTCTGCTCGCCGAGGCATTCCCGGGGGCGCGGGTCGTCGCGGTCGACGGCTCCGAGCCGCTCCTCCAGCGGGCCCGCGCCCGTGCCGAGCGGCTCGGTGTGGGGGACCGCTTCGACACGATCGCCGGTGAACTCCCCGGAGTGCTCGAAGAGTTGGACTATCCGGCGGATCTGCTCTGGGCCAGCCGCAGCCTGCACCACCTCGGCGACCAGCGGGCCGCGCTGGCCGCCTTCGCCGACCGGCTCGCACCGGGCGGCACGCTGGCGATCCTGGAGGGCGGACTGCCCGCGCGCTTCCTGCCGCGGGACATCGGCATCGGCCGCCCCGGCCTGCAGGCACGTCTCGACGTGCTGGAGGAGGAGTGGTTCGCCGAGATGCGCGCGAGCCTGCCCGGCTCGGTCGCCGAGGCCGAGGACTGGGACGCCCTGATGTCCTCCGCGGGCCTCAGGCCGACCGGCACCCGCACCTTCATGCTCGACCTGCCCGCCCCGGCCAGGGACCGGGCCCGCGCCTACGTCGCCGCCTCCCTCGCCCGCCTGCGCGACGGCTTCGGCGACCACCTCGACGCGACCGACCGCGCCACCCTCGACCGCCTCCTCGACCCCGACGACAAGGCGAGCGTCCACCACCGCCCGGACGTGTTCGTGCTGGCGGCGCACACGGTGCATACGGCGGTTCACGCGATGTGAGGCGGCGGGGAGGACGCGGTGGTCCCCGCGGAGCGGCACCTGGGCGCTTGACTTCGAGAATGCTCCAACTGATCTACTCCCCCTGTCGGACCGGGGCTGCCGGACCGAGACACGTCGGACGAGACACAGGGGGTCGTCATGTCCACCAGCGCGGACAGCAACCGTCACGCGGAATCTCCCGTCACGCTGATCACCGGCGGTGCCACCGGCATCGGCGCCGCCGTCGCGCGGCAGCTGCTCGACGCCGGCGGCCGGGTGACCGTCACCGGCCGGCGGGAGGAGCGGCTGCGCGCCTTCGCCGGTGAACTCGGCAACCCCGAGGGCCTGTTGACGGTCGCCGGAAACGCGGCCGAGTACGCGGACGTGCAGTCCGCGGTGGATGCCACGCTCAAGGCGTACGGGCGGCTGGACACCGTCGTCGCCAACGCCGGGTTCGCCACCCACGACTCGGTGGCGGACGGCGACCCGGCGGGCTGGACCGAGATGGTGCTGACCAACGTCCTCGGCCCGGCGCTGCTGATCAGGGCCGCGGTCGAGGCACTCAAGGAGACCCGGGGCCGGATCGTGCTGGTGGGCAGCGTCGCCGGGTTCGTGAACACGCCCGGCAACATCTACGGGGCGACCAAGTGGGCGGTGACCGGCCTCGCCGAGAACACCCGCCGTCAGGTGACGGAGTTCGGCATCGGGGTCACGCTGATCGCGCCCGGCCGCGTGGAGACGCCGTTCTGGGACGGCAGCCTGCCGCCCGGTCATCTGCTGACCGCCGCCCAGATCGCGGACTCCGTCGTCTGGGCGCTGCGCCGGCCGGCCGGAGTGGACGTCAACACCGTCGTCGTACGGCCGGTCGGGCAGCCCAACTGACCTCCGTGCGAAGGCCCGCCGGGCTGCCCCGCGCCCTGCCCGGACGCCCTAGTTGTTCCGGAGGAACTGCCGGGCCAGCTTGTCGCCCAGCGTGACGGCCGCGCTGTGGCTCTCGATGGGGGAGACCCGTGAGTTCTTGAACAGGATGTAGGTCACCCCGGAGTCGGTGCCGCCGTTCTCGGGGTCGGGATCGATGCCGAGCGCCTGGGCGGTGGCGTAGGAGGCCTCGCCGATGATCTTCGTGGGGCCGGTGTCGCCGACGACGGCGTACTCGACCTTGTTGTGGTAGATCACGGCGACCACGCCGCCGCCCTTGATGCCGGCGCCGGAGTAGTTCCAGATGCCGCTGGAGCTGGGCACGACGACGTACGGCAGTGAATCCGCCCGCAGCGGGCTGCCGTCGGACTGGTGGAAGGCCGTGTCGTCCTGGTACCAGGGGTCGGTGTCCTCGTTGCACTTCGACGTGCGCCGGCCGTCGCAGTCGATGTCCATGTCGGCCTTCCAGAACACGGCGCCGTTCTTGCCGCAGACGGGAATCGTGGCCGACGTCTCGTCGTCGGTCCGGTACTTGCCGTGGGAGATCTGGGAGCAGGACGTCACCTTGGCGAGCAGGTCGGCCGCGCTGACCGAGCCCTCCTGGGTGGACGCCGGTCCCGGGGAGCCGGAGGCGTTCGCGGGGAGCACGCCGGCGGCGAGCAGGGCGGCCCCGGAGGCCGCGGCGAGGGTCAGTGTTCGGATGCGCACTGTGGGGGACCCTTCTGTTAGGAAAGTTTCCTTACCGGGTTGCCGTACAAGGTGGACCCGGGAGCATGCTCGCGTCAAGTCCGTGAACGCGGCCGTGTGCGGCGGCCGTTGGGGTCGGAAGGGTGAACCGGCAGCTCGCTGCGGGCAATCACCTGTCGCGGAGAACTGCCGTTGCAGTGCCCGGTCGGCGGGAGAAGACTGGCGATGTCGCACCATCCGGATACCGCCCGACTCTGGGAGGCGAGGCGACATGTTCGTTCGGACCGTGTACTCGACCGGCGACCCCTCGAAGATCGACGCGGCCGTCAGGGCGCTGAACGCGCAGGGGCGGGACCTGCTGGAGGACCGTCCCGGCTACCGGGGCTCGGGCATCTTCGTGGACCGGACCCTCGGCAAGCTGCTCGCGGTCAGCTGGTGGACGACCGAGGACGCCCGGCGCAACAGCGACGAGGTCATGCGGGAGCGGCGGGGACCGATGCTGGAGCCGTTCGCCGCGACGACGCTCGTGGAGAACTACGAGGCGGTGGTCTTCCACCGGATCCGCCCGCCCGGGGCGCACGGCGGACTGCGGCTGACCCGGCTGGAGTTCGACCCCATGGACACCGACCTGCTCGCCGAGACCTTCCGCGCCTCGGTGGTCCCCGGGCTGGAGGCGCTGGCCGGGCTGGCCCGCACGTCCCTGCTCGTCGACCGGGAACGCGGGCGCGGCATGGTCGGTGCCCTGTTCGCCGACCTCGCCTCCCTCGCCGGGTCCCGTGGCGCCCAGGCGGCGGTCCGGCACGAGGGCGCGGCCAAGGCGCATGTGGCCGTGACCGCGCTGGAGGAGTTCGAGACCGTCTTCACGGACGTACGGGGCGAGTGACGCGGCAAGCCGGTGCCCCGAACACGTCCGCCCCGCTCCGCCGGGATCGCGGGGCGGGGCGGACGCGCGTCCGGGGCCGGAGTCAGCCGGCGTTGAACGTGGCCGGGTCCGGGCCCAGGCGGCGGTCCTCGTTGAGCGCGCTGATGGCCGCCAGGTCCTCGGTGTCCAGGCTGAAGTCGAAGACCTCGATGTTCTCCTTGATCCGCGACGGCGTCACGGACTTGGGGATCACGATGTTGCCGAGCTGGAGGTGCCAGCGCAGCACGACCTGGGCCGGGGTGCGGCCGTGCTTCTGGGCGATGGCGACGATCGCCGGGACCCCCAGCAGGCCCTTGCCCGAGCCGAGCGGCGACCAGGCCTCGGTCGCGATGCCCTGCTCGGCGTGGAACTCCCGGGCGGCGTGCTGCTGGAGGTGCGGGTGCAGCTCGATCTGGTCGACCGCCGGGACGACCGAGGTCGCGTCGATCAGCCGGCGCAGGTGCTCCGGCTCGAAGTTGGAGACGCCGATCGCGCGGACGCGGCCGTCGGCGTGCAGCTTCTCGAACGCCTTGTAGGTGTCGACGTACCGGTCCCGGGCCGGGGCCGGCCAGTGGATCAGATACAGGTCGACGTACTCCAGGCCGAGCTTGCGCAGCGACGTGTCGAAGGCGCGCAGGGTCGAGTCGTAGCCCTGGTCGCCGTTCCAGAGCTTGGTGGTGACGAAGATGTCCTCGCGGGGGACGCCGGAGGCCGCGATCGCCCGGCCGGTGCCCTCCTCGTTGCCGTAGATCGCCGCTGTGTCGATGCTGCGGTACCCGGCCTGCAACGCGGTGGCGACAGCCTGCTCCGCCTCGTCGTCCGGCACCTGCCAGACGCCGAAGCCCAGCTGGGGCATCTCGACGCCGTTGTTGAGGATGATCGGGGGGACCTTGCTGCTCACGAGCTCTCGATCCTTACGGTTGTCGTCAGGTGTCACTCCCCATCGTCAACGATCACCGGCCGTGATGCATTCCTGACGGGGGAATTCACCGGAACCGGCCCGCGGGTCGGTGCAGGGTGCCCGGAGGTGACTCGGGCGACGGCGCGTCAGGCCTGGTAGAGGGCCTCGACCTCGTTGCCGTAGGCGTTCTCGATGGCCTTCCGCTTCAGCTTCAGGGACGGGGTCAGCAGACCGTGTTCCTCGGTGAACGGCTGGGCCAGTATCCGGAACGTGCGGATCGACTCGGCCTGGGAGACGAGGGTGTTGGCGGCGACCACCGCGCGCCGCACCTCCGTCTCCAGGTCGGCGTCGCGCACCAGCTGGGCGGGGGCCATCTGCGGCTTGCCGCGCATCTGCAGCCAGTGCTCCACGGCCTCCTGGTCGAGCGTGACCAGGGCGGCGATGTAGGGGCGGTCGTTGCCGACGACGATGCACTGGTTGACCAGCGGATGGTCGCGGACCCGCTCCTCCAGCACACCGGGCGAGACGCTCTTGCCGCCGGAGGTCACGAGGATCTCCTTCTTGCGGCCGGTGATGGTGAGGTAGCCGTCCTCGTCCAGGGAGCCCAGGTCGCCGGTGCCGAGCCAGCCGTCGTGCAGGGTCTGGTCGGTGGCCTTCTGGTTGTTGAGGTACCCCGCGAAGACGTTCGGGCCGTTCAGCCAGATCTCGCCGTCGTCCGCGATGTGCACGGTGACGCCGGGGATGGGCTGGCCGACGGTGCCGTAGCGGGTGCGCTCGGGCGGGTTGGCGGTCGCGGCCGCCGTCGACTCGGTGAGGCCGTAGCCCTCGTAGATCTGCACGCCCGCGCCCGCGAAGAACAGGCCGAGCCTGCGGTCCATCCCGGAGCCGCCCGACATGGCGTTGCGGATCCGGCCGCCCATCGCGGCGCGCACCTTGGAGTAGACGAGCTTGTCGAAGAGCTGGTGCTGCACGCGCAGACCCGCCGAGGGCCCGGGCCCGATGCCCCATGCCTTCGCCTCGATGGCGTCCGCGTACTTCACGGCGATGTCCACGGCCTTCTCGAAGGGCCCGGACTTGCCCTCCTTCTCGGCCTTGCGGCGGGAGGCGTTGAAGACCTTCTCGAAGATGTACGGCACCGCGAGGATGAACGTCGGCCGGAAGGCCTGCAGGTCGGGCAGCAGGGCGGACGCGTTCAGCTGCGGCTGGTGGCCGAGTCGCACCCCGCCGCGGACGGTGGCGACCTCCACCATGCGCCCGAAGACGTGCGCGAGCGGCAGGAAGAGCAGGGTCGAGGCCTCGTCGCCGCGCTTGGTGTGGAACACCGGCTCCCAGCGCTCGATGACGGTGTCCGACTCGTACATGAAGCTGCCGTGGGTGATCACACAGCCCTTGGGGCGGCCCGTCGTGCCCGAGGTGTAGATGATCGTCGCCACCGACTCCGGGGTGATCGCCTGCCGGTGCCGGTGCACCAGGTCGTCGTCGAGGTGGGCGCCGGCGTCGTAGAGCTCCTGCACGCAGTCGTTGTCGAGCTGCCACAGCTGGCGCAGCTGCGGCAGCCGGTCGATGACGGTGGCGATCGTCATCGCGTGGTCCTCGTGCTCCACGATCGCGGCCGTGCACTCGGCGTCGTAGAGCATCCAGAAGCACTGCTCGGCCGAGGACGTGGGGTAGATCGGCACCACCTGGGCGCCGATCGACCACAGCGCGAAGTCGAACAGGGTCCACTCGTAGCGGGTGCGGGACATGAGCGCGACGCGGTCGCCGAACCGGATGCCCCGGGCGAGCAGCCCCTTGGCCAGGGCCAGCACCTCGTCCCGGAACTCGGCGGCGGTCACGTCGCGCCAGTGCCCGCCGTCGTCCTTGCGGCCGAGCGCGATGTGCAGCGGATCCTTCTGGGCACGCTCGAACACCACGTCGGCCAGACCGCCCACTGTCGGTGCCAGCGTCAACGCAGGGCTGGTGAACTCGCGCAAACCCACTCCCCGCTCCCTCAGCGCTGTATCGAGTACTAGGCAAGCGCCGTGAAAGCTACCCCACCCCGAGACAGGGTGGGAGGGGGGTCAAAAGGGAACGGCGCTCAGCCGCGGCCTGGTCAGCGGCAGGAAAATGCGCTCACATCCGGAAGGGTCGGGCAGAAAACTGACGGTTGAGTAAGTTTCGGTTCCGTAATCTCCACCGAATCTGTACGACTGGACTACCGCCCTTGACCGCTGGTCAACGCCCCTCACCGGCGCGGCGGGGCCGTCTCCTGAGTCAGCGTGGAAGGGGCGGATTTCGTCACTGCGGTCCGGTCTGCGCGGGGCGTGCGGACCAGCGTCACGACCAGCGCCCCGGCGACGGCCGCGGTGAGTCCGGCCACCACCGCGGCGGTGTTCAGACCCGACGCGAACGCGGCCCGCAGCGTGTGCTCGGGGAAGGAACCGCGCAGCGCGCCCGCCGCCCCGCCCGCCAGCGCGTGGGCCGCGTCGTGCGGCAGCGTGTCGTTCATCCGCGAGGTCACCACCGTGCCGTAGACGGCGATGCCGAGCGCGTAGCCGAGCTGCCGGAACGTGTTCACGGCGCCACCCGCCATGCCGGACCGCTCCGGCGGCACGGCGGCCAGTGCGGCGCCCGCGATGCCGGGCGAGACGAGTCCCGTGCCGACGCCCACCAGGATCAGCCCCGGCACCAGCGCGGACGCCGTCGAACCCGCGTCCAGTCCGGTCATGCAGAACTGGCCCGTGCCGATCAGCAGCAGCCCGCCGCCGACGGTGATCCGCGCCGGCACCCCGTGCAGCAGCCGGCCGCCGGCCGCCGCCACCGCGAAGGACGACAGCGACAGCCACAGGAAGACCAGCCCGCCGCGCACCGGGCTCATCCCGAGCAGCGTCTGGAGCCAGATCGAGTCGTACGCCATGAGGCTGAACGCCGCCGCGTTGAAGGCGAGCGCGCCCACCATGACGCCCGAGAAGGCGGGCTTGAGGAACAGCCGGGGGTCCAGCAGCGGGTCGCCGCCGCGCCGCTCGACCGCGAGGAAGCACACCAGCGCCACGACCGCGGCCGCGAACGTGAGCAGCGTGCCCGTCTCGCCCCAGCCCCGCTGCCCGGCCCGCACCGCCCCGTACGTCAGCGCGCCCGCGAACGCGGCGAAGGTCACCGTGCCCGCCCAGTCCACGCGCCGTTCACGCGAGCCGTGCGACTCCGGCACGGCCCGCAGCGTCAGCCACACCGCGGCCACGCTCACCGGCAGATTGACGTAGAAGATCCAACGCCAGCCCGGACCGTCGGTCAGCAGCCCGCCGACCACCGGGCCCACCGCCGCCGCGGCGCCGCTGACCGCGCCCCACACACCGAGCGCCACGGACCGCTGCCTGCCCTGGTAGACGGAGCCGAGCAGCGGCAGCGTCGTGGCGAACATCGCCGCCGCGCCGAGCCCCTGCACCGCGCGCGAGGCGACCAGCATCCCCGGCCCGCTCGCGAGGCCGCACAGCAGCGAGGCACCGGCGAACACCACCACGCCCACCACGTGCACCCGCCGCCGTCCCAGGATGTCGGCGGCGGCGCCTGTGCCGAGCAGCAGGGCGGCCAGCGCCAGCGCGTACCCGTCCATCACCCACTGCAGATCGCTCAGCGACGCCTGCAGCGACCTGGCCATGTCCGGCAGCGCGACCACCGCGATCGTCACGTCCAGCAACAACATGAACGTGCCCAGGCACACGGCCGTGAGCGTCCCCCATGTACGCATGTCCTCAGCCCCTCGTCGATCTCCGCCGGTGCGTGCCGCCCCGGCGGCGTGGATCTCCGTACGATGGGCGTCGAGCGGCCGATCGCGGTGGTAAGGGGCCGCCTGGTGACGGAATCCGACGGGAGTGACCGTGCTGGAGATGGAATCCGACGTGTTCGACCGGCTCGACCTGCAGTTGCTGAACGCGCTGGAGGTCAACGGCCGGGCCTCCTTCAGCCGGATCGCCGCGGTGCTCGGCGTCTCCGACCAGACCGTCGCGCGCCGCTACCGGCGGCTGTGCGCGCGGGGCGGCCTCAGGGTCGTCGCGGTACGGGACGCCGACGCCCTCGGGCAGGACCAGTGGACGCTGCGGCTGCGCTGCGTCCCGGACAGCGCCCGGACCATCGCGGAGGCGCTCGCCAGGCGGCCCGACACCAACTGGGTCGGGCTCGCCTCCGGCGGCACCGAGATCGTCCTCGGCACCCGGCCGCGCAGCCCGGGCGACCGCGACGACCTGCTGCTCGGCAAACTGCCCCGCACCCCGCAGGTCCTGGAGATCCGCGCCCACCAGCTGCTGCACCGCTTCTACGGCGGCCCGAGCGGCTGGCTGCACAAGTTCGCGGCGATCACCCCGGACCAGGTCGCGGCCCTCACCCCGGACCCCGTACCGGATCCGGGTCCCGCCCGGATCGACCCGGAGGACGAGCCCCTGCTCGCCGTCCTGGAGCGCGACGGCCGCGCCACCCATCCCGAACTCCAGCGCGCCACCGGCCGCTCCGAGTCCGCCGTCAAGCGCCGCCTCGGCACGCTGCTCGCCTCGGGCGCCGTCTACCTGGACGTCGAGTACCACTCGGAGGCCATCGGCCACCCGGTGGCCGCGGCGCTCTGGCTCACCACGACCCCCGCGGCGCTGCACTCCGTGGGAGAGGCGCTCGCCCGGCACGACCAGATCGCCCACGCGGCCGCCACCGCGGGTCCCACCAACCTGACCGCGACGGCCGTGCTGCGCAACACGGCGGAGCTGTACGCCTACCTCAGCGGGCCGCTGGGCCGGCTGGAGGGCGTCCAGCACGTGGAGGCCACGCCGTTCCTGCGGCGGGTGAAGCAGCTGACGTACCGGCCCCGGCCGCGGTGAGCGCCGGTGCCCCGGGGGGCGCTACCCAGGCCGCCTCCGCTGCAACCTGTCGCCGCCCGCCAGGATCGTCGCCGCCAGGGCGTCCGCCGCCTCCTGGGCCGCGCCGTGGCGGCGGCCGTGGACCAGGACGAAGTCGACGCGGCCGAGTTCGGGCAGGCCCAGGCGGTCGGGGAGGCGGACCAGGCCCGGGGGGATCAGGCCGCGGGAGTGGGCCATGACGCCGAGGCCCGCGCGGGCCGCCGCGATCAGGGCGCTCAGACTGCCGCTGGTGCAGGCGATGCGCCAGGGCCGGCCCTCCCGCTCCAGCGACTCCAGGGCCACGGCCCGCGTGATGCCGGGCGGCGGGAAGACGATCAGCGGCACCGGGCGGTCCGCCTCCAGGCGCAGCCGCTCCGCGCCGATCCACACCAGCTCGTCGTGCCAGACCAGATCGCCGCGCCGGTCCTCGGGCCGCCGCTTGGCCAGCACCAGGTCCAGCTTCCCGGCCGCCAGCCGCTCGTGCAGCGTGCCCGACAGCTCGACCGTCAGCTCCAGGTCCACCTCGGGATGGTCGTGGCGGAAGCCCTCCAGGATCTCCGGCAGCCGGGTCAGCACGAAGTCCTCCGAGGCGCCGAAGCGCAGCCGGCCGCGCAGCCGGGTCCCCGTGAAGAACGCCGCCGCCTGCTCCTGCACCTCGAGGATGCGCCGGGCGAACCCGAGCATCGCCTCGCCGTCCTCGGTCAGCTCCACGGAGTGGGTGTCCCGGGAGAACAGCTGCCGCCCGGTCGCGTCCTCGAGCCGGCGCACGTGCTGGCTGACCGTCGACTGGCGCAGCCCGAGCCGCCGGGCGGCCTGGGTGAAACTCAGCGTCTGCGCGACCGCCAGGAAGGTACGCAGGTGAGAGGGGTCGTACATGAGGACAAGGCTAGTCGCTCATCATGGATCGCAATGACAGTCAGAGCGGTATGACGGATTCCCGATCAGCCGCCGGAGGAGGACGATGAAGAGGGGCCCTCCGGCCCCGGGACCGAAGACGAAGACCAGCAAGTGGAGCACCGTGAAACGCCTGCAATGGCCGAGTTGGATGCCGATCGACCCGTACATCCTGCTGCTGCTCGGGACGGTGGGGCTCGCGGCCCTGCTCCCCGCGCGCGGGACGGGGGCCGAGGTCGCCTCGGGCGCCTCCACGGCCGCGATCGCCTTCCTGTTCTTCCTCTACGGTGCGCGGCTGTCCACCCGCGAGGCGCTGGACGGGCTCAAGCACTGGCGGCTGCACGCCACGGTCCTCGCCTGCACCTTCGTCCTCTTCCCGCTGCTGGGCCTGGCCGCCCGCGGCCTCGTCCCGGTCGTGCTGAACCAGCCCCTCTACCAGGGCCTGCTCTTCCTCACGCTCGTGCCGTCGACCATCCAGTCCTCGATCGCCTTCACCTCGATCGCCCGCGGCAACGTGCCCGCCGCGATCTGCGCGGGCTCCTTCTCCTCCCTCGTCGGCATCGTCGTCACGCCGCTCCTCGCCGCCGCCGTGCTCGGCAACAGCGCCGGCGGGTTCTCCGCCGACTCGCTCGTGCAGATCGTGCTGCAGCTGCTGGTGCCGTTCGTCGCGGGGCAGTTGCTGCGCCCCTGGATCGGCGGCTTCATCACCCGGCACAAGAAGGTCCTCGGCCTGGTCGACCGCGGTTCCATCCTGCTCGTCGTCTACACCGCCTTCAGCGAGGGCATGGTCAAGGGCATCTGGCACCAGGTCAGCCCCGTGCGGCTCGGCGGCCTGCTGGTCGTGGAGGCCGTGCTGCTCGCCGTGATGCTGGCCCTGACCTGGTACGGCGCGAAGGCGCTGCGCTTCGGCCGCGAGGACCGCATCGCCATCCAGTTCGCCGGCTCCAAGAAGTCCCTGGCCTCCGGACTGCCCATGGCGAGCGTCCTGTTCGGCGCCCACGCCTCCCTGGCGGTACTGCCGCTGATGCTCTTCCACCAGATGCAGCTGATGGTGTGCGCGGTCATCGCCAAACGCCGTGCGCACGACGAGGACGGCGCGGACGGCGAGCCCGCGCCCCTCACTCCCCGCGCGTCAGCCGGACCGTCACGAACCGCGGTCGGTACAGGGCCACGTTCGCGTTGATGCCCGCCGAGGCGCCGTCCGCGGCCAGCGCGTTGACGTCGTAGCTCAGCACCAGCCGTCCGCCGCCCGCGCCGGAGGCGCCGTTCGACACGGCGGGGTGCGCCTGCGGGTTGTACGCGGCGACCCCCGCCGCCGGCAGCGAGGGGCTGAAGTCCCCCGCCGGGCCGTGCCACGGCCCGGCGGGCGAGCAGGACCAGTACGAGGTCACGGTCGTCAGGGCCGCCGTCCCCGAGGCCATGGTGAACAGCATGTACGTGCCGTCCACCGGCACCACCGAGAAGGCGCTGCCCACCTCGGCGCCGCGCAGGGGCCGCGGCCGCGGGCCCCATCCGGAGCCGCTGCGGTAGCGCCAGGCGGACGGTTCGCCGAGCCGGCCCTCCGGCACCCGCGCCACGTACGCCGACGAGGCCGGCCGGGACGCGGCCCGGCCGTCGTCGGCGCCGAACACGTACGTCCAGCCGTCCTTCTCGACCAGCGTGGTGCCGAACAGCACCCGCCGGGAGGGATCGGGGACGAGGCTCTGGTCGAGCACCTTCACGATCGACTCGACCCGCAGGCCGGGCAGGGACAGGGTGGCGACCTCGGTGGCGGTGGGCACCCCGTAGATCCACGGCGACTCCCCGGCCGTCCGCACCCACAACAGCACCCGGACGACCTTCTCGTCGGAGCCGGGGGAGCGGGGCTCGACCCGGGCGGCGACGGGCCAGCGCCACCGGCCCGGGGCGGGGTCCGGGAAGAGCGGGGCGGGGAGCGTGGTCCGCAGCCGGTCCGCGCCGTCCATCACCACGGCCGAGTTGCGCACCAGCGGCGCCGTCCCATCCCGCCAGGCGTACGACTGGCCCACGGGGTTGGGCGGGCCGTGCACCCGGCCGAGATAGGTGTCCGAGAACAGCCACAGCACCCGGCCGTCCGGCAGCCGCACCGAGTGGGTGCCGTCGCCGCCGGTCCAGTCGTCGGTGCGGGTGGTGTCGTCGCCGTAGCGGGCGAACTCACCGGTGAGACGGCGGTCGGCCGACCACGAGGCGACCTTGTGCGGTGCGCAGCCGCCGCCCTCCCGGCCCCGGTGGTCCGGGAGGGCGGTGAGCAGCACGGCCCCGAGAACCAGGGCCAGCAGCAGGCCGAGTCCGGTTCCCGTCCGCTGTCGTGCTCGTACGTCCTCGGGCACGCACGGGACGTTAGTGGCTGCCGCTCACACGTTCCATGGGCAGCCACGGCACGGTGCCCCGCGCCGCGGCCGCGCGGCCGGTCCTGGGGTCGACGACCGGGCCGGGTCGCCGTGCGTGTCCGGACGCGGCCCCCGGCGAAGGCCGGCAGCGTGCCGTCGACGGTCGGCACGATCGCCGGGGTGCGCAAGCACGCACAGCCGGGGTCCTGCGCGGCCGTGAAGAGGATCTGCTGCTCGAACACCGGTGTCCCGGACGGGGATTGGGCATGCGCGGGACCCGGGAGCGCGGCCGCCCCCGCCGGGAGGGCGGCCGCGGCGGCGAGGGATCCCAGACGTGCGCGAAGACGTGACGGCCGGGTGCGGCCTCCCGGGCCTCACAGGGACCGTGCGCCTAATCGGTGTGCTCGCGGCGGCGCAGTACGGCCGGCAGGACGGGAAGCACGGCCGCGGGCCCGGGACTCGGCGACGGCCCGCCCGCCGCGCCCGACGTGCGGCAGACCAGGGCGTCCGGATCGTCGGCCGGGACCTGGAGGGTGTAGCCGTCCGGGCAGGCCGGTCCCGGGTCGCCCTTGGGGCCGGTGTCGCCCTTGGGTCCCTGCGGACCCTGGACACCCCGGGTGCCGTCGGTCCCGGAACTGCCCGAGGGTCCGGTGGCGCCGTCGGCCCCGGCCGCTCCGGGGTCGCCGGGCGGACCCGACGGACCCGGCGAACCCTCCGGTCCCTCCTGCCCCTTGGGGCCCTCGGGCCCTTCGGGGCCGGGCGGTCCGGACGGGCCGGGCTCGCCGCGAGGGCCCGGCGAGCCGGAGGCCCCCGGCTCGCCGCCCGCGCCCCGGTCGCCCTTGTCGCCCTTCTGCCCGGGGGCGCCGGGCAGGGGCGCGGGCACCCGGATCCGGTCGATCAGGCCGTCGACCGCCTCGGACGGGTCGGGCGCCGCCGGGGTGCCGCCGCCGGCCCGGACCTGGGCGCGCAGCGCGCGGACGTCCTGGGCCAGCGTGGACACGGCCTGGCCGCGCCGGTCGGCCTCGGCCTGCATCTGGTCGGCGCGGCGGTTCCCGGCGTCGATGCGCGCCCAGAGGATCACGGCGACCCCGGACAGCGCGAGCAGTACGCAGACCAGGAAGACGCTGCGCCAGCGTGCGGCGAGCAGCCGCTCGAAACGGGACCTCACGGGGCACCTCCGAGCCGGTGGATGTCGAGTCTGAGCCGCGCGATCTCCGACTGATCGGCGGCGTGCAGCGAGGACAACTCGCTGATGCGCGTCTCCCGTTCGGCCACCTGGCGTTCGAGACGGTCGCGCTCGGACTGGAGTTTCTCCGTCAGGCTGGAGTAGCCGCTGAGCGCGTTCTCCCCACGTTTGCCGAGATAGGCCACGGCGGCGGCGCCCAGCACGCCCGCGGCCGCCAGTAACGAGCCGAGCAGGGTGGTGCCGGCATCCAAGTCATTGCCTCCCACTCGGACGACGGGCCGCACCTGGAGCGGCCCGCTGACTCATCCACAAGTCGCATCACTCATCCACAAGTAACGAGCCGCGCGCCGCGGGGGTGTGTGAAGCCGGAGGACTACGCCGGATGGGTGGCGCGGGGGTGCCCGCGTGGACGCATAGATGCAGATTTCGCGGCCGGAGCACCACTTTGCCCCGGCCGGCGCGCGACTCGATCACCGCGAGTGCCCGTGCCCCGCTCTCGGCGGCCGAACGTGACCAGTTCACGGCCCTGTTGATCCGGATCTCGGGCACGGAGGGCCGACGGCGGATAACGTTCCGTCATGACCGCACCTCTCGCCCTCGACCCCGCGCGCACCGCCCTGGTCCTCGTCGATCTGATGGACCGGATCGTCGCGCTGCCGCTGGAGCCCCACAAGGGGTCCGAAGTCCTCCTCGCCGCCCAGGAGTTGGCGGCGGTGTTCCGCCGGGTGGGCGCGCCCGTCGTGCTGATCCGCGTCGAACGCACCGGCGTCGCCGAGCAGCCGCCCGGCAGCGGGCTGGCCGCCGGACTGGCCCAGGACGGCGATCTCGAGATCGTCAAGCGGACCATCGGCGGCTTCCAGGGCACGGACCTGGACGAGCGGCTGCGTGAACACGGTGTGCGCACGCTGGTGTTCGGCGGTGTCGCCACCAACCTCGGTGTGGAGTCCACCGCCCGCGCCGCCGGAGACCTCGGCTACGACCTGGTCTTCGTCGAGGACGCCATGTCGGCGTTCACCGCGGCCGAGCACGACGCGTCGGTGCGGCTGGACTTTCCGCGGCTGGGGACGGTGGTCGCGGCCGGGGAGGTGCGGTTCGTGGGATGAGGCGCGCCCGCCCCGGCCGCACCTGCCCCGGCCACCTGGCTCAGACCAGCGTCCCGCCGCCGTCCACCGTCACGACCGAGCCCGTGCTGTAGCCGCCGCGCATCAGGTACAGGTACGCCTCGGCGACGTCGGCGGGTTCGCCGACGCGGCCCACCGGGAGGGCGCCCGCGGTGGACGCGTACAGGCCCTCGCGGTCGGCCTCGGACAGGTCGCGCCACAGGCGATGCTGCCCGGTGACCACCCGCTGGCCGGCAAGCAGGAGCTGGCCCTGGCCGACCTGGAGGGCGAGGCGTGGCTGCGCTACGCCGATCCCGGCCCCGACGACGTGCCGATCCGCACCGTCGAGGAGAAGTTCGAGCGGGTGGCGGCGGGCACAAGCATCACGCTCGTACCGGCGTCGATCGCCGAGCAGTACTCCCGCCCCGGCATCACCTATGTGCCGGTGCCGGACGCCGAGCCCGACCAGGTGTTCCTGGCCTGGGAGACCAGCCGCCGCTCACCGCTCGTCGCGGCCTTCGCGCAGGCGGCGCGCTCCCTGTCCTGAGGCGGGGCCCCTGCGGCGCAGGGGGCGCTCCCCGCCGGCCGGGGCCCCGCCGCCGTGACGCGGGGAGGCGACTCACCCCTGGGCGGCCGCGGTCCGCAGAGCGATGCGATCCTCGCCCGCGTACACGTTCATGGAGCTGCCCCGCAGGAATCCCACCAGGGTCAGCCCGGTCTCCGCGGCCAGGTCCACGGCCAGCGAGGACGGTGCCGAGACGGCCGCCAGTACGGGGACGCCGGCCATCACGGCCTTCTGGGCCAGCTCGAAGGAGGCCCGGCCCGAGACCAGCAGGACCGCCCGGGACAGCGGCAGGTTCCCGTGCTGCAGGGCGCGGCCCACCAGCTTGTCGACCGCGTTGTGCCGGCCCACGTCCTCCCGTACGTCCAGCAGCTCGCCGTCCTCGCCGAACAGGGCCGCGGCGTGCAGGCCCCCGGTCCGGTCGAAGACCCGCTGGGCGGCCCGCAGCCGGTCGGGGAGGCTCGCGAGCAGCTCGGGCTCGACGCGGACCGGGGGAGTGTCGGCGATCGGCCAGCGCGCCGTCGTACGGACCGCGTCCAGGCTCGCCTTGCCGCACAGGCCGCAGGACGACGTCGTGTAGACGTTCCGCTCCAGCGTGATGTCGGGGATCGCCACGCCCGGCGCCGTCGTCACGTCCACCACGTTGTACGTGTTCGACCCGTCGGCCGTGGCGCCCGCGCAGTACACGATGTTCTGCAGGTCCGACCGCTCGGCCAGCACGCCCTCGCTCACCAGGAAGCCCGCGGCCAGGGCGAAGTCGTCGCCCGGGGTGCGCATGGTGATCGCGAGCGGCCTGCCGTTGAGCCTGATCTCCAGGGGTTCCTCGGCGACGAGCGTGTCCGGGCGGGTGGAGACGGCTCCGTCCCGGATGCGGATCACCTTGCGTCGTTCCGTGACTCGTCCCATGTCGTGCCTCAGTCCCGGTTCTGTACGTGCTGGTAGCCGAAGCGGCCCTTGATGCAGAGGTTGCCGTGGGTCACCGGGTTGTCGTGCGGCGAGGTGACCTTCACGATCTCATTGTCCTGCACGTGCAGCGTGAGGTTGCAGCCCACTCCGCAGTAGGCGCAGATCGTCGTCGTCTCCGTCTGCGCCGACTCGTCCCAGGTACCCGCCGCGCGCATGTCGAACTCGGACTTGAACGACAGCGCCCCCGTGGGGCAGACCTCGATGCAGTTGCCGCAGTACACGCACGCCGAGTCGGTCAGCGCGGCGTCCTGCTCGACCGCGATCCGCGCGTCGAAGCCGCGGCCGGCGACCGAGATCGCGAAGGTGTTCTGCCACTGGTCGCCGCAGGCGTCCACGCACTTGTAGCAGAGGATGCACTTGTCGTAGTCGCGCACGTACAGATCGTTGTCGACCCTCGGTTCCTCGTTCAGGCGGGCCGCGTCCGGGCCGAAGCGGTCCGGCTTCGCCTCGTACTCCTTGATCCATTCGGCGACCTGTGGAGTCGTCGACAGGTCGACCGAGGAGGCGAGGAGTTCGAGGACGATCCTGCGGCTGTGGCGGGCCCGCTCCGTGCCGGTGCGCACCTCCATACCGGGTTCGGCCCTGCGGGAGCAGGCCGGGACCAGGGTCCGGGAGCCCTCCACCTCGACCACGCAGAGGCGGCAGGCGTTCTTGGGCCGCAGCGTGTCCCCCTCGCACAGGGTCGGGATGTCCTTCCCGGACGCCCGGCAGGCGTCCAGGATCGTCGAGCCCTCGGGAGCGCGGACCGGCTCCCCGTCGAGGGTGAACTCCAGCAGCCGGCGCGGGATCCCCAGCGGTGTCACGGTCATTCGTACGCCCCCAGACGGTCGATGGCGGATTCCACGGCGTTCCACGCGGTCTGCCCCAGACCGCAGATCGAGGCGTCCCGCATCGCGCGGCCGACCTCCCTGAGCAGGGCGATGTCGCCGGCCGCTGCCGCGCCCGTGCGCTCCACGATCCGGTGCAGCGCCTCCTCCTGGCGAACGGTCCCGACCCGGCAGGGCACGCACTGACCGCAGGACTCGTCACGGAAGAACTCCGCGATGCGCAGCAGCAGCCGGGGCAGCGGAACGGTGTCGTCGAAGGCCAGCACCACGCCCGAGCCGAGCGTGGTGCCCGCCTCCCGGGTGCCTTCGAAGGTGAGCGGGATGTCCCGTTCGTCGGCGCGTACGAAGCCCCCGGCGGCCCCGCCCAGGAGCACGGCCCGCAGCCCCGGGCGCACCCCGGCCAGCTCCAGCAGCTCCCCCAGCGTGGCGCCGAACGGCAGCTCGTAGACGCCGGGCCGGTCCACCGTGCCCGAGACGCAGTACAGCTTGGGGCCGGTGGACTTCTCCGTGCCGATCGCCGCGTAGGCCGGGGCCCCCATGGTCAGGATCGGCAGCACGTTGACCAGCGTCTCGACGTTGTTCTCCACCGTCGGCCTGCCGAACAGGCCCTTCTCCACGGGGAAGGGCGGCTTGGAGCGCGGTTCGCCCCGGTAGCCCTCGATGGAGTTGAACAGGGCCGTCTCCTCGCCGCAGATGTAGGCGCCCGCACCGCGCCGGATCTCGATGTCGAAGGCGTAGCCCTGACCGAGGACGTCGTCGCCGAGGAAACCCCGCGCGCGTGCCTGCGCGATCGCGTGCTCCATGCGCCGCAGTGCGCGCGGATACTCGCCGCGCAGATAGACGTACCCCCGGTGCGCGCCGGTCGCGTACGCGGCGATCGTCATCGCCTCCACCAGCGCGTACGGGTCGCCCTCCATGATCACGCGGTCCTTGAAGGTGCCCGGCTCCGACTCGTCGGCGTTGCACACCAGGTGGTGGGGGCGGTCGGGCTGCGCCGCCGTGGCCTGCCACTTGCGGCCGGTGGGGAAGGCGGCGCCGCCGCGCCCGACCAGGCCGGAGTCGGTGACCTCGCGGATGACTCCGGCGGGACCGAGCGCGAAGGCCCGGCGCAGGGCGGTGTAGCCGCCGTGCGAGCGGTAGTCGTCCAGCGACGACGGGTCCACCACGCCGACGCGGCCGAGCAGGGTCAGCCCGGGGCTCCCGGCCTGGGGCACCGCCATCGCCGCCGGGGGTTCCTCCGGTGCCGAGTCCGGCGAGCTCGCGGCCAGCACGGCCGCGTGCACGGTCGCGGGCGCCGACACCGCCGTACGCACGGGATCCCCGGCCTTGACCGCGAGCGCGGCCGGCGCCCGCTCGCACAGGCCCAGGCAGGGGCTGCGCTCGACATGGACGCCGCTGCCGGGGCCGAGCCGGGACTCCACGCCCGCGCACAGCTCGGACGCCCCGGCCGCCGCGCACGCGAGGTCGGTGCAGACGTGCAGGACGGTGGCCGGACGCGGCTTCACCGAGAACATGGCGTAGAAGGTGGCCACGCCGTACGCCTCCGCCGGCGGCACGGTCAGCCGCCGGCACAGGTAGTCGAGGGCCCCCTCGCTGATCCAGCCGATCCGGTCGTTGATCGCGTGCAGCCCCGGCAGCAGCAGGTCGCGCCGGTCCCTGGCCTCGCGGCCCCCGCGCGCCCACCTGAGGTCGGCGGCCCGCATCGCGTCGCGGGCGGCGCCCTCCCAGGAGGACTCCGGAGGGCCGAGCAGCGAGTCCACGGCCGCCCGTTCCTCGTCCGTCGGCTTGCTGTCGCCGAAGTGCAGATCCACCAGGTCACCTCACGATGGTCGCGACGGGAAGCTTCTCGATCCGGATGGCCGACGCCTTGAACTCCGCCGTGCCGGCGATCGGGCAGTTGGCCTCGATCGTCAGGCTGTTGGTGTCCACCTCGTCGGGGAAGTGCATGGTCATGAAGGCGAGTCCGGGCCGCAGCGCCGGATCGACCCACACCGGGGCCACGACCGCGCCCCGCCGGGAGGAGACCTGGACCTCCTCGCCCACCACGACCCCGTACCGCTCGGCGTCCTCCGGGCTCAGCTCGACGTACTCGCCGCGCCGCAGCGGGGAGGCGTAACCGCCGCTCTGCACACCGGTGTTGTAGGAGTCCAGGCGCCGGCCGGTGGTCAGCCGGAGCGGGTACCGCTCGTCCGTGAGGTCGACCGGCGGATCGTGCCGGACGAGCCCGAACGGCGCCGGCCTTCCCCGCCGGCCGGGGTCCGTCTCCCACAACCGGCCGTGCAGATGGCTCGGTTCGAGCCCGTCGGTGCTCGGGCAGGGCCACTGGATGCCCTGGTGCTCCTCCAGCCGGCCGTACGTCATGCCGTAGTGGTCGGGGGAGACGGACCTGAGCTCGTTCCAGACGGCCTCGGAGTCGGCGTACTTCCAGTCGTGGCCGAGGCGTGCGGCGATGTCGCACATGATGTCGACGTCCTCGCGGGCCTCGCCGGGCGGGTCGACCGCCTTGCGCACCCGCTGCACCCGCCGCTCGCTGCTGGTGGTCGTGCCGTCGGTCTCCGCCCAGCCCGCGGTCGCGGGCAGCACGACGTCGGCGAGCTCGGCCGTCCTCGTGAGGAAGATGTCCTGGACGGCGAGGAAGTCGAGCTGCCGCATGCGGCGCACCGCCTGCTCGCTGTCGGCCTCCGACTGGGCCGGGTTCTCGCCGATGCAGTAGACGGCCCGGACCGAGCCGTCCTCCATCGCCTCGAACATCTCGGTCAGGTTCAGGCCGTAGTGGGGCTGGATGGCGGTGTCCCAGGCCGACTCGAACTTCAGCCGGGTGTCGGGGTCGAGGATGTCCTGGAAGCCGGGCAGGCGGTTGGGGATGGCGCCCATGTCGCCGCCGCCCTGCACGTTGTTCTGGCCGCGCAGCGGCTGCAGCCCGGCGCCGTAGTGCCCCACTTGACCGGTCAGCAGGGAGAGGTTGATCAGCGCGCGGACGTTGTCGGTGCCGTTGTGGTGCTCGGTGATGCCGAGGGTCCAGCACAGCTGGGCGCGCTCGGCGCGGGCGTAGGCGTGCGCCAGTTCCTTGATGGCCCTGGCCGGTACGCCCGTCACCTTCTCGGCGAGCGAGAGCGTCCACGGCTCGACGAGCTTCCTGTACTCCTCGTAGCCGGTGGTGGCCCGTTCGATGAACGCCTCGTTGGCCAGGCCCGCGTGGATGATCTCGCGGGCGAGGGCGTGCGCCATCGGGATGTCGGTGCCGACGTTGAGGCCGAGCCAGCTCTCCGCCCACTCGGCGGTGGAGGTGCGGCGCGGGTCGACGGCGTACATCCGGGCGCCGTTCCTGATCCCCTTGAGCACGTGCTGGAAGAAGATCGGGTGCGCGAAGCGGGCGTTGGAGCCCCACATCACGATGACGTCCGTGTGCTCGATCTCCTCGTAGGAGGAGGTTCCGCCGCCCGAGCCGAACGCCGCCGAGAGGCCGGCGACGCTCGGCGCGTGGCAGGTGCGGTTGCAGGAGTCGACGTTGTTGGTGCCCATCACGACCCGCGCGAACTTCTGCGCCACGTAGTTCATCTCGTTGGTCGCGCGGGCGCAGGCGAACATGCCGAACGCGCCGCGGTTGCGCTCCAGGCCCCGCGCCACCCGGTCCAGGGCCTCCTCCCAGGTGGCCCGCCGCAGCGGCTCGTCGCGGGAGTCCCGTACGAGGGGATGGGTCAGTCGGGTGTAGGTCTTCGGTTGCCGCTTCCTCATACGAGACTCCTCATGCGGCGCTCCTCAGCGCGAGCAGGTCCGAGATGGCGTGCACGGTGCGCAGGGTGGGCACGTCGACGCCGGTGATCTCCGCCAACTCGACGACGGCGGACAGCAGTACGTCGAGTTCGAGCGGCTTGCCGCGCTCCAGGTCCTGGAGCGTGGAGGTGCGGTGGTCGCCGACCTTCTCGGCGCCCGCGAGCCGGCGTTCGATGGAGATGCCGACCTCGCAGCCGAGGGCCTCGGCGACGGCGAGCGTCTCGGCCATCATGGTCTCGATGACCTTGCGGGTGCCGCCGTGCAGGCACATCTGCCGCATGGTGGCGCGGGCCAGCGCGCTGATCGGGTTGAAGGAGATGTTGCCGAGCAGCTTGAGCCAGATGTCGTTGCGCAGATCCGGCTCCACCGGGCACTTCAGCCCACCGGCGACCATGGCCTCACTGAACTCCGCGCAGCGTGCGGAGATGCTGCGGTCGGGCTCGCCGACGGAGAACCGGGTGCCTTCCAAGTGCCGTACGACACCCGGCTCTTCGAGTTCGGTCGCCGCGTAGACGACGCATCCGACGGCCCGTTCGGGCGCGAGCACCGCACTGACCGCGCCGTCCGGGTCCACGCTGTCGACGCGGTGGCCGTCGTAGGGGCCGCCGTGCCGGTGGAAGTACCACCAGGGGATGCCGTTCTGGGCGGCGACGACCGCCGTGCCGCCGTGCAGCAGTGGCTCGATCAGCGGCCCGCACGCCGCGTACGAGTTGGCCTTCAGGCCGAGGAAGACGTAGTCGACCGGGCCGATCTCGGCCGGGTCGTCGGTGGCGTGGGCGCGCGCGGTGAAGTCGCCGCGCGGGCTGAGCACCCTGACTCCGTGCTGCCTCATGGCCGCGAGATGCGGTCCACGGGCCACGAGATGCACGTCGGCGCCGGCGCGATGCAGCGCGGCTCCGACATAGGCGCCGATCGCACCGGCGCCGAGGACTGCGACTTTCATGACGAGGGAGCTCCGTTCGGTCGAGGGTACCGAGGAGTTGTCGAACTTCGTCGACTGAATATTGTCTACAGTATGGTGAGGGGGGCAGCAAGAGGTCGCGCACGCTTTGGGAAACCGGTCGGTCCGACCGTTCGTCGCGTGCTGGATACCGTTCACCGCATACGGTCGACCCGTCGCCTGTTCAACAACCTTGCGACTGCCTACCGTTCGGGATCATGAGTCCCCCCGTCGCACCCGCCGGCTGGAGCCGCTGGCTCGTTCCCCCCGCCGCGCTCGCCGTCCACCTCTCCATCGGCCAGGCCTACGCCTGGAGCGTGTTCAAGCCGCCCCTCGAGTCCGCGCTGGGTCTCAGCGGCACGCAGAGCGCGCTGCCCTTCCAGCTCGGCATCGTCATGCTGGGCCTGTCGGCCGCGTTCGGCGGCACGCTGGTGGAGCGCAAGGGGCCGCGCTGGGCGATGACCGTCGCCCTGATCTGCTTCTCGTCCGGCTTCCTGCTCTCCTCGCTCGGCGCCTACACCGAGCAGTACTGGCTGATCGTCCTCGGCTACGGCTTCGTCGGCGGCGTCGGCCTGGGCATCGGCTACATCTCCCCCGTCTCCACCCTGATCAAGTGGTTCCCGGACCGGCCCGGCATGGCCACCGGCATCGCGATCATGGGCTTCGGCGGCGGCGCGCTCATCGCCTCGCCGTGGTCGGCGCAGATGCTGGAGTCGTTCGGCACCGACAGCTCCGGGATCGCGCTCGCGTTCCTGGTGCACGGGCTGTCGTACGCCCTGTTCATGTCCCTGGGGGTGCTGCTGGTGCGGGTCCCGCGCACCGAGAAGCCGGTCGCGGGCGCGCCGAGCGTCCTGCGGGGTCCGCAGGTCTCCGCGCGCAGCGCCGTACGGACCCCGCAGTTCTGGCTGCTGTGGTTCGTGCTGTGCATGAACGTCACCGCGGGCATCGGCATCCTGGAGAAGGCCGCCCCGATGATCACGGACTTCTTCGCCGGCACCTCCACGCCCGTGTCGGTCTCGGCCGCGGCCGGCTTCGTCGCGCTGCTGTCCGCCGCCAACATGGCGGGCCGCATCGGCTGGTCCTCGACCTCCGACCTGATCGGCCGCAAGAACATCTACCGCGTCTACCTGGGCGTCGGTGCGCTGATGTACGCGCTGATCGCGCTGTTCGGCGACTCCTCCAAGCCGCTGTTCGTCCTGTGCGCGCTGGTGATCCTCTCCTTCTACGGCGGCGGTTTCGCCACCGTCCCCGCCTACCTCAAGGACCTGTTCGGCACCTACCAGGTCGGTGCCATCCACGGCCGGCTGCTCACCGCCTGGTCCACGGCCGGCGTCCTCGGGCCGCTGATCGTGAACTGGATCGCCGACCGGCAGGAGAGCGCCGGAAAGCACGGCTCCGCGCTGTACGGCCTGTCCTTCCTCATCATGATCGGGCTGCTCGTCGTCGGTTTCGTCGCCAACGAGCTCGTCCGCCCCGTCGACGCCCGCCACCACATCCCCGCCCCGAGGGAGGCCGCCGATGTCGCACGACAGCAGCCAGAGTCCGCCTGACCTTCCGCACGCCGCGCCTCGTTCGAGCGGGGGGACCCGCATCCCGCTGATCGCCTTCTCCTGGCTGTGGGTGGGGGCGCCGCTCGTCTACGGCCTGTACGAACTCATCCGCAAGGCGACCCAGTTGTTCACGGGGTGAGGCGGCACCGGGTGCCTGTTCGGCAGGTGTTCGGGCGTCCGAGAGCCTGACGGAATCCGACAACCCGAACGCCGTAATCCTGTCAGCTCGGCTGTCTTCGTACCCGTGAGTCACTGATCAGACTGGTGGATCCGCTACCCAAGGCAACGAGGGGGACCACCGCATGAACGGCTCGCGCATCGCCGCAGTCGGCCACTACCAGCCCGCCAGGGTGCTCACCAACGAGGACCTGGCGGGCATGGTCGACACCAGTGACGAGTGGATCACGTCGCGGGTGGGCATCCGCACGCGCCACATCGCCGGGCCCGACGAGCCGGTCGACGAGCTGGCCGGCCACGCCGCCGCCAAGGCGCTCGCCGCGGCCGGCCTCGCCCCGGGCGACATCGACCTGGTACTGGTCGCCACCTCGACCGCCGTCGACCGCTCGCCCAACATGGCCGCCCGGGTCGCCGCCCGGCTCGGCATCCCCTCGCCCGCCGCGATGGACGTCAACGTCGTCTGCGCCGGGTTCACCCACGCCCTGGCCACCGCCGACCACGCGGTGCGGGCGGGCGCCTCGGGCCGCGCGCTGGTCATCGGCGCGGACAAGATGTCCGCGGTGACCGACTGGAGCGACCGCACCACCTGCGTGCTGGTCGGCGACGGCGCGGGGGCCGCCGTCGTGGAGGCGACGAACGACGTGGGCATCGGTCCCGTGCTGTGGGGCTCGGTGCCCGAGATGGGGAACGCCGTGCGGATCGAGGGCACCCCGCCGCGCTTCGCCCAGGAGGGCCAGAGCGTCTACCGCTGGGCGACCACCCAGCTGCCGCCCATCGCCCGCAAGGCCTGCGAGCGCGCCGGGCTCGCCCCCGAGGACCTGGCCGCGGTCGTGCTGCACCAGGCGAACCTGCGCATCATCGAGCCCCTCGCCGAGAAGCTGGGCGCGGTCAACGCCGTCGTCGCGCGGGACGTCTCCGAGTCCGGGAACACCTCGGCGGCGAGTATTCCGCTCGCCTTCTCCAAGCTCGTCGAACAGGGCGCGATCTCCACCGGCGACCCGGTCCTGCTCTTCGGCTTCGGCGGGAATCTCTCCTACGCCGGGCAGGTCGTCCGCTGCCCATGACCTGCGGGTACGGCAAGGTGTGACACATCAGACTCCCCGTCCGACTGGCCCCTGTGCGCCGTAGACTGTAGACGAAAGACAATTCATACTGGCTTTCCGGCTGCAGGTTGCTCCGTGCCGCCAAGGAGGGGGACCGACCGATGTTGTCGACAGGACTGCCGCAGGGCGCGGTGCCCAAGCTCGAACGGCCCGGCCCGCTGCGCGACCGCGTCTACGAGGCGCTCCTCGAACTCATCACCACGCGCGCGCTGCAGCCCGGCCAGCATCTCGTGGAGAGCGAACTCGCGGGCCACCTCGGGGTGTCCCGGCAGCCGGTGCGCGAGGCGCTGCAGCGCCTCAACACCGAGGGCTGGGTCGATCTGCGGCCCGCCCAGGGCGCGTTCGTGCACGAGCCCACCGAGGAGGAGGCCGACCAGCTCCTGACGGTCCGCACCCTCCTGGAGGCGGAGGCCGCCCGGCTCGCCGCGGCCAATGCGAACGCCGCGGGCATCAAGGCCCTAGAGGACCTCTGCGCGGAGGGCGAGAAGGCCGTCGCCGCGGACGACGTGGACGGGGCCGTCGGCATGAACGCCCGCTTCCACGCCAAGATCATGGAGCTCGCCGGCAACGCCGTGCTGTCCGAGCTGGCCGCCCAGGTGGACCGCCGGGTGCGCTGGTACTACACGCCGATCGCCCGGCAGCGCGGCAGCCAGTCCTGGATCGAGCACCGCGCGCTGATCGCCGCGATCGTGGAGCGGGACGAGCAGCGGGCCACCCAGCTGATGCGCGAGCACACGGAGCACACCCGGCGTTCGTACCACGAGCGCGTGAAGTCGTAGCGAAGCGGCGGCCGTTGGGCCGCTGGAGGCATGCGTCCCCGTCTTTGTCCTGTCCGTGGAGAAAGTCGTGGCAATTCCCGCACGACTTCTTCCCAGGTTCGGCGGCCGCTGCTACGTTCCCCTCGAAAGCCCGAACGCAGGCGTGGCCACTGAGGCGGGGAGGGGCTCGTGAGACGTATGACGGCACGACCCGCCAATGCTCACCAGGCCAAGCTGCTCAAGCTGTTGCGGGACGAGGGCCCCAACTCCCGTGCGCAGCTGGGCGATCTGGTCGACCTGTCACGGTCCAAGCTGGCCGTGGAGGTGGACCGGCTGCTGGAGACGGGCCTGGCCGTGGCCGACGGACTCGCCGCCTCGCGCGGCGGCCGCCGCTCCCACAACATCCGGCTCAATCCCGAGCTGCGCTTCCTCGGTGTGGACATCGGCGCGACCTCCGTCGACGTCGCGGTCACCAACGCCGAGCTGGAGATCCTCGGACACCTCAACCAGCCCATGGACGTACGCGAGGGGCCGGTCGCGGTGTTCGAGCAAGTGCTGTCCATGGCCGCCAAGTTGAGGGCATCCGGGCTGGCGGAGGGCTTCGACGGCGCCGGCATCGGCGTCCCGGGCCCGGTCCGCTTCCCCGAGGGCGTCCCCGTGGCTCCGCCGATCATGCCGGGCTGGGACGGCTTCCCCGTGCGGGAGGCGCTCAGCCAGGACCTCGGCTGCCCGGTCATGGTCGACAACGACGTGAACCTGATGGCGATGGGGGAGATGCACGCGGGCGTCGCGCGCTCCGTGGGCGACTTCCTCTGCGTCAAGATCGGTACCGGCATCGGCTGCGGCATCGTCGCCGGCGGTGAGGTCCACCGCGGGGCGACGGGCAGCGCCGGCGACATCGGGCACATCCAGGCCGTGCCCGGCGGACGCCCGTGCGCCTGCGGCAACCGGGGCTGTCTGGAGGCACACTTCGGCGGGGCGGCCCTCGCCCGGGACGCCGTGGAGGCGGCCGAGCAGGGGCGGTCGGACGAACTCGCGAGCCGGCTGGAGGCGAACGGCACCCTGAGCGCCGTCGACGTCGCCGCCGCGGCGGCCGCGGGCGACGCCACCGCCCTCGGCCTGATCCGCGCGGGCGGAGACCGCACCGGCCAGGTCATCGCCGGACTGGTCTCCTTCTTCAACCCGGGCCTGGTGGTGATCGGCGGCGGGGTGACCGGCCTCGGCCACACCCTGCTCGCCGCGATCCGCACCCAGGTCTACCGCCAGTCGCTGCCCCTGGCGACGGGCAACCTGCCCATCGTGCTGGGGGAGCTCGGAGCGACCGCCGGAGTCATCGGCGCGGCCCGGCTCATCAGCGACCACCTGTTCTCACCCGCGTAAGCACTCGGTTCGTACCCGGTCCCCGGCTCGCACGTCGTACCCGGCGCCGGCTCGCCCGTCGTACCCGGCACTCGGCTCGCACTACGTACCCGGCACCCGGCACCCAGCACAGCGCCCCGCTTCGCCCTGCCCTGAACTCGGCTGTCCGAAAGCACCCTGAAACCGGCCCGCACGCCCGCCAAGGGGATCCGTATGGCTCCAGAACCACCGCTGCTCAGCATGTCCGGCATCACCAAGTCCTTTCCCGGAGTCCGGGCCCTCGACGGCGTCGACCTCGAGGTCCAGGCCGGTGAAGTGCACTGCCTGCTCGGCCAGAACGGCGCCGGCAAGTCCACCCTGATCAAGGTGCTGGCCGGCGCCCACCAGCCCGACACCGGCGCCATCCGCTGGCGGGGCGAGGAGGTCACCCTCCGCTCGCCGATCGCCGCCATGCGCCTCGGTATCGCCACCATCTACCAGGAACTCGACCTGGTGGAGCATCTGTCGGTGGCCGAGAACGTCCACCTCGGGCACGAGCCGACCGTCGCCGGCTTCGTCGTACGGTCGAAGGCGGCCAAGGCCGCGACCGCCGCCCTGCTCGGGCGGCTCGGGCATCCGGAGATCGAACCCGCCCGGCCGGTGGGGGAGTTGTCGGCGGCGCAGCGGCAGATCGTGTCCATGGCGCGGGCGCTCTCCCACGACGTACGGCTCATCGTGATGGACGAGCCGTCCGCCGCGCTCGACCCGGACGAGGTCGACAACCTCTTCCGCATCGTCGGCGACCTGACCGCCGAGGGCGTCGCCGTCGTCCACATCTCCCACCGGCTGGAGGAGATCAGGCGGATCGGCGACCGTGTGACCGTGCTGAAGGACGGCCGGGCCGTCGCCGGCGGACTGCCCGCGAAGTCCACGCCGACCCGCGAGGTGGTCGCACTGATGACGGGCCGCAACGTGGAGTACGTCTTCCCGGAGCGGCCCGCCTCGGCCCCGGCGGGCACGCCGGTGCTGGAGGTGCGCGGCCTCACCCGGCACGGCGAGTTCGAGCCGCTGGACCTGGACGTCCACCCCGGCGAGATCGTCGGGCTGGCAGGGCTGGTCGGCTCCGGGCGCTCCGAGATCCTGGAGACGGTCTACGGAGCCCGTAAGGCGTCCGGCGGTCAAGTCCAGGTCGACGGGCGGGTGTTGCGGACCGGCAGTGTGCGCGCGGCCGTCCGCGCCGGGGTCGGACTCGCCCCCGAGGAGCGCAAGGCACAGGCCCTGCTCATGCTGGAGTCCGTCACCCGCAACGTCTCGGTCTCCTCCATGTCCCGCTTCTCACACGGGGGTTGGATCGACCGGCGGTCCGAGACACGGGCGGCGCGGGCGGCCACCCGCGCGCTGTCGCTGCGGCCCGACAATCCCTCCGTGCCGGTGCGCACCCTGTCCGGCGGCAACCAGCAGAAGGCCGTGCTGGCGCGCTGGCTGCTGCGCGGCTGCCGGGTGCTGCTGCTGGACGAGCCGACCCGGGGCGTGGACGTGGGCGCCCGCGCCGAGCTGTACGCCGTGATCCGCCGTCTCGCCGACGAGGGACTCGCCGTGCTGCTGGTCTCCAGCGAGGTCCCCGAGGTGCTCGGCCTCGCCGACCGCGTGCTGGTGCTCCGCGAGGGCCGTGTCGTGCACACCGCGCCCGCCCGCGAACTGGACGAACACCGCGTACTCGACCTGGTCATGGAAGGAGGCCCGGCCTCATGACGCAGCATGCCTCCCCGCCACGGGACACCACCGACAAGGTGCCGGCGGTGGGCCGACCACCGCACTGGCGCCGCCTGTCCGCCCGCGCCGATGTCCGTACCCTCTCGCTCCTCGGCGTCCTCGCCGCGCTGGTCCTGATCGGCGGGATCACCACACCGGACGAGTTCCTGGACACCCGCAACCTCCAGCTCGTCCTCACCCAGGCCTCGGTCATCGGCGTCGTCACCGTCGGCATGACCTTCGTCATCGCCTCCGGCGGCATCGACCTGTCGGTCGGCGCGATCGTCGCCCTCGCCTCCGTGTGGGCGACGACGGTGGCCACCCAGGAGTACGGCCTCGCGGGCATCCTCTTCACCGCGGTGATCGTCGGCCTCGGCTGCGGCCTGGTCAACGGGCTGCTCATCGCCTACGGCGGCATGGTCCCGTTCATCGCCACCCTCGCCATGCTGGCCTCGGCGCGCGGCCTGGCGCTCCAGATCACCGACGGCAGGACGCAGATCGTCACCATAGGGAGCGTCCTCGACCTCGGCGAGCGCGACGCGTATGTGCTCGGCGTACCCCCGCTGGTGATCGTCTTCGCGATCGTGACGGTCATCGGCCGGCTCATCCTCAACCACACCACCTTCGGGCGGCGCACCGTGGCCGTCGGCGGCAACGCGGAGGCGGCCCGGCTCGCCGGCATCGACGTACGGCGCCAGCGGCTGTACCTCTACCTGCTGTCGGGGCTGTGCTGCGGCATCGCCGCCTTCCTGCTGATCATCCTGTCCGGCTCCGGCCAGAACACCAACGGCAACCTCTACGAACTGGACGCCATCGCGGCCGCGATCATCGGCGGCACGCTGCTCAACGGGGGTCGCGGCACCATCACCGGCTCCGTGCTCGGTGTCCTGATCTTCACGACGATCACCGACATCTTCGCCTTGAACAACCTGCAGAGCGACGTCCAGCAGATCGCCAAGGGCGCGATCATCGTGGCCGCCGTACTGGTCCAGCGCCGTACCGCCGGCACGACCTGAGGAAAGGGTCACTACCCATGTCGCAACCCACCCGTGCCATGTCACCCACCACCAGTCGCAGAGGCCTGCTCTTCGGGACCGCGGCCGTCTCCGCCACCGCCTTCCTCGCGGGTTGCACCAGCAACGAGCCGAGGGACGAGAAGCCGGCCGCGAACGACCAGCCCTCCGCCGACGACAAGCCCGGCAAGCACGTCACCATCGGCTTCGCCGGACCCCAGGCCGACCACGGCTGGCTCAACGCGATCAACGACAACGCCAAGAACCGCGCCGAGAAGTACTCCGACGTCACGCTGGAGATCACCGAGGGTTCCAACGACACGGCCGCCCAGATCGGCCAGATCGAGACCCTCATCAACAAGAAGGTCGACGTCCTGGTCGTCCTGCCCGCCGACGGCAAGGCCCTCACCCAGGTCGGGCTGAAGGCGATGCGGGCCGGCATCCCGGTCGTCAACCTCGACCGGATCTTCAACTCCCCCCAGGCGTACCGCTGCTGGATCGGCGGCGACAACTACGGCATGGGGCTCAACGCCGGCACGTACATCGGCGAGCAGCTCAAGGACACGAAGGGCGCCAAGGTCGTCGAACTGGCCGGCCTGGACAACCTGGAACTGACCAGGCAGCGCACCCAGGGCTTCGACGACGCCCTGAGGAACTACCCCGGCATCAAGAAGGTGGCCCGCCAGGCCGCCGAGTTCACGGTGGAGTCCGGGCAGGCCAAGATGGCCCAGCTCCTGCAGGCGCAGCCGAGGTTCGACGCCCTGTGGAACCACGACGACGACCAGGGCGTGGGCGCCCTGCGCGCCATCGAGCAGGCGGGCCGCGACGACTTCCTGATGGTCGGCGGGGCGGGGGCGCTCTCCGCCTTCCAGGCCATCAAGCAGGACGACGGGGTGCTGAAGGCGACGGTGCTCTACCCGCCGACGATGGCCGCGTCCGCGATCGACCTCGCCCGGGCGCTGGGCCGGTCCAAGGGCGTCGGCGGCCTGGCGGAGTTCGAGATCCCGGCCTCGCTGACGCTCTACTCGGCCGTCGTCGACAAGGACAACGTCGACCGGTACATGCCCACGGGCTTCCGCTGACCGGACCCGCCCCGCACCCCTCACGGCGCCATCACCACCAGGACGAGGAGGACATCCGTATGGGACAGCCCCAGCAGCCGGACGGACCGGAGGCCGCGAAGCCGCCGTTGCGCGTCGGCATGGTCGGCTACGCCTTCATGGGCGCCGCCCACTCCCAGGGCTGGCGCACCGTGGGCCGCGCCTTCGACCTGCCGCTGAGCCCGGTCCTGTCCGTGATCTGCGGGCGGGACGCGGACGCCGTGCGCCGGGCCGCCGACCGGCACGGCTGGGCGGCGGCCGTGACCGACTGGCGGGACCTGGTCGAGCGGGACGACGTCGACCTCGTCGACATCTGCACCCCCGGTGACAGCCATGCCGAGATCGCGCTCGCCGCGCTCGCCGCGGGCAGGCACGTGCTGTGCGAGAAGCCCCTGGCGAACACCGTGGGGGAGGCCGAGGCGATGACGGCGGCGGCCCAGGCGGCCGACCGGCGCGGGCAGTTGGCGATGGTCGGCTTCAACTACCGCCGCGTCCCGGCGACCGCGCTCGCCAGGAACATGGTCGCCGAGGGCAGGATCGGCACCCTGCGGCACCTGCGGGTGACCTACCTCCAGGACTGGCTGGTGGACCCGGAGTTCCCGCTCACCTGGCGGCTGCGCAGGGAGCGGGCCGGCTCCGGGGCGCTCGGCGACCTCGGCGCGCACATCGTCGACCTCGCGCAGTACCTGGCCGGCGAACGGCTGGCGGGAGTGTCCGCGATGACCGAGACCTTCGTACGGGAACGGCCGCTGCCCGCCGGCGCCTCCAGCGGCCTGTCCGCGGTGCGGTCCGACGGCGCCGGGCAGGTCACCGTCGACGACGCCGCCCTGTTCACCGGCCGCTTCGCCTCCGGCGCCCTCGCCTCCTTCGAGGCCACCCGCTGCGCGACCGGCCGCAAGAACGCCCTGCGCATCGAACTCAACGGCACACACGGCTCGTTGGCCTTCGATCTGGAGCGGCTCAACGAGCTGTCGTACCACGACGGCACGGAGCCCGGGACGTACGCCGGCTTCCGCCGCATCCTCGTCACCGAACCCGACCACCCCTATCTGCACGCCTGGTGGCCGCCGGGGCACGGCCTCGGCTACGAGCACACCTTCGTCCATCAGGCCCGCGACCTCGTCCACGCGATCGCCGAGGGCCGCGGACCCGACCCCTCCTTCGCCGACGGGCTGCAGGTCCAGCGTGTGCTGGCGGCGGTGCAGGAGAGCGCGGAGAAGAACTCCGTCTACACGACCGTCGCCGTCTGAGGAGGTTCAGCACCATGCCGCGCCCGTTCACGCTCTTCACCGGACAGTGGGCCGACCTGCCGCTCGAAGAGGTCTGCCGCCTCGCCCGCGACTTCGGCTACGACGGCCTCGAACTCGCCTGCTGGGGCGACCACTTCGAGGTCGACAGGGCGCTCGCCGACCCTTCCTACCTCGACTCCAGGAAGCAACTGCTCGACGCGTACGGCCTGACGTGCTGGGCCGTCTCCAACCACCTGACCGGCCAGGCCGTGTGCGACGCCGTCATCGACGAACGCCACCGGGCGATCGTGCCGCGCGAGGTGTGGGGGGACGGGGACCCGGAGGGTGTGCGCCGGCGTGCCGCGCAGCGCGTGAAGGACACCGCGCGGGCCGCGGCGGCCTTCGGCGTCGACACCGTCGTCGGCTTCACCGGCTCCGCCATCTGGCACCTGGTCGCGATGTTCCCGCCCGTGCCGGAGTCGATGATCGAGCGCGGCTACGAGGACTTCGCCGAACGGTGGAACCCGATCCTGGACGTCTTCGACCAGGAGGGCGTGCGGTTCGCGCACGAGGTCCACCCGGGCGAGATCGCCTACGATTACTGGACGACCCGACGCGCCCTGGAAGCAGTCGACGGCCGGGCCGCCTTCGGCCTGAACTTCGACCCCTCGCACTTCGTCTGGCAGGACCTCGACCCGGTCGGCTTCCTGTGGGACTTCCGCGAGCGCATCTACCACGTGGACTGCAAGGAGGCCCGCAGGCGTCTCGACGGCCGCAACGGACGCCTCGGCTCCCACCTGCCCTGGGGCGACCCGCGCCGCGGCTGGGACTTCGTCTCGGCCGGGCACGGCGACGTCCCCTGGGAGGACGTCTTCCGGATGCTGCGGTCCATCGGCTACCGGGGCCCGGTCTCGGTCGAGTGGGAGGACGCCGGCATGGACCGGCTCCAGGGCGCACCCGAGGCGCTGACCCGCCTGAAGGCCTACGACTTCGAGCCGCCCTCGGCCTCCTTCGACGCGGCGTTCGGCGGCAACGGCTAGGGGTGCTGTTCGGGTGCGGCCACGCGCGTGTGAGGAGGCCCTCCCCGGATCCGGGGAGGGCCTCCTCACACGCGCGTGGCCGTCAGCTCGCGGGCTGCGGCTGCGCCGTCAGCGCGTCCCTGCTGTTGCGGCCGGGCTGACGCAGCATCAGCGCGATCGCCGCCGCGACCATCGAGACGCCGCCCGCCAGGGCGTACGCCCCGTTGTAGCCCCAGGCCGCGACCACCATGGAGCCCAGGCCGCCGCCGAACAGGCCGCTGACCAGCTTTCCGCTGTAGACCAGGCCGTAGTTGGTGGCGTTGTAGTTCTCGCCGAAGTAGTCCGGGGTGAGGGCGGCGAACATCGGGTAGAAGGCGCCGCCGCCGAATCCGGAGAGGAAGGCGAAGAACAGGAACAGCCACTCGTTCTTGATGTCACCGGCCCAGATGACGCCGAACTGGGCGAGGCCGAGGACCACGATGACGAACACCAGCGACGTCTTGCGCCCCCACAGGTCCGACAGCCAGCCGATGATGGCACGCCCCACGCCGTTGATGACGGCCATGACACCCATCGAGGACGCGGCGACCAGCGGCCCGAAGCCGGCCTCCTTGGCGAAGTCGACCTGGAAGGAGATCCCGAAGATCGACACGCCGGCGGTGGCGACCATGGTGATCCACATCAGCGGGAGCATGCCGGTCCTGATGGCCTCCTTCGGCGTGAACTGCCGTACCGCCGGCGGGTTCTTGGCCAGGCTGTGCGCGCTCTTGACGTTGCCGGAGTAGGACAGCGGGTCGATGTCGGCGGGCCACCAGTTCCTCGGCGGGTCCTTGAAGAAGAACGCGCAGACGGCCACCACGATCAGCACGTAGACGCCGATCAGGTCGAGCACCTCGTTGTAGTTCCCGGTGTCGAAGGCGTAGTTGAAGATGAAGATGAACGGCAGCGCGCCGTAGGCGAAGCCGCCGTTGACGAAGCCGGTCTTCGCGCCGCGCCGCTCCGGGAACCACTTGCCGACCATGTTGATGGAGGTGGCGTAGATCAGGCCGGAGCCCAGACCGCCGACCACACCGAAGCCGAGGATGGCCAGCATCACGTTGTGGAAGTGGGACAGGGCCAGGAAGCCGACCAGGCACATCGCCGAGCCGGTGAACATCGCCCGGCGTGCGGTGAGGATGCCGCGCTCGCGCAGCCATCCGGCCGGGAAGGCGATGCCCGCCTGGAAGAACACCCAGACGCTCAGGATCCAGAAGGTGTTGCTCTGCGTCCAGCCGTGCGCCGTGGACAGGGTGTCCTCCGCGGAGCCGTACGCGTACTCGGAGACGCTGATGGCCATCATGGCGATCCACGGGAGATACACCATCAGCTTGCGCGAGTGGCCGAGGATGTCCCTGTCGGTCTCGCCGACGCGGTAGACACGGCCGTGGGAGTCTTTGACTTCTCGGTAGGGACGGTTTGCGGCGCCGGGCTCTGCCGGCGAGCTGCCTGTTGCTATCGGGTCCGCGGTCATGTCAGGGACATCTCCTCGCCGAGCGGGTGCGGGTTGGGGACGATGCGCCGGGCGTTGGGCCTGCCCGGGGATTTCAGGAAGAGGGCCGGTACTGCGGAGGCCAGACCGAGGGAGCCGGCCAGGACGAACGCGCCGTGGTGGTCCCACGCGCCGGCGACGAGCGCGATCACGCCCGAGGCGACGAGCCCGGCGATCAGCGCCGTGCCGTGCAGCAGGCCATGGATGGCGGCGTTGTGGTTCTCACCGAAGTGGTCCGCCGTCATCGCCGCGAACAGCGGGAGGACCGCCCCGCCGCCGAGACCGGAGACCACGGAGCAGAGCAGGAGGAGCGGCATGCTGCCGGCCTGCCCGGAGACCAGCACGCCGAACTGCGCCGTGCCGAGGACGATGCACACGGCGATGAGCGTGTTGCGGCGTCCCCAGCGGTCGGAGATCCGGCCGGCGGCCACGCCTCCGGTGCCGTACGCGACGACCGTCAGGGCCAGCGCGCCGGCCATGGACCCGTCCGTGAAGCCGGACCTGTCGCCGAACGGCACCAGGACCGCGAGGCCGTGGACGGCGACGCCGGCCGTGCACAGCAGGCACAGCCACATCATCCACAGCACGGGGGTGCGGACGGCTTCCTTCACGGTGTACTGCCTGACCGCCGGCGGGTTCTTCCGCAGTGCCCGGCGGGTCTTCGGGGTGCCGGTCAACCGCAGCGGGTCGACGTCGGCCGGCCACCAGTTCCTCGGCGGGTCCACGAGGAACCGCCCGGCCACGGCCACCACCAGGCACAGCCCGATGCCGGCGGCGGTGAGCGGGGCCCGGTGGCCGCCCAGGTCGAGCCCCGAGGCGACCAGCACGGCGAAGGGCACGGATCCGAAGGCGAGACCGCTGCCCACGAGGCCCGTCCTGAAGCCCTTGCGCTCCGGATACCACTTGCCGACGGTGTTCAGGCAGGTCGCCTGCACCAGCCCGGCGCCGATGCCGCCCAGGACGCCGGACCCGGCCTGGGCGACCGCCGCGTCCGGCACGAACGCCGGCCACAGACATGCCAGCAGTGCGCCCACGGCGCCGAAGGACATCGCCGTACGGGCGGGGAGCCTGCCGTTCTCCCGCAGAACTCCGGCGGGGTAGGCCGTGGCCGCCTGGAAGAAGACCCAGACGCCCAGCAGCCGGACGATGGTCCCGCCGCTCCACGCGTGCGCCTGGTGGAGCGTGCCCCCCGCGGAGGCGAATGCGAGCTCGGCGGAGGTGATGCCCGTCATGCCTGCCCAGGACAGGACGACCATCGATGCGCGTGTGCGGCCCATCAGATCGACATCCGATTCGCCGACCCGGTACACGCGGCCCTTGCGGTCCGTCACCTCCCTACAGGGGACGGACGGATGGTGGGTGGTTGTCATGTACTCAGTGCCCCTTGCGTCGAAAGCTCTGGCCAGCGCCCCCTGTCCAATGCATTTCGCGTGCGCACGGGTCCCGGGGGCCGACCGGCCGCACTGCCGGCCGGCCCCGCTGTCGCTCACCTCATGAACCGCCCCCCAACAGTCCCGCGGCCCTGGCCCAGCGGTACTTGGCGCCGAGCGCGGCCACCGGCTTCTCGGTCGTGTACGGGTACGCCACGACCCCGCGCTCGTAGAGGTACTGGCAGGCCTCCTCGACCTCGACGTCGCCGGCGAGCGAGGCCACCACGGGCTTCTCGATGCCGCGCTCGCGGAACTCGGCCACCACGCGCGCGGTGAGCTCCGCGAAGACCATCGGGGGAGTCACGATGGTGTGCCAGTAGCCGAGGACGAGCGCGTGGATGCGCGGGTCCTGCAGGCCCAGCCGGATCGTCGCCTCGTACGTCGACGGCGGCTCGCCCCCGGTGATGTCGACCGGGTTGCCCGCGGCCCCGAAGGGCGGGATGAACGTCCGGAAGGAGGCGTCCAGGTCCTCCGGTATCTCCATCAGGGACAGACCGTTGTCGGTCACCGCGTCCGACAGCAGCACACCGCTGCCGCCCGCCCCGGTGATGATCACGACGTTGTCGCCCCGGGGAGTGGGGAGCACCGGCAACGCGCGCGCGTACTCGAGCATCTCGTTGAGTCCGGGCGCCCTGATGACGCCGGCCTGCTTCAGGATGTCGTCGTACACGGCGTCGTCGCCCGCCAGCGCCCCGGTGTGCGAGCCGGCCGCCTTCGCGCCGGCGGCCGTACGGCCCGCCTTCAGCACCACGACCGGCTTCTTCGGCACGGTCGCACGCGCGGCCTCCACGAAGGCGCGCCCGTCCTTGAGGTCCTCCAGGTGCATCGCGATGCACTCGGTGTGGGGGTCCTCGCCGAACCAGGTCAGCAGGTCGTCCTCGTCCAGGTCCGACTTGTTGCCCAGGCCCACGATGGCCGACACACCCGTCTTGGTGGTGCGGGCGAAGCCCAGGATGGCCATGCCGATGCCGCCGGACTGCGAGGTCAGCGCCACCCCGCCCTTGACGTCGTACGGCGTGCAGAACGTGGCGCACAGGTCCTGCCACGTGGAGTAGTAGCCGTAGATGTTCGGTCCGAGGAGGCGGACGCCGTACCGCTCGGCGATCGCGACGATCTCCGCCTGGAGTTCGTGCTCGCCGGTCTCCGCGAAACCGGAGGGGATCAGCACGGCGTTGGGGATGTTCTTGCGTCCGACCTCCTCCAGGGCCGAGGCCACGAACTTGGCGGGGATAGCGAAGACCGCCACATCCACCTCACCGGGAACGTCCGTGACACTCTTGTACGCCTTGCGGCCCAGAATGTCATCGGCCTTGGGGTTCACCGGATGGATCTCCCCGGAGAAGCCGCCGTCGATGAGGTTGCGCATCACCGAGTTGCCGATCTTGCCCTGCTCGTTGGAGGCGCCGATCACGGCGACCGAGGCGGGCTGCATCAGGCGCCGCATCGAGGTGAGGATCTCCTCGCGCGTGTACTTCCTGCGCGGGGGCGGCTGCTTCTCGGCGAGGATCACGCGGATGTCGGCCGCGACCGCGCCCTGCGGGGTCGCGATCACCGGGTTGAGGTCGACCTCGGCGATCTCCGGGAAGTCCGCCACCAGTTGCGACACCCGGCGGATCTGCTCGGCGACCGCCCACCGGTCCACGCCCGGGGCGCCGCGCACCCCGCGAAGGATCTCCGCCGACCGGATCGAGTCCAGCATGGACATCGCCTCGTCGGCGCTCACCGGCGCCAGCCGGAACGTGACGTCCTTGAGGACCTCGACGAGCACCCCGCCGAGCCCGAAGGCGACGACCTTCCCGAACGTCGGGTCGGTCACCGCGCCGACGATGACCTCCTGCCCCGCGGGCAGCAGCTCCTGTACCTGCACACCCTCGATACGCGCTGCCGCGTCGTACGCGCGCGCGTTCTCGATGATCCTGCAGAACGCGGCCCGTACGTCCGCGGCGCCCTCGACGCCGACGACGACACCGCCGGCGTCGGTCTTGTGCAGGATGTCGGGCGAGACGATCTTCATCACGACCGGCCCGCCGAAGCGCGCCGCGTACGCCACCGCCTCGTCGACGTCCCTCGCCAGCTCCTCTCCCGGGACGGCGATCCCGTACGCGTCGGCGATCACCTTGCCCTCGGGCGCGGTCAGCGCGGTCCGCCCCTCGGCCCGCACGGTGTCGAGGAGCGACCGCACCCGCAGCTCCCGGTCTTCCGCCATCACGTCAGATCACTCCGTTCGACTTGAGCAGGCGCAGCTCCTCGTCGCCGAGGCCGAGCTCGCCGACGTACACCTCTTCGTTGTGCTCACCGAGCAGCGGTGAACTGGTCACCTCGACGGGGGAGTCGGAGAGCTTCAGCGGGCTGCCGACCGTGGTGAACTCGCCGCGCTCGGGGTGCGGCACGGTGACGACCATCTCGTTGGCGACCAGCGACCGGTCCTCGATGATCTCCCTGGTGGACAGGATCGGCCCGCACGGGATGTTGTGCGCGTTCAGCCGCTCCAGCACCTCCCACTTGGGCAGCGTCGAGGACCACTCCTCGATCAGCTGGAACATCTTGTTGAGCTTGGGCAGGCGTGCCTCGGGCGTCGACCACTCGGGGTCCTCCGCCAGTTCCGGCCGGCCGATCAGCTCGCTGAGCGGCTTCCAGCCGACGGGCTGGACGATGACGTACACGTAGTCGTTCGGGCCGCCCGGCGCGCACTGCACCGCCCAGCCCGGCTGGCCGCCGCCGGAGGCGTTTCCCGACCGGGGAACCTCGGTGCCGAAGTCCTCGTTGGGATACTCGGCGAGCGGGCCGTGGGCCAGACGCTGCTGGTCGCGCAGCTTCACCCGGCAGAGGTTGAGCACGGCGTGCTGCATGGCGACGTTCACCCGCTGGCCCCGCCCGGTGCTCTCGCGCTGGAACAGCGCCGCGAGGATGCCCGCCACGACGTGGACTCCCGTGCCCGAGTCACCGATCTGGGCCCCCGTCGCCATCGGCGGCCCGTCCTCGAAACCGGTGGTCGCCATCGACCCGCCCATGGCCTGCGCGACGACCTCGTACGCCTTGAAGTTGGTGTACGGGCCCTCGCCGAACCCCTTGATGGAGGCGTAGACGATCCGGGGGTTGATCTCCTGGATGCGGTCCCAGGTGAAGCCCATGCGGTCGATCGCGCCCGGTCCGAAGTTCTCGACCATGACGTCGGAGCGCCGGATCAGCTCGGTCAGGATGTCCTTGCCGCGCTCGGTCTTGGTGTTGAGGGTGATGCTCCGCTTGTTGCAGTTGAGCATCGTGAAGTAGAGGGAGTCGACGTCCGGCAGATCGCGCAGCTGCTTGCGCGTGATGTCTCCGGTCGGCGCCTCCAGCTTGATCACGTCCGCGCCGAGCCAGGCCAGCAACTGGGTCGCCGAGGGCCCGGACTGGACGTGGGTCATGTCGAGGACGCGGATGCCGGCGAGAGCCTTGGTCGGCTGCGAGGTCGAAATGATCTCCGTGGTCACCAGGTCACCTCACTTGTACATGGTCTGGTTCATGGTTCCGGGGGCGTACGCGTCCGGGTCGACCCAGACGTTGATCAGCGACGGCTTGCCCGACTCGCGGGCGCGCCGCAGGGCGGGTCCGATGTCGGCGGGGTCGCGGACCTCCTCGCCGTAACCGCCCAGCATCTGCGCGAACTTGTCGTAGTGGACGTCGCCGAGCGTGTTGCCGACCCGTTCGCGCTCCTCGCCGTACTTGGCCTTCTGGCCGTAACGGATCTGGTTCATGGAGGAGTTGTTGCCGACGATGCCGACGAACGGGAGGTCGTAGCGGACGAGGGTCTCGAAGTCCCAGCCGGTGAGGGAGAAGGCGCCGTCGCCGAAGAGGGCCACCACCTCCTTGTCGGGCCGCGCCTGCTTGGCCGCGAGCACGAAGGGGACCCCGACGCCGAGGGTGCCGAGCGGGCCCGGATCCATCCAGTGCCCGGGGGACTTGGGCTGCACCACCTGGCCGGAGAAGGTGACGATGTCGCCGCCGTCGCCGATGTAGATCGAGTCCTCGGTCAGGAAGTCGTTGATCTCGCTGACCAGGCGGTAGGGGTGGATCGGTGAGGCGTCGGACCGCAGGCTGGGCAGCCGCTTCTCGATGGCGGCCTGCTCGGCGGCGCGCAGCTCGTCGAGCCACTCCTTGCGCTTGGCGGCCCCGCCGTTGACGCGTCCGGAGGCGGCCTCGGTGACCGACTTCAGGACGAGCCCGGCGTCGCCGACGATGCCGAGGTCGATGTCGCGGTTCTTGCCGACGGTGCGGTAGTCGAGGTCGATCTGCACGACGGTCGCGTCCGGCGAGAGCCGCTTGCCGTAGCCCATGCGGAAGTCGAACGGCGTGCCGACGATGACGATGACGTCGGCGTTCGAGAAGGCGTAGCGGCGGGACAGCTGGAAGTGGTGCGGGTCGCCCGGTGGCAGGGTGCCGCGGCCGGCGCCGTTCATGTACGCGGGGATGTTGAGGGTGCGGACGAGGTCGATGGCCGCCTCGGTGCCGCGGGTCGTCCAGACCTGGCTGCCCAGCAGGATGGCCGGCTTCTCGGCGTGCACGAGCAGGTCGGCCAGCTTCTCCAGCGCCTCGGGGTCGCCGGCCGAGCGGGTGGAGGCGCGGTAGGCGCCGGCCTTCGGCACGCGTGCCTTGTCCACCGGCACCTTGGCGTCCAGCACGTCGCGCGGGATCTCCAGGAAGGAGGGCCCGGGCGCGCCGTTGTAGCACTCGCGGAACGCCATCGACACCATGTCCGCGGCGCGCGCCGTGTCCGGCACGGTCGCCGCGAACTTGGTGATCGGCGTCATCATGTCGACGTGCGGCAGGTCCTGCAGCGATCCCATCTTGTGCTGGGTCAGGGCCCCTTGGCCGCCGATCAGCAGCATCGGTGACTCCGCGCGGAAGGCGTTGGCGACACCGGTGACGGCGTCCGTCGTCCCCGGGCCCGCGGTGACCACCGCGCAGCCGGGCTTGCCGGTGATCCGGGCGTAACCGTCGGCGGCGTGCGCGGCGACCTGCTCGTGGCGGACGTCGACGACCTCGATGCCCTCGTCGACGCAACCGTCGTAGATGTCGATGATGTGGCCGCCGCACAACGTGTAGATGCGATCGACTCCCTCGGCCTTGAGGGCCTTGGCCACCAGATGACCGCCGGAAATCACGTCCTGGGTGTCGTCGGGCATGGCGAAGTCCTGTCCCTTCGTAGGGGGGTGGAACTGCTCTCGCGGTACATTGCATACAGTCGACGAATACTGTATGAACCTTGTTATCCCGCATCCGGTGGGTGGTGTCCAGGGGGCGTGCGGCACTTTTAAGACAGGAGCCGAAATGGACCTGTACGAACACCAGGCAAGAGAACTCTTCGAGGAGCACGGCATCGTCGTGCCGAGGGCGGAGGTCACCGACTCGCCCAAGCAGGCACGCGAGATCGCCCGCAGGCTGGGCGGGCGAGTGGTGGTGAAGGCCCAGGTCAAGACAGGCGGGCGAGGCAAGGCGGGCGGGGTGAAACCGGCTGCCGACCCGGCCGCCGCGGAACTCACCGCACGGCAGATCCTGGGGATGGACATCAAGGGCCACAGGGTCGCGAAGGTGATGCTGGCCCAGCCCGTCGACATCCAGGCCGAGTACTACGTCTCCTACGTGCTCGACCGCGCGGCGGGCACGTTCCTCGCGATCGCCTCCGCCGAGGGCGGCATGGAGATCGAGGAGGTGGCCGCCACCCGGCCCGAGGCCGTGGCCCGCGTCCCGATCGACCCGGCCGAGGGCGTGACCTCGGCCAAGGCGGGCGAGATCGCGCGGGCGGCGGGCCTGCCGCCGCAGACCGTCGACGTGCTCGTACGGCTGTGGCAGGTCCTGGTCCGCGAGGACGCGCTGCTGGTCGAGGTCAACCCGCTGGTGCGCACCGGGCAGGGCCAGATCCTCGCACTCGACGGCAAGGTCACCCTCGACGACAACGCCCGCTTCCGGCAGGCGCGTTGGGGCGCCGAGACCGTGGAGCACGACGACCGGCTGGAGGCGGCGGCCGCCGCCAAGGGCCTCAACTACGTGAAGCTGGACGGCGAGGTCGGCATCATCGGCAACGGCGCCGGCCTGGTCATGTCGACCCTCGACGTGGTCGCGGGCTGCGGCGCCCGCCCCGCCAACTTCCTCGACATCGGCGGCGGAGCCTCCGCCCAGATCATGGCCGACGGCCTGTCCGTGATCCTGTCCGACCCGGCCGTGAAGTCGGTCTTCGTCAACGTCTTCGGCGGCATCACCGCCTGCGACGCGGTCGCCGACGGCATCGTGCAGGCTCTGGACGCCGTGCAGTTGACCAGGCCGCTGGTCGTGCGGCTCGACGGGAACAACGCGGCCCGCGGCCGCGCCATCCTCGACGAGCGCGCCCACCCGCTGGTGCAGCAGGCCACCACGATGGACGGCGCCGCCGCCCGGGCCGCCCAACTCGCCACCGCCAACTGAGGAGACGGGACGACATGGCCATCTATCTCACCAAGGAGAGCAAGGTTCTCGTCCAGGGCATGACCGGCGGCGAGGGCATGAAGCACACCCGGCGGATGCTCGCCGCCGGCACGAACGTCGTCGGCGGCGTCAACCCGCGCAAGGCCGGCCGCAGCGTCGACTTCGACGTCCCCCAGTGCCTGAACGGCCTGGGAGGTACCCCCATGGCCGTCCCCGTCTTCGGCTCGGTCGCCGAGGGCATCCACGCCACCGGCGCCGACGTCACCGTCGTCTTCGTGCCGCCCGCCTTCGCGAAGGCCGCCGTGACCGAGGCCGCGGACGCGGGCATCGGCCTGGCGGTCGTCATCACCGAGGGCATCCCGGTCCACGACTCCGTCGCCTTCCACACGTACGCGAAGGAGAAGGGCACGCGGGTCATCGGCCCCAACTGCCCCGGCCTGATCACCCCGGGACAGTCCAACGCGGGCATCATCCCGTCCGACATCACCAAGCCGGGCCGCATCGGACTGGTGTCGAAGTCGGGCACGCTCACCTATCAACTCATGTACGAACTCCGCGACATCGGCTTCTCCACCTGCGTCGGCATCGGCGGCGACCCGGTCGTGGGCACCACCCACATCGACTGCCTGGCCGCCTTCCAGGACGACCCCGACACCGAACTCATCGTCCTCATCGGCGAGATCGGCGGCGACGCCGAGGAGCGGGCGGCGGCGTACATCCAGGAGCGCGTCACCAAGCCCGTGGTCGGCTACATCGCCGGTTTCACCGCACCCGAGGGCAAGACGATGGGGCACGCCGGCGCGATCGTGTCCGGCTCCTCCGGCACCGCACAGGCGAAGAAGGAGGCGCTGGAGGCAGTCGGGGTGGGTGTGGGAAGCACCCCGACGGAGACGGCGAAACTTGTGCTCGCACGTCTCGAAGAAGAGTCCTGACGGCCCCATAGTTGGGCATGTCCGCGCCCGGCAGTGCGAACCGGCGCGCGAGACGGCCATGCATCCCCGCCCCCGACTGTGCACCGAGAGCGGAGCAACCGAATGGCATCGACCCTCACCACCAACTCCCTCACACTCAAGGCGGACACGTCCTGGCGGGATGCCTGGCGGCGCTGCCTCGCCGTCGCCCCCGAGGCGTTCCGCGACGACCGCGTCCTCAACCTCTGGGGCGCCGGCTGGCAGGCGGACGGCCGGGCGCTGCCCGCCACCAGCCCGGTCGACGGCAGCCCCGTCGCCGGCCCGCCCCGCCTGGACGGCGACACCGCGCACCGGGCCGTCCGCGCCTCGCTCGACCAGCACCGCGCCTGGCGGCACGTCCCCCTCGACGAACGCCGCGCCCGGGTCGCGGCCACCCTCGACGCACTGACCCAGCACCGCGAACTGCTGGCCCTGCTGCTCGTCTGGGAGATCGGCAAGCCCTGGCGGCTCGCGCAGGCGGACGTCGACCGGGCGATCGACGGGGTGCGCTGGTACGTCGACGGCATCGAGCCCATGCTCGACGGCCGGGCCCCGCTGGACGGCCCGGTCTCCAACATCGCGAGCTGGAACTACCCGATGAGCGTGCTCGTGCACGCCATGCTGGTCCAGGCCCTGGCCGGGAACGCGGTGATCGCCAAGACCCCGACCGACGGCGGCGTCGCCTGTCTCACGCTGGCCTGCGCGCTCGCCGCCCGCGAGGGCATCCCGGCCACCCTCGTCAGCGGCAGCGGCGGCGAGCTGTCCCCGGCGCTGGTGCGGGCGCCGGAGATCGGCTGCGTCTCCTTCGTCGGCGGCCGCGACACCGGCGCCGCGGTGGCCACGGCCGTCGCCGACCTCGGCAAGCGCCATGTGCTCGAACAGGAGGGACTCAACACCTGGGGCATCTGGAACCACTCGGACTGGGACGGGCTCGCCGCGGTGGTCCCCAAGCTCTTCGACTACGGCAAGCAGCGCTGCACGGCGTATCCGCGCTTCGTCGTCCAGCGGCAGCTCTTCGACGACTTCCTGGCGGCCTACCTCCCGGCGGTGCGCACCCTGAAGGTCGGCCACCCGCTCGCCGTCGAGCGGCCCGACGACCCCTACCCGCAGCTGGACTTCGGTCCGGTCATCAACGCCGCCAAGGCCAAGGAACTGCGCGACCAGGTCGCCGAGGCCATCGAGCGCGGCGCGGTCCCGCTGCACCGCGCCGACGCGGCCGGGGCCCGCTTCCTGCCCGGCCAGGACACCTCGGCCTACGTCCAGCCGGTCACGCTCCTGGCGCCGCCGCCGTCGTCGCCGCTGCACCACGCGGAGCCGTTCGGCCCGGTCGACACGATCGTCCTGGTCGACACGGAGGCGGAGCTGCTGGCCGCGATGAACGCCTCCAACGGCGCGCTCGTGGCCACGCTGTCCACCGACGACCGGGCCACCTTCGACCGGCTGGCCCCGCAGATCCGCGCGTTCAAGACCGGACACGGCAAGCCCCGCTCCCGCGGCGACCGGGACGAGCTGTTCGGCGGCTTCGGAGCGTCCTGGCGGGGCGCCTTCGTCGGCGGCGAACTCCTCGTCCGCGCCGTGACCCAGGGGCCGGCGGGGGAGCGGCTGCCCGGGAACTTCCCGGACTACCACCTCATGCCGTGACCGTAGCGGTCCGATCGCTGCCGATGACGCGTTCCCGGCCCGCCCCGGCGGGCCGGGAACGCGTCCCGGCGGCCCGGATATGCAGGTGAAGGCCACTGTGAAACCTTGGTATCGTTGTTCATGTCGCCGCGGGGAACACCCCCGTCAAGGCGGCGGACACCTCGTCCGGGTGGCGGAATGGCAGACGCGCTAGCTTGAGGTGCTAGTGCCCTTTATCGGGCGTGGGGGTTCAAGTCCCCCCTCGGACACCAGCAAGGACCCCTGTTCGTCAGGGGTCCTTCGCGTTTCGAAGACGACGTGCGTGATGACCCGCTCGGCGCGATCGGAGGGCCGGAAGCGATGACCGAACCGGCGAAGCCGCCTGCCGGCACCCTGTCGTTCGAGCCGCTCACCCCCGTCTCGTACCTGGACCGGGCCGCGGCGGCGCACGGGGAGCGGACCGCGGTCGTGGACGGCGACCGGCGCTGGTCGTACACGGAGTTCCACGACCGCTGCCGCCGGCTGGCCGGCGCGCTGGCGCCCCTGGCGCGGGGCCGGCCCGTCGCGGTGCTCGCGCCCAACACGCATGTGCTGCTGGAGGCGAGCTTCGGGGTGCCGTGGGCGGGAGTGCCCCTGGTGGCCGTCAACACCCGGCTGTCGGCCCGGGAGATCGCCTCCATCCTGCGCCACAGCGAGGCGTCGGTGCTGGTGCACGACCCCGTCCTCGACGACGTGGCCGACGCGGCGGTCGCCGGACTGCCCGAGCCCCCGCACCGGATCCGTGCGGGGGAGCCGTACGAGCGCCTGCTGGCCGGCGCGACCCCCACCGCGATCCGCCCGCGGGACGAGCGGTCGCTGCTGTCGATCAACTACACGTCCGGGACGACCGGACGGCCCAAGGGCGTGATGTACCACCATCGCGGCGCCTATCTGCAGGCGCTGGCGATGGTGGGCCACACCGGGCTGTCGCCGTCCGCGGTGCACCTGTGGACCCTGCCGATGTTCCACTGCAACGGCTGGTGCTTCCCGTGGGCGGTGACCGCGGCGGCGGCCACGCACGTATGCCTGCCGAAGGTCGAACCCGCCGAGGTGTGGCGGCTGTTGCGCACGGAGGGGGTGACCCATCTGGAGGGCGCCCCGACCGTGCTGTCGATGCTCGCCCACGCGCCGGAGGCGTCCCCGCTCGCGCGGACGGTGAAGGTCGCCACCGGCGGCGCGCCGCCGACCCCGGCGATCCTGCGGCGGATGGGGCGGCTGGGCTTCGACGTGACCCATCTGTACGGGCTGACCGAGACCTTCGGCCCGGCCATGATCTGCGACTGGCGCCCGGAGTGGGACGGCCTCGACGAACAGGTCCGGGCGCGTCTCAAGGCGCGCCAGGGCGTCGGCAACATGATCTCCTGCGCGGCGCGCGTGATCGGCCCGGACGGCCGCGACGTCCCCGCGGACGGGACCACGGTGGGGGAGATCTCGTTGCGCGGCAACAACCTCATGCTCGGCTACTTCAAGGACGAGGAGGCCACCAGGCAGGCCGCACCGGACGGCTGGTTCCGCACCGGCGACCTCGGTGTCGTCCATCCGGACGGGTACGTCGAGCTGCGCGACCGCAGCAAGGACGTGATCATCTCCGGCGGGGAGAACATCGCGTCGGTCGAGGTCGAGCAGGTCATCGCCGACCATCCGGCCGTCTCGGAGGTCGCGGTCGTCGCGGTGCCGGACGAGCGGTGGGGGGAGGTGCCCGCCGCGTACGTGAGTCTGCTGGACGGCGCCGAGGCCACCGAGGCCGAGATCATCGAGTTCGTCCGGGCCCGGCTGGCCCGGTTCAAGGCGCCCAGGCACGTGGTGTTCGGGCAGCTGCCCAAGACGTCCACGGGCAAGATCCAGAAGTTCGTGCTGCGCGACCGGGCCCGGGCCGGCGCGGAACGCCGGATCCGGTAGCGATCCGGCCGGCCGGCACCCTCAGGACGGCTGTGGTTCCTGCGCGGTACGCCGGAACGCCCAGTTCATCCGGGGCTCCGTGACACAGCGGAAGATCCGCCGGACCGGGGCCGTGCACAGCACGGTCACCGCCGTGGCCGCGACGAGCGTCACGGTGATCTCGCCGAACGGGCCGTGGATCCACGCGGGGTCGTACCAGCCCCAGAACTTCGACCCCTGGGCGAGGAAGCCGTGCAGCAGATAGCCGTAGAGCGTGCCCGCGCCCAGCGCGGTGAAGAACAGGCGGCGGCCCGGTACCCAGGACAGGAAGCAGGCGACCAGGATCGTCGAGCAGCCGAAGGCGGCCAGCGTCACCACGGGTCCGTACCAGGCCGGCGCACCGAGCTCCTGCGCACTGTCGCGGTGGAAGAACCAGGCGCCGGTCATGCGCGGGACCGCCCAGTACGACACGGCGAGCGCACCGGCGACCACCGGCACGGCCAGCGCGCGCACCCGCCAACGGCGCAGCAGCCGGAAGTGCTCCGGCCGCAGGCACAGACCGAGCACGAAGTACGGCAGGAACTGCAGCACACGCTGGAGGTCGAGGTCGTTGCCGATGGACGGCGAGACGGTCGCCAGCATCGCGATCACGAGCGCCACCGGCAGCGGCCACCGCAGGGTCCTCCAGATCGGGGTCGTCAGCCGCCAGACGAACAGCGCGATCAGGAACCACGTCAGATACAGCGGGTCCAGCAGCGTGATCGGCCGGTCCGGGACGCCGTCGGTCCAGCGGGTGAAGAGGGTGTACGCCGTCTCGAAGACGACGTACGGCACCAGGACGCCCGTCACCAGGCGCTTGATCTTCGCCGGACGCGCGTCGAAGGTGCGGGAGAAGTAGCCGGAGATCACGATGAACGCCGGCATGTGGAAGGCGTAGACGAAGGTGTAGAGCGCGGTGACGGTCCGGCTGCCGTCCCGCAGCGGTTCCCACGCGTGTCCCATCGCCACCAGCACGATCGCCAGGTACTTCGCGTTGTCGAAGTACGCGTCGCGCCGGGCCGGCCGTTGCTGCTGTTCGCCCTGCCGGGAATCCGACGTCTCGGTGGACTGACGTGCCTGGGGTGCGGCTGTGGCCTGAGGACGGGACATCACCCCCGCCTGACCGATTCTCGGCCGGGTAAACCACCGGCCACGCGACGCTCCTGTGTGCTGCGCGGGTGGGGCCTGTGCCGCGGGCACCGGCGCACAGGCCGTCTCACTACGATGGGGCGGATGTCGAGCGGTGCGCGATGCCGTGCAGGGGAGGCCGGGTGGGACAGCAGGACGGGCGCGGCGGCGGAGGTCCGGGTGGGCCGGCCCGCCGGCGGGGCCAGGGCGAACTGGAGGTCCAGGTCCTCGCCGCCCTGCGGGCCGCGCCGGAACCGGTGCCCGCGCGCTGGGTCCGCGAGCACCTCGGCGGCACCCTCGCCTACACCACCGTCATCACCATCCTGACCCGGCTCCAGGCCAAGGGCGTGGTGACCCGGCAGCGCGCGGGCCGCTCCTTCGCGTGGACCGCCGCGGCCGACGAGGCGGGCCTGGCCGCGCACCGCATGCGCCGGGTGCTGGACGGCGAGACCGACCGGCAGGCGGTGCTGACCAGCTTCGTCTCCTCCCTCCCGCCGCAGGACGAGGAACTGCTGCGCAGGCTCTTCCGGCAGACGCAGGAGACCGGACCGGCGCGCGAGAGCGCGCACGCGGAGCGCGGCGACGGCGATGCGTGCGCGGACGGCCGGGAGCGCTGAGCCATGGGCGTGTTCGTCTTCCTGCCGCTGGTCCTGCCGCTGACCGCCTGGCCCGTCGCACGCCTCGCCGAGTACCGGCTGCACCCGCACCTGGCGACCCTGCTGCTGTCCGCGGCCGCCGCCGTGCTCGGCCTGTGCAGCACGCTGTGCCTCGCCCTGCTCGCGATCGTGGGCACCGCGCAACTGCCGGGCAACCCCCTGCCCGACGGCTGGGCCGACCGCGAGGTCCGTGCGGCCGTGCCGCACGACGCGGTGGTCGGCAAGGCCGCGGTGTGCGCGCTCGCCCTCGCGGGCGCCGCCTGCGCGGCCCTCCTGCTGCGCCACCGCCGGGTGCGGCGCCGCGCCGCACGCGCGCTGCGCGGACTGCCCGCGACGCAGGTCGCCGTCCTCCCGGACGAGGTGGCCTACGCCCACACGCTGCCCGGGCGGGGCGGCCGGCCCGGGCGCATCCTGGTCTCCACCGGCATGCTGGGCTGCCTGGACTCCCCCGAGCGGCGGGCCCTGTTCGCCCACGAACGCGCCCATCTCACCGGGCGCCACGACCGGCATCTGCTGCTGGCGGGCCTCGCGGCCCGCGCCAATCCGTTCCTGCGGCCGCTGCGGACCGCCGTCGCCTACACCGTGGAGCGCTGGGCGGACGAGGAGGCGGCCCGGGCGGTCGGCAGCCGGCGGATCACCGCCCGGGCGATCGCCAAGGCCGCCCTGGTCTCGCGGCCGGATCCCGCGCCGACCCTGGCCGCGTTCGCCGCGCCGGGCGGACCCGTGCCGCGCAGGGTGGCGGCCCTGCTGGGTCCGGCGCCCGCCGCCCGCACCCTGCCGCCGATGTGCACGGGCGTGGGCGTGGCCGTCTGGACGGCGGCCGCGGGGACCACTCTCTCCGCCATGTCCTCGGCGAACTCCGCGGTCACCATGTTCCTGATCCTCAAGGCGGCGGCTCCGCTGTAGCGCGCCAGGGGGCCGCCGCCGGGCGGGTCAGAGGTCGAACTCGTGCGGCGGCAGGTCGAGCGTGAAGCACGCCTCCCGCACGACGGCCTGCTCCGTCTTGTCGAAGTCGCCGTCGGCGCCGCCGATGACGATGCCGATCTGGATGACGGCACGGGCCTCGGCGGGCTTCTTCTTCGCCTTGGCGACCTCCTGGAGCACGCTGACCTTGCCGAAGGCGAAGTCGGCCGTCAGCTTGTTGAGGTTCTCCTCGAAACGGCGGCGCAGGTCGTCCGCGGGGAAGTTCTGCAGGACCTCGTTGGTGGCGATCAACTGGGCCACGCGCTGCCGCTCGGCCGGGTCGATGGTGCCGTCCGCGGCGGCGACCAGGGCGCACATCGCCATGCTCGCGTCCCGGAAGGCGCCGCTCTTCAGATCGTTCTTCTTCGCCACGAGCTGGGTCTGCATCGTCGACGCGGATTCCTTGATGCGGTCCCACAGGGCCATGAGAACTCCATGTTGTCGGTGGTCGTAAAGATCTACAGCACCGTAGAAACTAGCGACGGGCCGGATAAGTTCCGGCCGTTCCAGGAAACTTCACCTGCCGCGGACCGCCGGAAAACCGGGTGCCCCGACCGCTGGGCGTTCCCTACACTCGCCACGCGCCGTGCGTCGCCGGGACGCGCGGGACGAGTGAGGGGGGACGGTCGTGCGCCACCGCATCGATGTCGTCGTCCCCTGTTCGCAGTACGAGGTGATCCTCGTGTCCCCGACCGTCCGGTGCCCGCTGCGCGGCCGGTACCGGATGCCCGTGACGAACGTCTGACGCGACCCGCCGGCCTCGCCGGCGCCCCGCGGCCGGGCCCGTTCGTCCGCAATCGCGCTGCCCTGTTCCGATCACCGGCGATGATCAGCGATCAGCAGAAAGGCCAACGGGCCGTGCGCACCCACACCCTTCCCCACACGAAGCCTGCCCTCGTCCGCAACCTCGGCATCCTCGCCCACGTCGACGCGGGCAAGACGGGTCTCCGGCTCGACCGCGCGCGGCGCCGCGGCGTTCGTCACGGCCACCGTGCCGCTGGCCGAACTCTTCGGCTACGCCACGCGGTTGCGCAGCCGGAGCCAGGGCCGCGGCACGTTCACCACCCGCCCGGCCGGGTACGCGCCGGCGCCGGCGGCGCCCGTGCGGTGACCGGTCGCCGGTCGTGGGACCGGTGCGGTGACCGGCCCGGCGGCCCCGTCCTCAAACGGACGGGGCCGCCCCCGGCTCACGGGTAGGACACCACCGTGGACGGCGTCGTCGACGTGCCCGAGGTCGGCGCTCCCGTCTCGTTGACGACGTGCTCGTACTGGCCCTGGCCGCCGAGCGAGACCACCAGCAGGTTGTGGAACCTCACCCCCGGCCGGTTCGGCGCGGCGAAGCCGTTGTGCTGCACGATCGTCGGGTCGACGTTGTAGTAGCAGTAACTGCCCAGGCCCCAGCCCTCGTGCGTGGTCACCGCGTCGCCGACCTGGTAGGCGGCGTAGCCCTTCACCGAGCCGTTCTGGATCGCGGCCTGGTTCGGGGCGTCGTAGGCCTTCTCGTTCTGGAAGAAGATCGTGCGGCCCCGCTGGCCGTTCCACTGCACGTCGTACTTGTTGAAGTGCTCGACGAACAGGCCGGTGCACAGCACGTCGTCGCCGTTGACGACGATGCCGTAGTCGGCCCGGTTGGTGTCCCAGCCGACGCCCGTGCCGTGGTCGGCGCGCCACACCCAGGTGTGGTCGACGATGGTGTGCCGGTTGTTGATCACCATGCTGGTGGTGGCCTTGCCGGCGCCCGCGCCGCCGATACGGACGAACACGTCCTGGACGGTGGTCGGATTGGCGGAGTGGTTCCTGGAGGCGCCCTGCGGGCCGATCTCCAGCAGGGTGGGGGAGTTGACCGGCCCGGCGTCGACGAGGAATCCCGCGAGCCGCACGCCGTCCACGTCGGCGACCCGCAGGGCCGTGACGCCGTTGTCGGGGACGAGCGTCGCGTAACCGAGGCCCAGCACCACGGTGTTGGCCCGGTCGACCTGGATGGGCCGGTCGAGGTGGTAGATGCCGGGCGTCAGCAGCAGGTGAAGTCCCTGGGCGAGCGCCTGGTTGAGGGTCGCCGCGCTGACGCCCGGCCTGGCGACGTAGAACCGCGACAGCGGCAGCGACGTCCCCCTGGGCGTGCCGTTGCCCCAGGTCACCCCGCGGGCGTTCGTCCGCTTCGCCGGCAGGAAGACGCGGTAGCCGTTGCCGTCGAGGTGGAGGAAGGGCTTCTCACGGGAGACCGGGGTGGTGTCGAGCGTGGTGTAGGGCGGGTTGGGGAAGCTCTGCGCGGGGGCGCCCTCGACGCCCGAGAACACCATGTTCCACACGCCGTTGAGCCAGCTGCCGATCGCGCTGTCGCGGGTGTACCACTGCTGCTGCGAGTACGGGCCGACCTGGCCGTCGATGCGGCTGTCGGCGATGTAGCCGCCGCTGGCCCAGCCGTAGCCGGTGGGTGAGAGGTTGAGGCCGCCGCGGACGTGCATCCGGCGGAAGGGGGCCGCCTGCGCGACCGCCCACCGGTCGGTGCCGTTCGCCGGGACCAGGGCCAGGTTCTCCGCCGAACGCCAGAAGTTCTGGGTGGCGTTGCCGTCGAACCAGCCCGCGTCGACCGTGACGTCGCCGTTGATGGTGGTGTCGTCGGGGGAGAGGCCGAGGCCCGCGATGGAGGTGTAGAAGCCGAGCTGGGCGTTGAGGCCGCTGTACGAGCCGGGCTTGAAGAGCAGGGCGTAGCGGCCGGTGCCGAACTGGGCCGACTCCTGCTGCTCGAAGACCTCGTCCAGCCTGGCCTGGATGCCGGGCGTGGACGGGTCGAAGACCAGGACGTTCGGGCCGAGGTCGCCGCCGCCGGGGAGGTGGCACGGCTTCTTCGGCCGCTTCTTCGGCCGTGGGGCGGCCGAGGCCTGGGCGGACAGGCCCAGCACCGCTGGCGCGGAGGCGGCTGCGGCGCCGAGGACGGTTCTGCGGCCTATGTCGGGCAGGGGCATGGGGCGGCTCTCCTGTTCATGAAGTGAACGGGGTGGGGTGTTGGGAGCGCTCTCTCGCCGGTGAATGCTTCAACTACCCGAAGGAGTGCGTCAAGGGGTGCGACCCGAGTTCCACAAGGGTTGCCGAACCCCTTGACTAGGCCATCTCCTGAGGTTTAACTCACGTCCTAAATTAAGCCGTGAGTGCAATCCCTGAAGGGACACCCAGAGCCATGCGCAGCATCCGAGCCGCGGCCGTAGGCGCCGTCACCATGTCACTCGCCCTTGCCGCCACGGCCTGCGGAGGCGGTTCGTCCAGCGGCGGCGGTTCCAACGACTCGCCGAAGACGCTCACCTACTGGGCCTCCAACCAGGGCGCGAGCATCGCCGTGGACAAGAAGGTCCTGCAGCCCGAACTCGACAAGTTCGAGAAGCAGTCGGGCATCAAGGTCAAGCTGGAGGTCGTCCCCTGGTCCGACCTGCTCAACCGGATCCTCACCGCGACCACCTCCGGCCAGGGCCCCGACGTCCTGAACATCGGCAACACCTGGAGCGCCTCGCTCCAGGCCACCGGCGCGCTGCTGCCGTGGGACGCCAAGAACTTCGGCAAGATCGGCGGCAGGGACCGCTTCGTGGACTCGGCCCTCGGCTCGACGGGTGCCGAGGGCAAGGACCCGGCCGCGGTCCCCCTGTACTCGATGGCCTACGCGCTGTACTACAACAAGCAGATCTTCGCCGACGCCGGCATCAGCAAGCCGCCGGCCACCTGGGACGAGCTGATCGCGGACGGCAAGAAGATCAAGGCGAAGGGCAAGTCGCCGCTCGGCGCCGAGGGCGCCAACGTGTCGGAGAACATCCACCACGTCTTCGTCTTCGCCAAGCAGCACGGCGGCGACTTCTTCACCGCCGACGGCAAGCCCGACTTCACCAACCCCAAGGTGGTCGACGCCGTCAAGCAGTACGTCGACCTGATGGCCAAGGACAAGGTCATCCCGACCGGCGACGCCGAGTACGCGCAGAACCAGTCGGTGAGCGACTTCGCCAAGGGCAAGCAGGCCATGCTGCTGTGGCAGTCGGCGGCGGCCAACCTCAAGTCGCAGGGCATGAGCGAGGACGCGTACGGCATCGCACCCGTGCCCGTGCAGTCCGGCACCCCGGGCACCGGCACCCAGGTCAACTCGATGGTCGCGGGCATCAACCTCGCCGTCTTCAAGAACAGCCACAACATGGACGGCGCCACGCAGTTCGTGAAGTTCATGACCAGCGACGCCGAGCAGAAGATCCTCAACACGGCCTACAGCTCCATCCCGCCGGTCAAGGGAGCGCAGTCGGACGCCGCCTTCAACTCCGCCTCCAACGCCGTGCTGAAGCAGACCCTGGCGACGAGCGCCGCCGCGCTGCCGCAGGTCGCCGACGAGTCGCAGTTCGAGACGGCGGTCGGTACGGCCGTCAAGGACCTGTTCGCCGACGCGGCGGCCGGGCGCGCGATCACCACCGACTCGGTGAAGGCGAAGCTCGAGAAGGCCCAGCAGCAGATGCCGGCGAAGTGAGTTCGATGACCACCACGACCCTCAAGGAGCCGGTGAGGGGGAGTGCCCCCGGGGCGGAGCCGCGCGAACCGCGCCGCCGTCCCGGGCGGATCCGCCGGATCGGGCTCCCGTACCTGCTTCTCCTGCCCGCCCTGCTGCTCGAACTCCTGGTCCATCTCGTGCCGATGGTCATCGGCATCGTGATGAGCTTCAAGGAGCTCACGCAGTTCTACATCCGCGACTGGGGCTCCGCGCCCTGGTCGGGCCTCGGCAACTACAAGGTGTCGGTGGACTTCGACGCCCCCGTCGGCGAGGCGCTGCTGCACTCCTTCTTCGTCACCGTCGGCTTCACCCTGCTGTCGGTCGGTCTGTGCTGGCTGATCGGCACGACGGCGGCGATCTACATGCAGGACACCTTCCGCGGCCGCGGTCTGCTGCGGGCGCTGTTCCTGGTGCCGTACGCCCTGCCGGTCTACGCGGCCGTCATCACCTGGGTGTTCATGTTCCAGCACGACAACGGCCTGGTGAACCACGTCCTGCACGACCAGCTGCATCTGACCGGCAAGCCGTCCTTCTGGCTGATCGGCGACAACAGCTTCTACGCGCTGCTCACCGTGTCCGTGTGGAAGGGCTGGCCGTTCGCCTTCCTCATCGTCATGGCCGGGCTGCAGAACATCCCGCGCGAGCTGTACGAGGCCGCCGCCCTGGACGGCGCCGGCATGCTCCAGCAGATCCGCCGCATCACCCTGCCGTCCCTGCGCCCGGTCAACCAGGTGCTGGTCCTGGTGCTGTTCCTGTGGACGTTCAACGACTTCAACACGCCGTACGTCCTGTTCGGCAAGGCCGCACCCGAGGCCGCGGACCTCATCTCGGTCCACATCTACCAGGCGTCCTTCGTCACCTGGAACTTCGGCACCGGCTCCGCGATGTCCGTGCTCCTGCTGCTGTTCCTGCTCGTGGTGACGGGCGTGTACCTGGTGCTCACCTCACGCGGACGGAGGACCGGAGATGTCTGAGTCGCTGCGGATGCCGGCGCGGAAGGCGCGGGCGGCAGCCAAGTCGCCCATGGCGATGCCCAGTTCGTTCATCTGGACCCGGCGCGTCTTCCTCACCCTGCTCACCGGCTTCGTGCTGATCCCGGTGTACGTCATGGTCTCCAGCTCGCTGAAGCCCCTCGCGGACGTCACGGGCAAGTTCCGCTGGCTGCCCAGCGGTCTGACGATCCGGCCGTACATCGACATCTGGTCGACCGTCCCGCTCGCGAAGTACTTCATGAACTCGCTGATCGTGGCGGTGTCCGCGACCGTCTGCTCGGTGGTGGTCGCGGTGTTCGCGGCCTACGCCGTCAGCCGCTACAGCTTCCGCGGCAAGCGGGTCTTCACCGTCACCGTGCTGTCCACCCAGATGTTCCCGGGCATCCTCTTCCTCCTCCCGCTGTTCCTGATCTACGTCAACATCGGCAACGCGACGGGCATCGCCCTGTTCGGCTCGCGCGGCGGCCTGATCCTCACCTACCTCACCTTCTCCCTGCCGTTCTCGATCTGGATGCTCATCGGGTACTTCGACTCGGTGCCGCGCGACCTGGACGAGGCGGCGCTGGTGGACGGCTGCGGACCGCTGGGCGCGCTCTTCCGGATCGTCGTGCCGGCCGCGATACCCGGCATCGTCGCCGTCGCCGTCTACGCCTTCATGACCGCCTGGGGCGAGGTGCTGTTCGCCTCCGTCATGACCAACGACGCCACCCGCACCCTGGCCGTCGGCCTCCAGGGCTACTCCACGCTCAACGACGTCTACTGGAACCAGATCATGGCCGCCTCGCTGGTCGTCAGCGTGCCCGTGGTGGCCGGTTTCCTGCTGCTGCAGCGCTATCTCGTCGCCGGGCTGACGGCGGGGGCCGTCAAGTGACCAACTCCCACCGCTTTGAGAGGACTTCCGTGTCCGACCGCATCGACCTCGCCGCCTTCCCCCACGATTTCCTGTGGGGCACGGCCACCGCGGCGTACCAGATCGAGGGAGCCGTCGCGGAGGACGGCCGCGCCCCGTCGATCTGGGACACCTACTCCCACACGCCCGGCAAGGTCGCCGGCGACGACAACGGCGACGTCGCCTGCGACCACTACCACCGCTGGCGCGAGGACATCGGCCTGATGCGTCGACTGGGCACCAACGCCTACCGGCTGTCGGTCGCCTGGCCGCGGGTGATGCCCGGCGGCGACGGCCCGGTCAACCCCAAGGGCCTCGCGTTCTACGACGAGTTGATCGACGCCCTGCTGGAGGCGGACATCACCCCGTCCGTCACCCTCTACCACTGGGACCTGCCGCAGGCCCTCCAGGACCGCGGCGGCTGGCCCGAGCGGGACACCGCCCTCGCGTTCGCGGAGTACGCCTCGGTCGTCGCCGAACGCCTCGGCGACCGCGTGTCGCAGTGGGCCACGCTCAACGAGCCCCTCTGCTCGGCCTGGATCGGCCACCTGGAGGGCAGGATGGCCCCCGGCCTGACCGACCTGACGGCCGCCGTCCGCGCCTCCTACCACCTGCTGCTCGGCCACGGCCTCGCCGTCGACGCGATCCGCGCCGCGGCCCCCTCCGCCCGGGTCGGCATCGTCACCAACCTCTCCACGGTGCACGCCGCCACCGACCGCGAGGAGGACGTGGCGGCCGCCCGCCGGCAGGACGGCCACATCAACCGCTGGTGGCTGGACCCGGTCTACGGCCGCGGCTTCCCGGCCGACATGCGCGAGGTCTACGGCGTCGAACTGCCCGAGCGCGACGGCGACCTGGCGAAGATCGCCGCCCCGCTGGACTGGCACGGCCTGAACTACTACATGCCCTCCGTCGTCGCCGACGACCCCTCGGCGCCGGCGCCCCACGTCCGTTCCGTGCGCCGCCTCGGCGTCCCGCGCACCGGCATGGACTGGGAGATCGACGCGAGCGGCATCGAGGCGCTCCTGCTGCGCCTCACCGACGAGTACCCGATCCGCCGGCTGTACGTCACCGAGAACGGCTCCGCCTACCCGGACGTCGTACGCCCCGACGGAACCGTCGACGACCCGGAGCGCCAGGACTACCTGGAACGCCACCTCGCCGCCTGCGCCTCGGCCGTCCGCAAGGGCGCCCCGCTGGCCGGCTACTTCGCCTGGTCGCTGCTCGACAACTTCGAGTGGGCGTACGGCTACGACAAGCGGTTCGGGCTGGTCCACGTCGACTACGAGACGCAGGTGCGCACCATCAAGGGCTCGGGCCACCGGTACGCGGACATCGTCCGCGCCCACCGCGGCCGGGCACGCCGGGCGGCCTGACACAGACCGCGGTGGGCGCGGCCCAGGGGAGCTCGCGCCCACCGCGCCGTTCGTTGATCCGCCGGCCGCGCCGGCAGCCACGCGCACCCGTACATCTGTCATGTACGCAACATCAACGACCCTCAGGAGAGCCGCATGCCGTCCCGCATTCCCCGCACGCTCCTGGCCGCCCTCGCGACGGCGGCCCTGCTGTCCCCGGGCATCACGGCACTGGCCGCACCGGCGTCCGCCGCGGCGGCCGCGGCGAGCTGGGACACCGACCGGGCGAACGCCGCCTACGCGGCGGACCCCGCGGCCGTCACCGCCTCCGGCAGCGAGAACGGCGGCACCACACCCGGCCTGGCCTTCGACGGCAACGGCGCCACCCGCTGGTCCAGCGACTTCGCCGACGACGCCTGGATCCGCGTCGACCTCGGCAGCACCGTCCGGATCGACCGGGTGGTGCTCGACTGGGAGGCGGCCTACGGCAGGAGATACGTGCTGGAGGCCTCGGCCGACGGCACCGACTGGACCCCGTTCTACACGGAGACGGCCGGCACGGGCGGCTCGGTCACCGCGAGCACGTACCCGCAGGAGGTACGGGGCCGCTACGTCCGCATGCGCGGCGTCGAACGCGCCACGCCGTACGGCTACTCGCTGTACGCCTTCAAGGTCTACGGCGGTGAGCCGGCCCCCGCCTCGACGACCCGCACGAACCTCGCCCTGAACCACCCCGCGTACGCCGATTACTACCAGCACGCGGGCACTTCCCCGGCGTTCGTGACGGACGGCGGCATACCCGCGAACCTGAAGGACGACGCGACCCGCTGGTCCAGCGACTGGAACGCGGACCGCTGGGTCTCGGTCGACCTGGGCGCCACGTCGACGATCTCCTCGATGGACCTGTACTGGGAGGCGGCCTACGCGGTCGACTACCAGCTCCAGGTCTCGGACGACAACCGCACCTGGCGCACGGTCTACGAGCCCACCCCGGCCGAGATCGCCGCCCGGCGCGCGAACGTGAAGTCCCCGGCGGAGGCGGTCGGCCTGCACGACACCGTCACCCTCCCCACCCCGGCGACCGGCCGCTACGTCCGCATACTCGGCAAGGAACGCCGCAGCTTCTACAACCCGGCACCCGCGACGGCCCGGTTCGGCTACTCCCTCTACGAGTTCCAGGTGTGGGGCACGGGCGGCAGCGCGTCGGCGGCGTACCCGGCCCTGCCGGGGGACCGGCCGGGCACGTACCGGACCACGTTCTTCGACGACTTCACGGGCGCGGCGCTCGACCGCTCCAAGTGGCGGGTGGTGCGCACGGGAACGGAGATGGGCCCGGTCAACGGCGAGTCGCAGGCGTACGTCGACTCACCGGACAACGTCCGCACGGAGAACGGCGAGCTGATCCTGAACGCCAGGTACTGCAAGGGCTGTACGCACGCGGGCGGTGGCACGTACGACTTCACCTCGGGCCGTGTCGACACCAACACCCACGTCGACTTCACCTACGGCCGGGTCAGCGCCCGGATGAAACTCCCGGTCGGTGACGGTCTCTGGCCCGCCTTCTGGCTGCTCGGCTCCGACGTCGACGACCCCTCCGTCTCGTGGCCCGCCTCCGGCGAGACCGACATCATGGAGAACATCGGCTACCCCGACTGGACCAGCAGCTCCCTGCACGGCCCCGGCTACTCGGCCGACGGCAACATCGGCACCCGCCAGACCTTTCCCTCCGGCGGCACGATCGACCAGTGGCACACCTACGCGGTGGAGTGGACGCCGACGGCGATGCGCTTCTACGTCGACGACCGGTTGGTCCAGGAGACGACCCGCAACAAACTGGAGTCGACGCGGGGCCAGTGGGTCTACGACCACGACCAGTACGTGATCCTGAACCTGGCCCTGGGCGGCGCGTACCCCGCCGGCTGGAACCAGGTGACCAGTCCCTACTGGGGACTGCCGCAGTCGAGCGTGGACAAGGTCGCGGGCGGGGGCGTACGGGCGGAGGTGGACTGGGTGCGGGTGGAGCAGAAGGACTGAGCGGCCTGTCGGGGATACGACGCGAACACCGTTCTCGTCCGATCCCACCTCGCGGCCGGACCGGGCGGCTGAGGGACCCTCGTTCAGGACGCCACCGTCTGCGGCTCCGGCGCCAGGCCCAGGATCTCCTCCACCTCGGCGTCCTGGACGCGGGAGGTGCGGCGCAGCCACCTGACGTCGCGGCCGAAGGACCAGGTGAGCGACCCCAGGGCCAGCAGGACCACGCCGAGGGACGCCAGGTGCGGCAGGCAGCCCGACGCGGCCAGCAGCAGGCAGATGCCCTGCATCGCCGCCACCGTCTTGCGGGCCATGCTCGGCGGGAGTTCCGCGTTCAGCCAGGGGCAGACACGGGCCGCGGCGACGAAGGCGTAGCGCATGGCGCCGATCATCAGCACCCACGGTCCGAACTCCATGGACACGTAGACGCTGAGGACCAGGATGAGGAAGGCGTCGACCTCCATGTCGAAGCGGGCGCCCAGCGGGGTGGAGGTGCCGGTGGCGCGGGCGACCTTGCCGTCGACGCCGTCCAGGATCAGGGCTATCGCCGTCAGGCCGACGAACAGCGTGACGGGCGGGGAGCTCTCGAAGGAGTCCGCGACCAGCGCCGTGACGCCGCCGACCAGGGTGGCCCGGCCCAGCGTCACCCGGTTGGCCGGGCCGAAGGAGCGCGGCCGGGAGCGGTGCAGCGCCCGGGAGAGCACCGCCCAGCTGGCCACGGCGAAGGCCAGGCCGGTCAGCCAGCCCGCCGGCCCCATGCCGATCGCCGTGCCGAGCAGGGCCAGCAACAGGATCTGAAGGCCCGCTCCCACAGCGGTCTCCTGCTGGACCAGCCTCGCGTCGTAAGTGTTGTTCAGGGCCACCGCACACCCTCCGGCCGTATGACAGAGTCGATCAACGCCGCGTACTGTGCGCGGCCTGTGCACACCTCGGTACGTGAACGGCTTCCCGATCGTTCAGGAGGATTCCGATGAACCACATCGCCCGAGCGTTCTGGCTCAGCCGTCCGGGGCTGGGCGAGATACGGACCGCCGACCTGCCCGAACCCGCCGAGGGCGAGGTGCTGGTGCGCTCGCTCTACTCGGGGGTCAGCCGTGGCACGGAGACGCTCGTGTTCCGTGGCGGGGTGCCGCGAAGCCAGCACGCGGCCATGCGCGCCCCCTTCCAGGAGGGCGATTTTCCGGCGCCCGTGAAGTACGGCTACCTCAATGTCGGGGTGGTGGAGGAGGGGCCGGCGGAGCTGACCGGGCGGACCGTCTTCTGCCTGTATCCGCACCAGACCCGGTACGTCGTCCCGGCCGCCGCCGTCACCGTCGTACCGGACACCGTGCCCGCCGGGCGGGCCGTCCTCGCGGGCACCGTCGAGACCGCCGTGAACGCGCTCTGGGACGCCGCGCCCCTGGTCGGGGACCGGATCACCGTGGTCGGCGGCGGCATGGTCGGCTGCTCGGTCACCGCCCTGCTGGCCCGTTTCCCCGGAGTGCGCGTCCAGCTCGTCGACGCCGATCCCGGCCGTGCCGAGGTCGCCGAGGCCCTCGGTGTCGACTTCGCCGCGCCCGCCGACGCGCTCAGCGGCCGCGACCTCGTCGTGCACGCCAGCGCCACCGAGCAGGGCCTGGCGCGGGCGATGGAGCTGCTGGCGCCCGAGGGCACCGTCGTCGAGCTGAGCTGGTACGGCGACCGGACGGTGGGCCTGCCGCTCGGCGAGGCCTTTCACTCCCGGCGCCTGACCATCCGCAGCAGCCAGGTCGGCACCGTCTCCCCGGCCCGCGCGAACCGCAGCTACGCCGACCGTCTCGCCCTCGCCCTCGATCTGCTGGCCGACCCGGCGCTCGACGCCCTCATCACCGGGGAGAGCACGTTCGAGGAGCTGCCGCGGGTGATGCCGAAGCTGGCCTGTGGCGAGATTCCCGCCCTCTGCCACCGCGTGAGGTACCCCGAAACGGCCTGACCTGAGAAAAGAGTCTGAGACGGCTGAACACGGGGAAGCGAAGAGCCGTACTAAGGGCATCCCCCGGCAGGCATCGACCGGGGGGCCAGACGCGCCGCACCTGGAGGGTCGTCCGTTGTTCAGTGTCACCGTCCGCGATCACATCATGATCGCCCACAGCTTCCGCGGCGAGGTCTTCGGGCCCGCGCAGCGCCTGCACGGAGCGACGTTCCTGGTGGACGCCACGTTCCGGCGCGAGCAGCTGGACGACGACAACATCGTCGTCGACATCGGACTGGCCACGCAGGAGCTGGGCGCCGTGGTCGCCGAGCTGAACTACAGAAACCTCGACAACGAGCCGGAGTTCGCCGGGACCAACACGTCGACGGAGTTCCTGGCGAAGGTCGTCGCCGACCGGCTCGCCGCCCGGATCGAGAAGGGCGCCCTCGGCGAGGGCGCCAAGGGCATCGCGGGGATCAGCGTGACCCTGCACGAGTCGCACATCGCCTGGGCGAGTTACGAGCGTGCCCTGTGACCCACGTGACCTTGGAGAAGGTGGAGAAGCGCCGGCCGGCGGCGGAGCGGACGACGCTCGACTACGTCCCCCTCCAGCACCCCGGCCCGAAGGACGCCGAGATCATTCCCATGTCCCTGCGCTCCGTGCACTTCGTCCTGCCGGGCGGTGTCGACGACCCGGCCGCGCCGAGCGGCGGCAACGCCTACGACCGGCGTGTCAGCCTCGATCTGCCCGGCTTCGGCTGGCAGGTCCACCCGCACGCGGTGGCCGGTGGGTGGCCCCGGCCCACGGCCGCCTCCCGCGCCGAACTCGCCCGTACGCTCGGGGAGTTGCCGGACGGCTCGGTCGTCCTGATGGACGGCATCGTGGCCTGCGGCGTCCCGGAGGTCGTCGTCCCGGAGACCGAACGGCTGCGCCTCGCCGTGCTGGTGCACCTTCCGCTCGGCGACGAGACGGGCCTGGAGCCCGCCGTGGCCGCCGAACTGGACGCCAGGGAGCGGGCCGTGCTGCGGGCCGTGCCCGCCGTCATCGCCACCAGCGACTGGGCCGTACGGCGCCTCGTCTCGCACCACGGCCTCGCGCCCGAGCGGGTGCACGTCGCCGCCCCCGGCGCGGACATCGCGCCCCTCGCCTCCGGCACCGACGGTGTCTCCCGGCTGCTGTGCGTCGCCGCCGTGACCCCCCGCAAGGGGCAGCACCGGCTGGTGCAGGCGCTCGCCGCGGCGGCCGACCTGCCGTGGAGCTGCGTGTGCGTCGGCGGACTCGGGCACGACCCCGAGTACGTCGCCCGTCTGCGGCTGCTGATCGAGGAGAACGGTCTGGAGGACCGCATCGAGCTGGCCGGCCCGCGGGCCGGTGCCGCGCTCGACGCCAGCTACGCCGCCGCCGACCTGATGGTCCTCACCTCCTACGCCGAGACGTACGGGATGGCCGTCACCGAGGCCCTGGCCCGCGGCATCCCGGTGCTGGCCACGGACGTCGGCGGGCTGCCGGAGGCGGTCGGACGCGCTCCCGACGGCGGCGTGCCCGGCATCCTGGTGCCGCCGGAGGACCCGGCCGCGCTCGCCGCCGAACTGCGCGGCTGGTTCGGCGAGGCAGACGTCCGGCGCAGGCTCAAGGCCGCCGCCCGGGGCCGGCGGGCCGCCCTGGACGGCTGGGCGACCACGGCCCGCAGCCTTGCCGGAGTACTGGGCCGGCTGCCGAGCGAACCCAGGAGGGCGGCATGAACAGGACCGCAGAGATCGGTGGGAAGATCCCGGCGCGGCCCGGGTCCCGCCACGACTCCGAACCGGTAGACCCCATGACGCGCAGCCCCGAACCGACGGACTCCGTGATCCCCGGCGCCGGCCCCGCCCCCGGGGAGCGCGCCACCGTGCGCCTGCGGGACAACGGGCCCGACGAGGCGCCCCGGTACGCGCCCGAGTGGCTGGAGCTGCGGGAGCCCGCCGACGCCGCCGCGCGGGCGCACGACCTGCTCGACCCGCTGCGGATCCGGCTGGCCAACCGGCCCGGCAGGGGCGGCCTCGTCATCCACGACCTGGGCTGCGGCACCGGCTCCATGGGCCGCTGGCTCGCACCCCGGCTGGACGGCGCCCAGCACTGGATCCTGCACGACCGCGACCCCTACCTGCTGCACTTCGCGGCCGTCGCCTCCCCGCGCTCCGCCGCCGACGGCAGCCGGGTCAGCGTGGAGACACGGCGCGGCGACGTCGCCCGGCTCACGGCGGACGCCCTGCGCGGCGCCTGTCTGGTGACGGCCTCCGCACTGCTCGACGTCCTCACCCGGGAGGAGATCGACACCTTCGCGGACGCCTGCACCGGAGCCGGCTGCCCGGCCCTGCTGACCCTCTCCGTCGCCGGACGCGTCGACCTCGGTCCCGCCGACCCGATGGACGAGGAGATCGCCGAGGCGTTCAACGCCCATCAGCGCCGGGACGGCCTGCTCGGCCCGGACGCGGTCACGGCGGCGTGCGAGGCCTTCTCGGAGCGGGGCGCGACGGTCCGGGTGGACCCGAGCCCCTGGCGGCTCGGGCCGGACGAGGCCGCGCTGACCGCCCAGTGGCTGCGCGGCTGGGTGGGTGCGGCCGTCGAGCAGCGGCCCGCGCTGAAGGCGCGTGCGCAGCGGTACCTGAGCGAGCGCCTGGCCGCCTGCGAGGCGGGCGAGCTGCGCGTCACCGTCCATCACAACGACCTGCTGGCGCTGTCCCGGCCGACGGGCGGGGCGTCATGAGCGTGGAGACGGTAGGAGTGCCGGTGGTACGGCGCGAGGGGCGGGGCGGGGTGCGCACCGGCGTACCGGCGACGGCCGCGCCCCGCCGGCGCAAGGCCCTGGCCCTGCTCGACTCCCCGGCCGTACGGGCCCACTTCGGCACCGTCGCCGGCGTCGCCATCCTCGGCGGCCTGCTGTGGCGCCTGGGCACCGGGGTCCTGCTGGACGGGCTGCGGCGCATCGACGCGACGACACTGCTGCTCGCACTCGCCGTCGGCCTGGTGACCACCGTGCTCAGCGCCTGGCGCTGGGCGCTGGTGGCCCGCGGACTGAGGATCCACCTCCCCCTCGGGACGGCCGTCGCGGACTACTACCGCTCGCTCTTCCTGAACGCCGCCCTGCCCGGCGGTGTCCTCGGAGACGTCCACCGGGCCGTGCGGTCCGGGCAGAACGCCGGCGACATCGGCCGCGGTGTGCGGTCCGTCGTGCTCGAACGGGTCGCGGGACAGATCGCGTTGACCGTGGTCGGGGCGGTGATGCTGCTGACGATGCCGTCGCCGGTGCGGGCCGAGGTGCGCCACGTCGCCCCGCTGGCCGCGCCGGCCGTACTCGGCGCGCTCGCCGTCGTCGTCGCGCTGCGGATGAACAAGGCGCCGTCCCGGCGCGGACGGGCGCTGCGCGCGACGCTCGGCGAGGCGCGCGAGGGACTGTTCTCGCGGCGCAACTGGCCGGGCGTGACCCTCTCGTCGCTGCTGATCCTGGCCGGCCACTTCGCGCTGTTCGTGCTCTCCGCCCGGGTCACGGGGTCCGGTGCCTCCGTCGCCGTCCTGCTGCCGCTGGCCGTGCTGGCGCTGGCCGCCATGGGGCTGCCGCTGAACGTCGGCGGTTTCGGGCCCCGCGAGGGCGCCACCGCCTGGGCGTTCGGCGCCGCGGGCCTCGGCGCGAGCAGCGGTGTGGCGGTCGCCGTGGTGTACGGCGTGCTCAGCTTCGTGGCCGCGCTGCCCGGCGCCCTCGTGCTCGTCCACCGCTGGTGCACCGGCCCGCGCACGGGCTCCCGGGCGGCCGCCGCGGCCCCGGAGCCCGCCGCCCGCTACGCCCGCCCGTCCGCCGAGGTGAGGAGCGAGAAATACGCGCCGAAGGAATCCGCGAGGCTCGCCAGCAGTTCCTTCCCCTTTTCCGCGGAACCCAGCGAAGGGCGCCCGATGACGCCCGAATCGGTGTAGCCGGACATACCGAGGGTCAGGAGATGGCGCCGGTCGTCCGCGACGAAATCGGAGGTCTCATAACCGGGCCGGAGGAATTCCGGGTGAGCGTGCAGAAGGATGGAGGTCTCGATTTCTCCCGCGTGCATGTCGGTCAGCAGCGAGGTGGTCACCCCCGCCCGCTGCCGCGCCGCCTCCCAGTCCTCCGCGGCCGGGAAGAGCGCCATTCGTTCGCCGCGGGCGGAGGATTCCTGAACGACGTTGCCCAGTACGTAGTTCCCGCCGTGCCCGTTGACCACCACCAGGGCGTCGACGCCGGAGCGGCGGAGCGAGGCGGCGATGTCCGACACCACCGCATGAAGGGTCACCGAGGAGATGCTGACGGTACCGGGCCAGGCCGCGTGCTCGTGCGAACAGGAGATCGTCACCGGGGGAAGCAGGTGCACCGGGTACGCCGCGGAGATCTCCCGGGCCACGGCGCAGGCGACGAGCGTGTCGGTCGCCAGCGGGAGGAACGGGCCGTGCTGCTCGAAGCTTCCGACGGGAAGCACCGCGACCTGCGTTGAGACACCCGCGCCCCTGGTCCGTACCTCTTCCGTAGTGTCCGCCGGCACCAGCCCGTCCGCCGCCGTACGCGCGCCCGAAACACTCATTTCTTCACGGCCTTTCGTCTCTGCTTAGGAATCAGATCATGACAGAAAAAATCGGCGTCCTCGGCAAGAAGTCTCCACAGCGCACGGGCGTGGAGCGGATCGTGAATGCGCCATTGCCCACGGTGTACGGGCAATTCCGCGCAGTGGGCTACCTGGACCACGATCGCGGCGATGAGCAAGTGGCCCTCGTGCACGGTGACATCGGAGCCGAGGGCGTTCTCACCCGGCTGCATTCCGAGTGCCTGACCGGTGATGCCTTCGGTTCGCAGCACTGCGAGTGCGGGGATCAACTGGCCTTCGCGCTCAAGGCGGTGGCCGCCGAGGGCAGCGGCGTCGTCATCTACCTGCGCGGCCACGAGGGCCGCGGCATCGGTCTGCTGGCCAAGCTGCGGGCGATGGCGCTGCAGGCGGAGGGCCTGGACACCGTCGAGGCGAACCTGGCGCTCGGGCTGCCGGTGGACGCCCGCGACTACGGCGTGGCCGCCGGAATCCTGCACGACCTGGGCGTGAACTCGGTGCGGCTGATGTCCAACAACCCGCGCAAGCGGGAGGCGCTGGTGCAGCACGGCATCGAAGTGGCCGAGACCGTGCCGCTGTTGATCCCCCCGTGCGAGAGCAACATCACCTACCTGCGCACCAAGCGGGAGCGGCTCGACCACGTCCTGCCGCACCTGGACGCGGTCGCGCACCTGTCCTGAGCACGTCCGCCACCTCGCCGCCGGTGCCCGCAGGGACCGCCGCCGGCGAGGTGGGGGTTCACGCGCCGGGTGCCGCCGCGGGGCTCAACCGCGCCACGACGGCGCCCGGTCCGTGACGGCCTCGTGGACCAACCGACGCAGCTCCGGGATGATCCTGAGCGAGGTCCTCGGGCGGACCTGGGTCATGAACTGCACGGTCAGGTCGCGCACGGGGTCGACCCAGAACGTCGTCGTCGCCGCGCCGCTCCAGCCGTAGGTGCCGGCCGCCGTCGGTGACAGGGTGCGTTCCGGGTCGACGACGACGGAGACGCCGAGGCCGAAGCCGACGCCGTCGTTGTTGGGCTCGTCGTGGGCCGGGCGGCTGCCGTGGGCGCGCAGGTCGGCACCGCCGGGAAGGTGGTTGCGGGTCATCAGGTCCACCGTCCCGGGCGCGAGCAGCCGGACGCCGTCGAGTTCGCCGCGGCGGCGCAGCAACTCCATGAAGCGGTGGAAGTCGTACGCGGAGGCCACCATGCCGCCGCTGCCGGACAGGAAGCGGGGCCGCCCGCCGCGCAACGGCAGCCCCGGGACGGGCTTGATACGGCCGTCGTCGCCCTCGCCGTACAACTCGGCCAGCCTGGGCGCCTGTTCGTCGCCGACCTGGAACCCGGCGTCCGCCATGCCGAGCGGACCGAGGATCCGCTCGGCGAAGAACGCGTCGAGCGGCTGCCCGGACACGACCTCGATCACCCGGCCCAGCACATTGGTGGAGACCGAGTAGTTCCACTGCGTGCCCGGCTCGAACTGCAGCGGCATCCGCGCGTACACCTCGACGGTCCCGGCCAGGTCCGTGCCCGGTACCACCGAGGACTCCAGGCCGGCCGCACGGTACAGGGCGTCGACGGGATGGCTGTGGTAGAAGCCGAAGGTCAGGCCCGAGGTGTGGGTCAGCAGGTGGCGGATCCGTATCGGCCCGTCGGCCGGGCGGGTCCGTACGTCCTCGCCCTCGCCGCTCTCGTACACGCGCGGGTTCGCGAAGATGGGGAGATAACGGTCGAGCCGGTCGTCGAGCGACAGCCGGCCCTCCTCCACGAGCATCAGGGCGGCGACCGAGGTGACCGGCTTGGTCATGGAGTAGATCCGCCACAGGGTGTCGGCCTCGACGGGCAGGTCCTCGGCGACGTCACGCCGGCCGTGGGTGGTGAGGTGCGCGACGCGCCCACCGCGGGCCACGGCCACCAGGAAGCCGGGCAGGCGTCCCTCGTCGACGAGGTGGGCGCACGCCTGGTCGAGCCGGTCCAGGGCCTTCACGTCCAGCCCGGCCTCGTCCGGTTCGGCCTCTTGTCGCAGCGTTGCCATCGCTCTCCTTCGAATGCGCTCGTCGAGGTGTGGTCAGGCGGTACCCCCGCCCGGACGGCCTCAGACCTCATCGTCGCGCAGGAACCTGGACCTGGGACCCCTCCCGGTCATGATTGATCGTTTGAGTGGAACGTTTCGGCAACGCCCGGCCCGCCACAGCCGGCCGGGCGGTGCGCGGCCCGCGGTGCCCCCGCGCGGGAATGTGCGGCTCCGCCGGAGGGGTTGATCGAGGTATGACTCAGGACGCACTGCTCGAACTGCTCTCCGAAGGGCGTGGCGGGGTGCTGGTCACCCTCAAGCGCGACGGCCGGCCCCAGCTGTCGAACGTCGGCCACCACTACTACCCCGACGAACGCGTCGTCCGGATCTCGGTCACGGACGACCGGGCCAAGACACGCAACCTGCGCCGGGACCCGCGGGCGTCGTACCACGTGACCACCCCCGACCGCCGGGCGTACACCGTCGTCGAGGGCACGGCCGAGCTCTCGCCCGTGGCGAAGGACCCGCACGACGACACCGTCGACGAGCTGGTCCGGCTGTACCGCGACGTCGTCGGCGAGCACCCCGACTGGGACGACTTCCGCGCCGCGATGGTCAGCGACGGGCGGCTGGTGGTGCGGCTGAAGGTGGAGCACGCCTACGGAATGCCGCAGGGGGCCAACCGGGGCTGAGGGCAGCCCCGGTGCACCCCGACCACGTGCTCCGGCCGCCCCTGAATCCGGCCGGAGCACGCGCCGTTACCTCATGATTACCGCAGTGTGCCCCATGCCTCAACGGCGCCCGGTGGCCGGAGGCTTCACGGAGACCTAGGACCCGGGGCGCAGGGCGGACGGCCGATGGCCCTGGGATCACCGGCTGCCTAGGCTGCGAGGGTCGAAACCGCAGCTCGGAAAGAGGTCAGCATGGCTGTCAACGGCCGCAGTCACATCCGTGTCGCCCGGCCCTCCCGGGACCTCGCCGCCGCCGAGCGGTTCTGGGTGGGCGGGCTCGGGCTGAGCGTGGTGTGGCGGGCCGAGGGGGGGACCGAACCGGGCGAACACGATCTGCTGATGGCGGGCTGGCCGGACGCGGGCTGGCACCTGGAACTCGTCCACGAGCCCGGACGGCCCGTCGAGCCCCGGCCCACCGAGGAGGACCTCCTCGTCGTCTACGTCGACGGGCCGGTGCCGGAGGAACTGGTCGCCCGTCTGGAGGAGCACGGCGGCAAGCGGGTGACCTCGCCGAATCCGTACTGGAACCGGTGGGGCGTGACGGTCGAGGATCCGGACGGGTACCGGCTGGTGCTGTGCGAGCGGGGCTGGTCCAACGCGTAGCCTCCGCGGTGCTTGCCGCGGGGCCGGTGCGCGCATACTCTCCGCGCGTGATCAATGGGGCCCATGTGGTGATCTACAGCAATGACGCCGGGGCGGACCGGGCGTTCTTCCGGGACGTCCTCGGGTGGGAGCACGTCGATGCCGGGCACGGGTGGCTGATCTTCAAGGCGCCGCCGGCCGAGGTGGCCTTCCATCCGGCCGACGGTGAGCCGTCGCACGAACTGATGCTGATGTGCGACGACCTCGACGCGACGACGGCCGAACTCACCGACAAGGGCGTGGAGTTCACGCGGCCCCTGCAGGACGCGCGCTGGGGCCGGCTGACCGGGTTCCGGCTGCCGGGCGGCGGCGAGGTCGGTCTCTACGAGCCCCGGCACCCGAAACCGTAGCCGGGCCCTGCGACGACCGCAGCCGAGTCCGGCGCCCCAGGACCGCGACAGCCGGTACCGGCGAACGCCTGATGACCCCAGCCGTGTCCGGCCACCCCGGAGCGGTTGCCGGCGGCCGCCGGGGGTGTGTCGGCGGACCGTGGCCACCTGAGTGATGGCTGGCGGACCCGGCTCCGGGGCCGTTCCCGGCGGCCCATGACCTTCTGGGCTGTGGTCGGCGGGACGAGGCGACTGGAGTCGTGGGTCGGCGAACCCCGGCTGCGCGGGCCGTGGCCGGCGACACCTGGTGTGCGGAGTGGTGGCCGGCGGCTGGCCCGCGGTGCCGTGGGCGGCGATGCCTGGCGGCTGGAGTCAGGGGCGGTGGACCCCGGTCTCCGGAGCCGTGTGGGGTTCGGAGGCCGGGGTGGCGGGGCGGTCAGGCCGTCACGGTCTCCCGCTGCGACGCGGGGCCGGGCGCGCGCTCGCCCAGCTGCTCCGTGGGGACCTTGTGGGTCTCGCGGGCCGAGAGCGCGGCGACGACCGGCGGGACGCACAGGGCCGCGGTGAACAGGGCGACCGAGGACCAGTCGGTGCCGTCGGGGCCCGCGATCCGCGCGGCGAAGGTGACCGCGAACCCGGCCACCGCGAAGCCGATCTGGGTGCCGATCGCCATGCCGGACAGACGGACACGGGTGGAGAACATCTCGCCGTAGAAGGAGGGCCAGACGCCGTTCGCGGCGCTGTAGACCACGCCGAAGGCGACGATGCCGAGCACCAGGGTCAGCGGATAGTTGCCCGTCGAGATCGCCCACAGGTAGAGGAACATGGCGATCGCGCTGCCGGCCGCGCCGATCAGGAACACGGGGCGGCGGCCGACCCGGTCCGACAGGGAGGCCCACAGGGGGATCGCGGCGAGCGCGACGAGGTTGGCGAGCGCGCCCACCCACAGCATGGCGGACCGGGACATGCCGACGGAGTCGCTGGTGGCGTAGGCGAGGGCCCAGACGGTGAAGATCGTGGAGACCGAGGCGACCAGCGCGCCCCCGATCACCCGCAGCACGTCGGCCCAGTGCTCGCGCATCAGCACCGCGAGCGGCAGCTTGGCCACGCCCTCGGTGGCCGCCTGCTGCGCGAAGGCCGGCGTCTCCTCCAGCCTGCGGCGGATGACGTAGCCGACGGCGGCGACCACGACGCTCGCCCAGAACGGTATCCGCCAGCCCCAGGCCAGCAGCTGGTGCTCGGGCAGCGCGGCGACCGGGATGAAGACCAGGGTGGCGATGAGCTGGCCGCCCTGGGTGCCGCCGAGGGCGAAGCTGGTGAAGAAGCCGCGCCGGTGCGACGGCGCGTGCTCCAGCGTCAGGGAGTTCGCGCCGGCCTGCTCGCCGGCGGCCGAGACGCCCTGCAGGACGCGGCACAGCACCAGCAGGACCGGGGCCAGGCTGCCCACCTCGGCGCGGGTGGGCAGGCAGCCGATCAGGAACGTCGACAGGCCCATCAGGAGCAGCGTGAAGATCATGACCTTCTTGCGGCCGGTCCGGTCGCCGAAGTGCCCGAGGAAGAGCGCGCCGACGGGCCGGGCCGCGTACGCGACGCCGAAGGTGGCCAGGGACAGCAGGGTCGCGGTGGCCGGGTCGGACGCGTCGAAGAAGACCTTCGGGAAGATCAGCGCGGCGGCGCTGCCGTAGATGAAGAAGTCGTAGTACTCCAGGGCGCTGCCGATCCAGGCGGCCGCCGCGGCCTTTCTCGGTTGCCCGGCGGCTGCGGCGGGGTCGCGGGGTGCGACGGAGTGCGACACGGCGTGCTCCTTCGAGGGAACTCCGACGTAGGCGGAGTGAGCGGGAGGGGGAAGCGGAGAGCGGGGCAGCGGGCCGATGGAGGAGCCGGATCCCGGCCTAATTAACCCACTGGATAGTTAGTCTCGGTGGGTAGGGATGTTGCGCCGCCGTTTCGCGCGTGTCAAGGGGGGCTGCCGCGCGGCCTCAGTCCGCGGCGCGCTCCGCCGTCAGGTAGGCGATCACCATGTCGCCGAGCATGGCGCGGTAGTGCTCGCGCTGCGCCGGGTCCACCAGGTCGCGGCCGAACAGGGCGCCGAAGGTGTGCCGGTTGGCGACCCGGAAGAAGCAGAAGGAGCTGATCATCGCGTGCAGGTCGACCGCGTCGACGTCGGCCGTGAAGAGGCCGGACTCCTGCCCGGTGGCCAGGATGCGGCGGATCACGTCGAGTGCGGGGGAGCCGATCTTCCCGAGTTTCTCCGAGCCGACGATGTGGGCGGCGCCGTGGATGTTCTCGATGCTGACCAGGCGGATGAAGTCGGGGTGCTGCTCGTGGTGGTCGAAGGTCAGCTCCGCCAGGCGCCGGATCGCCGCGACCGGGTCCAGGTGCTCGACGTCCAGCTCCTGCTCGGCCTCCCGGATCACGCCGTACGCCCGCTCCAGGACGGCCGTGAACAGCTGCTCCTTGCCGCCGAAGTAGTAGTAGATCATCCGCTTCGTGGTGCGGGTGCGGGCGGCGATCTCGTCGACGCGGGCGCCGTCGTACCCGGCCCGGGCGAACTCCTGTGTGGCGACGTCGAGGATCTCGGCCTGGGTGCGGGCGGCGTCACGGATCCGCCCGTTCGGTCGTGCCGGTTCGTCGACGCTGGTCATCGGGTTCCTTCGGGAGTGCGGCCAGTGCCGCAGATTGTAGAAGGCGGCCCGGGCGGAGCCGCCCGGCAGGCGGGCCGGGGCTTCCCAGGGAGCGGTCCGGCTGATATAGCTAACGTACTAGTTCGTACATTAGCGCTCGGTTCAGGAGGTCCGCGTGGCCAAGGACTCGTATCTCGTCGGACTGATCGGTTCGGGCATCGGCCCCTCGCTCAGCCCGGCGCTGCACGAGCGGGAGGCGGACCGGCAGGGTCTGCGCCATCTGTACCGGCTCATCGACATCGATGGGCTCGGGCTGCCTCCGCAGGCGGTCGGCGACCTGTTGCGGGCCGCCCGCGACCTGGGCTTCGACGGGCTGAACATCACCCACCCGTGCAAGCAGCTCGTCATCGGGCACCTGGACGCGCTCGCCCCGCAGGCCGAGGCGCTGGGCGCGGTGAACACCGTGGTCTTCGAGGACGGCCGTGCCGTCGGGCACAACACCGACGTCACCGGGTTCGCCGCGTCGTTCGCGCGCGGGCTGCCGGACGCCTCGCTGGAGCGGGTGGTGCAGCTGGGGGCCGGCGGCGCGGGCGCGGCCGTCGCCCACGCGACGCTCACGCTCGGCGCGGAACGGGTCACCGTCGTCGACGCGCTGGCGGATCGGGCGGTCTCCCTGGCCGGCCGGCTGAACGAGCACTTCGGGCAGGGGCGCGCCGCCGCCGCTTCGCCGGACCGGCTGGCGGGGCTGCTGGCGTCCGCCGACGGCGTCGTGCACGCGACGCCCATGGGGATGGCCGCGCACCCCGGCCTGCCGTTCGCGGCCGGCCTGCTCCGGCCCGAAGTGTGGGTGGCCGAGGTCGTCTACCGGCCGTTGGAGACCGAGTTGCTGCGGGCCGCCCGGGCGGTCGGCTGCGCCACGCTGGACGGGGGCGGGATGGCCGTGTTCCAGGCCGCGGACGCGTTCAGGCTCTTCACCGGGCGTGAGCCGGACGCCTCGCGGATGCTGGCGGACATCGGTGAGCTGGCCGGGGCCTCGGAGAGTCCGGTCGGCCCCGTGCGGTGACGGCCACGGGTCGTTCGTGGTTGATCGCGCCGTTCCCCGCGCCCCTGAAGGGGTGTCGCGGTACGGCATGTCGAAGGAGTTGGGCCGTGCGTACCTCTATCGCCACCGTTTCGCTCAGTGGGTCGCTCACCGAGAAGCTCACCGCCGCCTCGCAGGCCGGGTTCGACGGAGTGGAGATCTTCGAGAACGATCTGCTGGCCAGCCGGCTCACCCCCGAGGAGATCCGGGGGCGGTGTGCCGATCTCGGGCTGAGCATCGATCTCTATCAGCCGATGCGCGACGTCGAGGCCGTGCCCGAGGAGGAGTTCGGGCGCGGCCTGCGGCGGGCGCGGCACAAGTTCGAGGTGATGCGGCGGCTGGGTGCGGACACGGTGCTCGTCTGCTCCAGCGTGCATCCCCTCGCGGTCGACGACGACGATCTCGCCGCCGGGCAGCTCGGCCGACTCGCCTCCCTGGCCGAGGAGTTCGGCGTCCGCGTCGCCTACGAGGCGCTCGCCTGGGGGCGGCACGTCAGCACCTACGACCATGCCTGGCAGATCGTGGAGAGGGCGGACCATCCCGCGCTCGGGACCTGTCTCGACAGTTTCCACATCCTCTCCCGCGGGTCCGACCCCAAGGGGATCGAGGACATCCCGGGCGAGAAGATCTTCTTCCTGCAGCTCGCGGACGCGCCGCTGCTCGCGATGGACGTCCTGCAGTGGAGCCGCCACTACCGCTGCTTCCCGGGGCAGGGCGGCTTCGACGTCGCCGGACTCGTGCGGCACGTGCTGCGCGCGGGGTACGACGGGCCGCTCTCGCTGGAGGTGTTCAACGACGTCTTCCGCCAGGCCGAGGCCGGTCCTACGGCCGTGGACGCGCACCGCTCGCTGCTGGTGCTCCAGGAGGCGGTGGGACCGGCCGGCCTGCCGGGGCCCGTCGTCCCCACCGGGGTGGCCTTCGCCGAACTGGTCACACCCGACGCCGAGCCGGTCTCCGAGGTGCTCGGCGCACTGGGGTTCGCCCGTACCGCGCGGCACCGCAGCAAGCCCGTCGACCTGTGGCAGCAGGGCGAGGCGCGCGTCCTCGTCAACACCGGTCCGGCGGCGCGGCGCGAGGGGACCGGACTCGCCGCCATCGGCCTGGAGTCACCGGACCCGGGCGGCGCCGCCCGCCGGGCCGAGGCCCTGCTGGCGCCGGTGCTGCCGCGCCGTCGCGCGGCGGACGACGTGCCGCTGGAGGCGGTGGCGGCCCCCGACGGCACCGAGCTGTTCTTCTGCGCCACGAACCGGCCCGAACTGCCGGACTGGCGCGCGGACTTCGAGCCCGTCGCGCACACCGCGAGGGACTGCGGCGTGACCCGGATCGACCACCTGGCCCTGGTCCAGCCCTGGCACCACTTCGACGAGGCCGCCCTCTTCCACCGCAGCGTCCTCGGGCTGTCCGCGCAGGAGAGCGTGGACGTCGCCGATCCGTACGGGCTGCTGCGCAGCCGGGCCGTCAGCAACGCCGACGGGAGCGTGCGCATCGCGCTGTCCGTGGGCGCGTCCCCCGACGAAGACACCGCGCACGCGCAGCACATCGCCCTGGCGACGCCCGACGTGGTGGCCGCGGCCCGCCGCCTCCTCGCCGCGGGCGGACGGCTGCTGCCGATACCCGCGAACTACTACGACGACCTGGCCGCCCGGTTCGAGTTCGCCGACGGGGAGCTGGAGACGTACCGCGAGCTCGGCATCCTCTACGACCGGGACGCGCACGGGGAGTTCCGGCACTGCTACACCCGGACCGTCGGCCGCGTGTTCTTCGAGCTCGTCCAGCGCGACGGCGGCCATCGCGGCTACGGGGCGCAGAACGCGCCCGTCCGGCTGGCCGCCCAGCACGTCACTGGCGGCTGACGCTTCTGGTCACGCCGGTGACGACCGTCGTGGCCAGGATCCAGCCGGTGATGATCAGGGCGTAGGCGAGGTACTGGTACCAGCCGTCCGGCGCGAAGGCGTCCTCCTGGCCGAAGGAGATCACCGGCAGGAGCAGGTCCAGGGTGTAGAAGACCGGGTTGAAGTGCGGGGCCTCGGACTCCTTGAGCGGGTGCGGATGGTGCACGGCGTAGGCGGCCGAGCCGACGGCCAGCAGGGAGAGCAGCCAGACGGCGGCGCGCAGCGGGCGGAAGCCGTAGCCGACGGTGGCGTCCTGGACGTAGCCCCACAGGCGCCCGTACCAGGTGCGGGTGGCGCGCAGCCGGCGCTGCTTGGCGAGCTGGACCATCCGGGCGGCGTAGTCGTCGCCGACCCGGCGGTAGGCGGCGGTCAACTGCTCGTAGGCGTAGGGGACATAGCCCTCGGGGTCGCGTTCCAGCATGCTCAGGCGGCGCTCGGCCGGCACGTGCGGGGTCAGGGCGGTGTAGCTGAGCTCGTTGATGTGGACCCTCTCCGGCAGGGTCGCCGGATCCAGGGTGAGCAGGTCGATCTGGGAGCGCCGCAGGTTCAGGGCGCCCTCGATGCGTGTGTCGGGGCGCAGCCACAGTTCGCCGATGACGCAGCTGCTGGCCCGCAGCGCGGTGCCGCCCGGCTGGGAGAGGCGGGAGTGCAGCAGGTCGAGGCAGCCGGGTATGCGCGAGCCGCGGAACTCGATCCGGCCGCGGGCCGTGAGGCAGCGGGCGCGGACGTCGGAGCCCACGGTGAGGTTCTGCGCGTCGAGCGCGGTGCCCGACGGCAGCTCGAACTCGGTGTCCCGGAAGTTGACCCCGCCGGCGACGGACGCGCCGGTGAGCCGGACCTGGCCGCGGGCGCGCAGCCCCGGCGCCCAGAGGTCGTCGCCGATCTCGACCTGGTTGAGCTGCAGGGCCGGCTCACCGGCGTCCGGCGCCTCGAAGCGCGCGCGGTCCATGAACAGCGCCCCGGCGATGTGGGCCCCGCCGAGCCGCACCGGTCCACGGAACCGGCAGTCCGTCAGCCGCAGCACGCCCTCCACCCGGATCGTGGCGGCCGTCAGACCCGGCAGCACCGAATTGCTCAGGTTGAGCTGGCGGACCCGCCAGCCGTACAGCTGCGGCACCTCGTCGACGTGGCAGCCGCTGAGCCGGACGGCATGGTCGGTCTGCGCGTACCGCAGGTCGAGCTCGCCCGTGACGCGCGCCCCCGACAGCTTGAGGGCGGCGATCTCCCCGGGCTCACGCGGCCCGTTGAGCAGCAGATGGCGCAGGACGGAGGCGCGGACGGAGCGCTCCGGCCCCCAGTCCGCGCCGTCCGCCGCGTCCTCGGCGGTCCCCGTGCCGAAGTCGACCGCCGCTCCCGTCGCGAACGCCCGCCATATCCGCCGCTCGGCCGGCGTCAGATCGTTGATCTCCACAAACCGGGAACTCTAGTCCCACAACTCCGCGTGCCGCCGGTGGGTTTCGGTGAGGCCGTGCACGAAGAACCGCTCGTAGTACTCCCGTTCCACGTGGTGGGCCTGGAGCCAGATCCCCGGCACATGGATCGCGTCCGTGTGCGCGGGGAAGCGGCGGTGGGTGCGGATGACGTACTCGCAGATGTCGCGCGCGCAGTCGATCACCCGCTCCTCGTACTCGCTCGCCTCGGCGAGATAGCGCTGCCCGTAGTCCTCCCGGTAGATGCGGGTGAAGACGTCCTTGTCCGTGTAGGTGCCGCCGGCGCCGAACTTGGCGCCGATCACCGAGTCGACCGCGTCCGACATCGACGGGTGGGCCGGCGGGCACGCGGCCGCGATCAGCGGTTCGCCCCCGGGCGAGGTGAGGCCCACCGGGTGCGAGCGCAGCGTCGCGTACCTCGGCAGCGGGACGTGCCAGCGCCAGACGTCCGCGAGCCGCCAGCGCGGGGTGACGAAGGTGAAGCCCAGCATCCGGCCGTACGCGCGGGAGAACTTCGGGTCGCCCAGGGCGATCTGCGGGTTGATCGACGCGTGGATCCAGGCGCCGAGCCCCATGGCCTCGGCCGTCAGCATCAGGTTCTGCAGCAGCAGATCCGCCTCGATCTGCGTGCGCATCGGGCCGAGCGCGCCGAGCGGCAGCTTGAGATCGCCGTTGAGGAAGCCGTCGGCGACCCACTTCCTCACGCCGGCCGGGCGGTAGAAGTTGCGGTCGTCCACCAGCGTCGGCCGGGCGCCGTCGGGTTGGGTCAGCAGATACATCAGCGCGTTGATGTACTGGTGCGAGAGGTCCACCACCGGGAAGAACACCGTCGTCCCGGGGAGGTTGGACAGGAAGCGGTTGGAGTCCAGGTAGGCCGGGAAGTCCCGCCTGTCCCGGGGTACGTCGAGCCGGTGGTCGAGGACCCTCACCTTGGACCGTTCCGCCCGTGCCACCAACGTCTCGGCGTCGAAGGGCTCCTGGGGCGCCGGCGCCAGCCTGCGCAGGTAGTACGTCCCCGTGTCGTTGATCATGAAGAAGTGGGTGCCCTGCGCGTTGTCGGGGCTGCCCGCGGTCCGTCCCGCCATGGTCAGGTTGGGCTTGGCCATGATGGGCGTACCGTCGCGCGGGTCCTCGAAGGGACGGTCCGGCATGGTCAGGCCCGTGCAGCCGGTGACCGCGACGAGCACCGCCTCCTCCAGCTCCGACAGCGGTTGCGGGGTGTGCGTGGAGCGGTGGCTCATCGAGCCGGCCGGCACCGAGGCGCCCCGGCCGACCCGGTGGGTACGCCGGTGCCAGACCGTGTCCAGCAGGGGCCGGCCGAGCAGGTCGGCCAGCCCGGGGTGTCCGTCGGCCGGGCTCATGCGCGGCCTCCGCCGGCGTCCTCGTCGCCGGTCGGCCGCACGGCGCGCCACGGCGCGAAGGCGCTCGCCGCGCGCGGCAGCAGCGCCGCCAGCTCCGGGCAGTGCCGCAGGATCACCGAGTTCATGCCGCCCCGCTCCACCCAGTCGATGCCCAGCGGCGTGTACACCTCGGGCCGGTAGTCGACGTTCAGGAAGCGGTCGGACTGAAGGCGCCGGCTCGCCATCAGGATGAAGACGCGGAACGCGGTGTCGCTGAAGCCGAACCCGGTCGGCGGGTTCTCCCCGAACAGGCCCACCACGGTGTCGATCTCGTCGACCGAGCGGTAGACGTCCTTGAGCCGGGCGAGCGTCTCCGCGTTCTCGGTCAGCTCCTCGAAGGAGCGGATGCGCCGCTTGTGCAGGCCCTCGCGGAAGTCGTTGTAGCGCGGCACGCCGCGCCGCCGCGTCCGGACCAGGTCCACCACCGACAGGTCGATGATCTCCCCGTCCCGCTCGAAGTGCTGCAGCGCCCGCGGGAAGTTGTGCAGGGTGATCGCGCCCGGATGGGCGATGCCGAAGGAGTACAGGGTGTTCGCCAGGCCCGTCTTGCGGATCTGCGTCTCCGCCGCGCCGCCCTGGATGTCCAGGAGGCCCACCGTCTCCAGACGCTGCCCGAAGTGGTGCTCACGCAGCTCGAAGTCGTCGGGGACGAGCGGGTGCATGCGGTAGACGGTGACGAAGTCCTCGGTGAGCGAGTACGGCGCCGTGTGGTGGTCCGGCAGGGTCTTCGGGATGCCCGTCAGCGAATGCGCCTCGAACAGCCACAGGCCCAGCTGGTTGAGCCACTTCCTGGGCGGGCCCTGCCAGTTGGTCTTCAGCGCGATGTCGATCGCCTCGGTGGCGAGGATCGCCGGCGTCCACTCCACCGTGTGGATCTTGGCGATCAGCGCCGAGACGACGAGCCGCGCCGTGTGGTGGATGCGCTCCTCGCTCATCGTGGGGTACTGGTCGCGCAGCGCCTCGCACACCGCGTTGTGCTCGCGGGCGAAGAGGGTGTGCATGCAGCTCAGGCCCATCCACCAGCTCTCGTTGAAGCCGGTCAGCGGGATGTGGCCGTTGCCGCCGCCGGGCAGATGGCCGTCCTCCAGGCGCAGTTCGGCACGTCCGTCGGCCTCCCGCAGGAAGCGGGCGGTCTGCTCGTCCTCGCCGTACACCTCCGATCCGTCCCACCAGTGCGAGGCGGTGTTGCCGAACAGGATCGGCGGGCGGCCGGGCACCTCGATGCCCTCGTTCTCGGCGAACCGCATCACGTTCTCGCCGGGCCCGCCGGGGGTGTTGTGCCAGGGGCCGCTGCCGGGCGGCAGCGGAACCTCGACGCTGCGCCCGCCGGGCTTGTGGCGGCGGTGGTTGACCCAGTCGTGCACCTGGAACTGGATCCAGGCCGCGGCGAGCACGTTGAGCGAGGTCGCGGGCACGAAGTTCTCGCGGTACAGGAGCCGGCGGCTCACGGTGACCGCGTTGGGGGTGTCGAAGAGGTCGGGCCGGTGGTCCGGCTCCAGGTTGCGGCCGAAGGCGGCGCCGACCGCGCCCATCCGCGGGGCCGACAGATCGTTGTACGTCCCGTCGTAGGACCGCTCGCCGCGCAGCCGTTCGGGGATCGGCGCCGGGACCCGCTGCGCCCTCGGCGGTGCCTCGCGGGGTTCGGTGTCGATCAGGTTGAGCCGGCGCAGCACCCTGCGCAGGAACACCAGGTTCAGCAGGCTCAGCTGCAACGGCAGCCGGTGCCAGGGCACATACCGGTTCAGCAGGGCGAAGCCGGCCTCCGCCGGGCGGCCGAGGACGCGGTTGCGCAGGGGTTCCCCGGTGACGAACCGCAGCCCGAGCCGGTGGGCGCTCGCGGCCTGGTAGGCGGCCTTGCGGGCCCGGTTGATGTTGCCGAGCGGGCGGAAGTCGTCCGTGGTGTACCAGGGGTTGAAGGCCAGGTCCTCGATCCGCCCCGCGGCCGCGCGGGCCTCGGCGGTCGTCAGGTCCTGGCCGGGCAGCGTGAGCCGGGCCACCGCCACCGCGGGCGAGACGGCGTCCTTCCACTCCACCGAGGCGTCCTCGACCGGGGTGCGCCGCTCGTCCACGAACCGCTGCACGCACAGGTCGTAGCTGACGTCCCCCTGGGCCAGCCGGTGTGCGAACTCGCGGCGCAGGGCGTCCGGGTCGCGGCGGTCCGGCGTGGGCGCGGGCGGGGTGCCGGGCGCGGGCCGCAGCAGGTACCGCACGGGTCCCGCCTCGCCCCACAGGATCGCGCCGCGGCTCCAGAAGGTCTCGCCGGCCAGGGAGCCCACGGTGTGCCGGGTGGCCGCCCGGACGTTGCGGCGCATCCGGTTCGCGGTGCCGAGACCCACCGCGAGCGGCAGCTTCACCAGCAGCCCGAACGCCTTCCGCACGGGGCTGCGGGCTCCCGCCATGGCCTTGGCGAAGGCCACGAACTCGCGGGCGTCGCGGGCGTGGGAGACCGGGTGGCTCGTCGCCAGCAGGTCGTGGCTCTCCTCCTGGGACACCCGCACCCGTACGGCCGCCCCGTGCAGGTCGGGTGAGCCGTCGCCCTGCCGGATGCCGCTCGCGTTGGACAGCCGCACCAGCGCCGGGTACTCGGCGCCCGGCCGGGCGTAGCCGACGCGCAGTGCCGCGGGCAGGTCGTCGTGGAAGCGCAGCCGGGCGTTCTCCACGGCCACCGGTGCCTTGGCGTGGAACGTCCGGGCGACCCCTCCTCCCCCCGCCCGGGCATTCTTGACCTGCACCTTCATCAACTCGGCGGCGAGCTGCTCGAACACCAGCCGTTCCGCTTCGGCGCTGCCGCCCTCGTACCGCTCGTACGGCGGTTCCTGCTGCCCGGTCTCGGCCATCGGTCATTTCCTCACGTACGGATACGTACGGGACAGAGCCCTGCACGCTACCGGCGGCCGGGGGGACTCACAGCGACGGTTCGCGCCGTTGTGCGCCCTCGTGCGCGCGCGGCGTGCCAAGCGGCGGCGCCGGGCGTCCTGGCCGGTCAGCCGGGTGGCCGCGGCGGTGGTGACGACCCGTGGCCGCACCGCGCGCGCCTCCGTTCCCCAGCAACACCATCCGCCGCCCCCGCCGTGGCCGGGGAACGACTCCCCGCCGGTTGACGGCCCACGGGGGCGGTGGTGTGCTCACCACCCGCATCGTTCCGGGGGAGGTCCCACATGCGGGACGCATACGTCAAAGGGCCCGCGTACAGCGCGCTGCGCCCGTGCAAACCCAAGACCGATCCGAGCGGTTTCCCCGTCTACCCCGACCTGGTGGAACGGCTCGTCGAGGCCAAGCACCAGCCCGATCCGGAGGGCGTCCTCCCGCATGTGCTGGCGACCTGCTCGGACTACGCGTACGCCGGGTTCGAGCAGCACAGCGATCCGGACACCGTCGCCATGATCATGGCGCGGCTGGGCCTGGGGGAGAACGAGGTCCGGGTCTTCGAGCAGCGCGTGGACGCCATGTACATCGCGTCGGCCGCCTACCTGATCCTCGACAAGGACCACCGGGCCGCGATCCTCTGCTACCGCGGCACCCAGCCCGAGGACATCATCAGCATCCTCACCGACGCCGACGTGCGGCCGGAGATGCTCACGGTGGAGCTGGAGGGCCGGCGCCACGAGGTGCACGCCGGCTTCTACCGCAACGTCCGCGCCACCCGGCATCAGGTCGTCGGGGCCCTGGAGCGGGCCGTGCGCGGCGAGTCCCTGAACCCCGCGCAGGAGGGCTCGCGCGGGGACGGCCTGGAGGCCCTCTACCTCACGGGGCACAGCCTCGGCGCGGCGATGGCGGCGATCATGGCGGTCACGCTCGTCCACGAGCCGCGCTACCGGCACATCGCCGAGAGGCTCAAGGGCGTCTACACCTTCGGCCAGCCCATGGTCGGCGGCCCCGACCTGGCCCGCGCCTGCGAGGAGACGCCCGGGCCGCGCGGCACCTATCCGCTGCGCGACCGGCTGCTGCGCTACATCTTCGACCGGGACGTCGTGCCCGCGCTGCCGCCCCGGCCGGTCGGCCCCTACGCCCCCTTCGGCCGCGAGTTCCACTACCGCAGGCGGCACGGGCCCGTCGACGCGGCGCTCACCTTCGCCGCCGACTCGGCGATCGAGGCCCTGACCCTGCCGGGCGACCTCGTGCGCGCGGCCACCGGCCGGGACCGGGACGGGCTGCTGCCGCGGATCACGGAACGGGCGCGCCGGTCGGTACGGCCCCTGCTGCGCGGCGGCGGGGACGGCGGCTGGACCGAGACCGGCGAACCGGGCCTGAACTACCCGCAGATGGACAGCCTGGCCGGACTCGCGGTGGTGGCGCCGCTGGCGTTCTTCGCCACCCGCCTGGCACTGACCCGCTCCATTCCCTTCAAGTACTCCTTCGACGACCACGGCCCGGGCCACTACGTCAACGCGCTCGCGCCACCGGGCGTGCTGAGCGAGTTCGGGGACGTGCTGCAGCCCGGGGCGGTCACCGCGAGCGGCGGCTCTACGGCCTGGTGTTCCACTCGGCGATCACCGGGCGGCCGTGCTCGGTCGACAGCCGGCTGACGGTGCCCGTCGCCAGCTGGAAGAGCCGTCCGTCCGCCGGCGCGAGGCCGAGCCGACGCGCCGTCAGGACGCGGAGGACATGGCCGTGGGCCACGAGGACCACGTCACCGCCGGGGAGGAGGGCGTCCACCCGGGACAGCACCCGGTCGGCGCGCCGACCGATCTGCTCGGGCGTCTCGCCGGGGTGGCCGTCGGGACCGGGCGGCACGCCGTCGGTCCACAGGTCCCACCCGGGGCGGGTGCGGTGGATGTCGACGGTGGTGACGCCCTCGTAGGCGCCGTAGTCCCACTCGTGCAGGTCCGGCTCGACCGACGCCCCGGTGATGCCCGCGAGTTCGGCGGTGCGTGTCGCGCGGCCGAGCGGGCTGGTCAGGACGCGTGCGTAGGTCCGCTGCGAGAGGAGCGGAGCGAGGGACTTGGCCTGCCCCTCACCGTGCGCGGTGAGAGGCAGGTCGGTGAAGCTGGTGTGCTGTCCCGACAGGCTCCACTCCGTCTCGCCGTGGCGGACCAGGAGAAGGTCCCCCACGGCCCGGCTACTCCTTCGACTCGACGGCGTGCCCGCCGAACTGGTTGCGCAGCGCGGCGATCATCTTCATCTGCGGCGAGTCGTCCTGGCGGGAGGCGAACCGTGTGAACAGGGAGGCCGTGATCGCGGGCAGCGGCACGGCGTGGTCGATGGCCGCCTCCACCGTCCAGCGGCCCTCGCCGGAGTCCTGCGCGAAGCCCCTGAGCTTGTCCAGGTGCTCGTCCTCGTCCAGGGCGTCGACCGCGAGGTCCAGCAGCCAGGAACGGATGACGGTGCCCTGCTGCCAGGAGCGGAAGACCTCGCGGACGTTGTCCACGGAGTCCACCTTCTCCAGCAGCTCCCAGCCCTCGGCGTAGGCCTGCATCATGGCGTACTCGATGCCGTTGTGGACCATCTTGGAGAAGTGCCCGGCGCCCACCTTGCCGGCGTGGACGTAGCCGTAGGGGCCCTCCGGCTTCAGCGCGTCGAAGATCGGCTGGAGCCGCTCGACGTGCTCATGGTCGCCGCCGACCATGAGCGCGTAGCCGTTCTCCAGACCCCACACGCCGCCGGAGACACCGGCGTCGACGAAGCCGATGTTCTTGGCGCCCAGCTCCGCGGCGTGCTTCTCGTCGTCCGTCCAGCGGGAGTTGCCGCCGTCGACGACCGTGTCGCCGGGGGACAGCAGCCCGCCCAGCTCGTCCACGACCGACTGGGTGGCGGCGCCCGCCGGGACCATCACCCAGACCACGCGCGGCGCGTCGAGCCTGCCCACCAGGTCGGCGAGGCTCTCCGCGTCGGAGAGGTCGGGGTTGCGGTCGTAGCCGACGACGGTGTGGCCGGCGCGGCGGATCCGCTCGCGCATGTTGCCGCCCATCTTGCCGAGACCGATGAGACCGAGTTGCATGTCACTTCACTTCCTTGAGCTCGCGGTACGCGGCCACGAGAGCGGTGGTGGAGGGATCGAGACCGGGAACGTCCGTGCCGTCCGTCAGGGCGGGCTCGACGCGCTTGGCGAGGACCTTGCCCAGCTCGACGCCCCACTGGTCGAAGGAGTCGATGTTCCAGACGGCGCCCTGCACGAACACCTTGTGCTCGTAGAGGGCGATCAGCTGGCCGAGGACCGACGGGGTCAGCTCGCGGGCCAGGATCGTGGTGGTGGGGTGGTTGCCCAGGAAGGTCCGGTGCGGCACCTGGGCCTCGGGCACGCCCTCCGCGCGCACCTCCTCGGCCGTCCTGCCGAAGGCCAGCGCCTGGCCCTGCGCGAACAGGTTGGCCATCAGCAGGTCGTGCTGCGCGGCCAGTTCGCCGCTCAGCTCGCCCGACGGGCGCGCGAAGCCGATCAGGTCGGCGGGGATCAGCCGGGTGCCCTGGTGGATCAACTGGTAGTAGGCGTGCTGGCCGTTGGTGCCGGGTGTGCCCCACACCACCGGGCCGGTCGACCAGCCCACCCGGTGGCCGTCGCGGTCCACCGACTTGCCGTTGGACTCCATGTCCAGCTGCTGGAGATAGGCGGTGAACTTCGACAGGTAGTGGCTGTAGGGCAGCACGGCATGGGACTCGGCGCCGAAGAAGTTGCCGTACCAGATGCCCAGCAGGCCCAGGATCAGCGGGGCGTTGGCCTCGGCCGGCGCGCCGCGGAAGTGCTCGTCGACGATACGGAAGCCGTCGAGCATCTCCCGGAAGCGGTCCGGGCCGATGGCGATCATCAGGGAGAGGCCGATCGCCGAGTCGTACGAGTAGCGGCCGCCGACCCAGTCCCAGAACTCGAACATGTTGTCCGGGTCGATGCCGAACGCGGTGACCTTCCCGGCGTTCGTCGACAGCGCCACGAAGTGCCGGGCGACCGCCTTCTCCTCGCCGCCGAGCCCGGCGAGCAGCCAGGAGCGGGCCGCGGTGGCGTTGGTGAGGGTCTCGATCGTGGTGAAGGTCTTGGAGGCGACGATGAAGAGCGTCTCCTCGGGGTCCAGGCCGCGGACCGCCTCGTGCAGGTCGGCGCCGTCGACGTTGGAGACGAAGCGGAACGTCAACTCCCGTGCGGTGAAGGTGCGCAGGGCCTCGTACGCCATCGCCGGCCCGAGGTCGGAGCCGCCGATGCCGATGTTGACGACGTTGCGGATGCGCTTGCCGGTGTGGCCGGTCCAGGCGCCGGAGCGGACGCGGCCGGCGAAGTCGGCCATCTTGTCCAGCACGGCGTGGACCCGGGGCACGACGTTCTCGCCGTCGACCTCGATCACCGCGTCCCGGGGCGCCCGCAGCGCCGTGTGCAGCACCGCGCGGTCCTCGGTGACGTTGATCCGCTCACCGCGGAACATGGCCTCGCGCAGCCCGGACACGTCGGTGGCGGCGGCCAGCTCCTGCAGCAGGGCGAGGGTCTCGTCGGTGACCAGGTGCTTGGAGTAGTCGATCCGCAGGTCGCCGACGCGCACGACGTACCGCTCGGCGCGGGCGGGGTCCGCCGCGAACAGCTCACGCAGCATCGGGTGGTGCAGCGCCCGCGCGCGGTGGTCCTCCAGAGCGGTCCACTCGGGGCGCCGGGTGAGCCGGGGGGAGTCGGCCGAAGAGTCGGACATGTCAGACGGTCTCCTTGGTGGCCTCGCCGCGCAGGGCGACGGCGTACATCTCGTCGGCGTCGAGGCGGCGCAGCTCCTCGGCGATGAGCTCGGACATGGTGCGGACCTTCAGCGCGAGGGTGCGCGGGGGCTGGTCCGGCAGGGTCAGCGTGGCCAGCGGGCCCTCGGGGCGGTCGATGACGATGTCGCCGCCGGCGGTGCCGAGGCGGACGGTGGTGACGACCGGGCCGTCGGTGACCACGCGGTCGATGCTCACGTTCAGCCGGGCCTCCAGCCAGCGCGCGAGCAGTTCGGCGGCCGGGTTCTCGGCCTCGGCCTCGACGGCGCCCGAGACGATCTCCGTGCGGGCCTGGTCCAGCGCCGCGGCCAGCATCGAGCGCCACGGTGTCAGCCGGGTCCAGGCGAGGTCGGTGTCACCGGGCGCGTACGAGCGGGCCCGCTGCTCCAGCGCCACCAGCGGGTCCGCGACCGCGTACAGGTCGGTGATCCGGCGCTGGGCGAGGGCGCCGAGCGGGTCCTTGGCGGGCACCTCCGGCGCGTCCACCGGCCACCACACCACGACCGGGGCGTCCGGCAGCAGCAGGGGCAGGACGACCGAGTCGGCGTGTTCGGACACCTCGCCGTAGGTGCGCAGCACGACCGTCTCGCCGGTGCCGGCGTCGGAGCCCACCCGCACCTCGGCGTCCAGCTTGGAGGCGACGCGGTCGCGCGGGGTGCGGGCCTGGCGCCGGATGACGACCAGGGTGCGCGAGGGGTGCTCGTGCGAGGCCTCCTCCGCGGCCTTGATCGAGTCGTAGGCGTTCTCCTCGTCCGTGACGATCACCATCGTCAGGACCATGCCCACGGCGGGCGTGCCGAGGGCGCGGCGGCCCTGCACCAGCGCCTTGTTGATCTTGCTTGCCGTGGTGTCGGTCAGGTCGATCTTCATGGCCTGCGCCAGCTCCGTCCGTCTCGTGCGAGCATCTCGTCGGCTTCCTCGGGTCCCCAGGATCCCGATGCGTACTGCGCGGGCCTGCCGTGGTCCGCCCAGTACTTCTCGATCGGGTCGAGGATCTTCCAGGACTCTTCCACTTCCTGGTGACGGGGGAACAGGTTGGCGTCGCCGAGCAGTACGTCCAGGATGAGCCGCTCGTACGCCTCCGGGCTGGACTCGGTGAAGGACTCGCCGTAGGCGAAGTCCATCGTGACGTCCCGGATCTCCATCGAGGTGCCCGGCACCTTGGAGCCGAAGCGGACCGTCATGCCCTCGTCCGGCTGGACGCGGATGACGATCGCGTTCTCGCCGAGCTCCTCGGTGGCGGTCGAGTCGAAGGGGGAGTGCGGCGCCCGCTGGAAGACGACCGCGATCTCGGTGACCCGGCGGCCCAGGCGCTTGCCCGTGCGCAGGTAGAAGGGGACGCCGGCCCACCGCCGGTTGTCGATCCCGACCTTGACGGCCGCGTAGGTGTCGGTCCTCGACGTGGGGTCGATGCCCTCCTCCTGGAGGTATCCGGCCACCTTCTCGCCGCCCTGCCAGCCCTCGGCGTACTGCGCGAGCACCGTGCTGCGGCCCAGGTCGTCGGGCAGCCGCACCGACTTCAGCACCTTGAGCTTCTCGGTGAGCAGCGCCTCGGCGTCGAAGGCGATGGGCTCCTCCATCGCGGTCAGGGCCATCAGCTGCAGCAGGTGGTTCTGGATGACGTCGCGGGCGGCGCCGATGCCGTCGTAGTAGCCGGCCCGGCCGCCGATGCCGATGTCCTCGGCCATGGTGATCTGCACGTGGTCGACGTACGAGCGGTTCCAGATGGGCTCGTACATCTGGTTGGCGAAGCGCAGCGCCAGGATGTTCTGGACGGTCTCCTTGCCCAGGTAGTGGTCGATGCGGAAGACCTGGTCCGGATCGAACACGTCGTGCAGCAGCGCGTTCAGCTTGCGGGCGCTGGCCAGGTCGTGCCCGAACGGCTTCTCGATGACCGCCCGCCGCCAGCCGTCCTGGGGGGCCTTGGCCAGTCCGTGCTTCTTCAGCTGCTGGACCACCTTCGGGAAGAACTTCGGCGGTACGGAGAGGTAGAAGGCGTAGTTGCCGTTGGTCCCGCGCGCCTTGTCGAGCTCGTCGACCGTGCTGCGCAGCAGCTCGAACGCCGTGTCGTCGTCGAAGTCGCCCGGGATGAACCGCATGCCCTCGGCGAGCTGCTGCCACACCTCCTCGCGGAACTCCGTCCGCGCGTGCTCGCGCACCGCGTCGTGCACGACCTGCGCGAAGTCCTGGTCCTCCCAGTCCCGGCGGGCGAAACCGACGAGCGAGAAGCCCGGCGGCAGCAGACCGCGGTTGGCCAGGTCGTAGACGGCCGGCATCAGCTTCTTGCGGGACAGGTCACCGGTGACGCCGAAGATGACGAGCCCGGAGGAGCCCGCGATACGGGGCAGCCGCCGGTCGCGCTCGTCGCGCAGCGGATTGGTCCAGTCGAGATCCGCCTCGGTCGCGGCCTGATCGGTCATTCTGCGTCGACCCCCTTGCTGTCCAGGGACTTCGTCACGGTGTTCAGCAGGTCCTCCCAGGCCGTCTCGAACTTGGCGACGCCCTCGTCCTCCAGCTGCTGGACCACCTCGTCGTAGGAGATGCCGAGCGCCTCGACGGCGGCCAGGTCCGCGCGGGCCCGGTCGTAGCCGCCGGTCACCGTGTCACCGGTGATGCCGCCGTGGCCGGCGGTGGCGTTCAGCGTGCCCTCCGGCATCGTGTTGACGGTGCCGGGCGCGACCAGCTCGTCGACGTACAGGGTGTCCTTGTACGCCGGGTCCTTCACCCCGGTGGAGGCCCACAGCGGGCGCTGCGGGTTGGCCTGCGCACCGGCGAGGGCGGTCCAGCGCGCCGACGGCCGCGTCGGGCCGGCGACGGAGCCGAACACCTCTTCATAAGCCTCGTACGCGAGCCGTGCGTTCGCCAGCGCGGCCCTGCCCCTCAGGGCGAGCGCCTCGTCGGTGCCCAGCACGGTCAGGCGCTTGTCGGTCTCGGCGTCGACTCGGGAGACGAAGAAGGAGGCGACGGAGTGGATCGTGGCCAGGTCCAGGCCCCTGGCCTGCGCCTTCTCCAGGCCGGCCAGGTAGGCGTCCATGACCTCGCGGTAGCGCTCCAGCGAGAAGATCAGCGTGACGTTGACGCTGATGCCCCGGCCGACCACCTCGGTGATCGCCGGGAGCCCGGCCTTCGTCGCCGGAATCTTGATCATGACGTTGGGGCGGTCGACCAGCCAGGCGAGCTGCCCGGCCTCGGCGACGGTGGCCCTGGTGCGGTGCGCGAGACGCGGGTCGACCTCGATCGAGACCCGGCCGTCACGGCCGTCGGTCGCCTCGTACACGGGCCGCAGGACGTCGGCGGCGGCGCGCACGTCGGCGGTCGTCATCATCCGTACGGCCTCGTCGACGGTGACGCCCCGCACGGCGAGGTCGGCGAGCTGCTCCTCGTAGCCCTCGCCGGAGCCGATGGCGGCCTGGAAGATGGAGGGGTTGGTGGTCACGCCCACCACGTGGCGGGTCCGGACGAGCCGGGCCAGGTCGCCGGAGGCGATGCGCCTGCGCGAGAGGTCGTCCAGCCAGACGGAGACGCCTTCGCCGCCGAGGCGTTCGAGGGCTCCCACCGCGGGCGCGGTTGCTTCGGTCACAGTGATCATCTTCTTTCTGGCGATCGGATCAACGGCGGACGGCGGCCAGGGATTCCCGGGCCGCGGCGGCGACGTTCTCGGGGGTGAAACCGAACTCGGCGAACAGGGTCCCGGCGTCGGCGGAGGCACCGAAGTGCTCGAGGGAGACGATGCGTCCGGCGTCACCCGTGAAGCGGTACCACGTCAGGCCGATGCCCGCCTCGACCGCGACGCGGGCCTTCACCGAGGGCGGAAGGACGCTGTCGCGGTAGGCGCGCGGCTGCTCCTCGAACCACTCCACGGACGGCATCGACACCACGCGCGTGCCGGTGCCCTCGGCCTCCAGCCGCGCGCGTGCGGCGACGGCGAGCTGCACCTCGGAACCGGTGGCGATCAGAATCACGTCCGGCGTCGCGGTCGAGGACTCCTCCAGGACGTAACCGCCCTTCGCCGCGTCGGGGTTGGGCGCGTAGGTGGGTACGCCCTGGCGGGTGAGCGCGAGGCCGTGCGGAGCCGGCCGGGTGGAGTGCCGCCGCAGGATCTCGGCCCAGGCGACCGCGGTCTCGTTGGCGTCGGCGGGCCGGACCACGTTCAGGCCGGGGATGGCGCGCAGCGCGGCCAGGTGCTCGACCGGCTGGTGCGTGGGTCCGTCCTCACCGAGACCGACGGAGTCGTGCGTCCACACGTACGTCACCGGCAGCTGCATCAGGGCCGACATACGGACGGCGTTGCGCATGTAGTCGGAGAACACCAGGAAGGTGCCGCCGTAGATGCGGGTGTTGCCGTGCAGGGCGATGCCGTTCATCTCCGCGGCCATCGAGAACTCGCGGATGCCGAAGTGGACGGTGCGGCCGTACGGGTCGGCCTCCGGCAGCGGGTTGCCCCTCGGCAGGAAGGACGAGGCCGGGTCGATGGTGGTGTTGTTGGAGCCGGCCAGGTCGGCGGAGCCGCCCCACAGCTCGGGCAGCACCCCGCCGAGCGCCTGCAGCACCTTGCCGGAGGCGGCGCGCGTGGCGAGAGCCTTGCCCTCCTCGAAGACCGGCAGGGCGTCCTGCCAGCCCTCCGGCAGCCGCCCGGCCACGATCCGGTCGAACAGCTCGGCCCGCTCGGGGTGGGCGCCGCGCCACTTGTCGATCCGCTTGTCCCAGGCGGCGTGCGCCTCGGCACCGCGGTCGAGGGCCTCGCGGGCGTGGGCGAGCACGTCGGCGTCGACCTGGAACGACCGCTCGGGGTCGAAGCCGAGCACGCGCTTGGTGGCGGCCACCTCGTCGGCGCCGAGCGCCGAGCCGTGGGAGGCCTCGCTGTTCTGCGCGTGCGGGGCGGGCCAGGCGATGATCGTGCGCATCGCGATGATCGAGGGGCGCCCGGTCTCGGCCTGCGCGGCCGTCAGCGCCGCGTGCAGCGCGGGCACGTCGACGTCGCCGCTCTGCGCCGGCTCGACGCGCTGGGTGTGCCAGCCGTAGGCCGCGTAGCGCGCGAGGACGTCCTCGGAGAACGCGGTCGCGGTGTCGCCCTCGATGGAGATGTGGTTGTCGTCGTGGAGGAGGACCAGGTTGCCGAGCTTCTGGTGGCCGGCCATCGAGGAGGCCTCGGCGGAGACGCCCTCCTCCAGGTCGCCGTCGGAGACGATCGCCCAGACGGTGTGGTCGAAGGGGGAGGTGCCCTCGGGGGCCCCGGGGTCGAACAGGCCGCGCTCGTAGCGGGCGGCCATCGCCATGCCGACGGCGTTGGCGACGCCCTGGCCGAGCGGTCCGGTGGTGGTCTCCACACCGGCCGTGTGCCCGTACTCGGGGTGACCGGGGGTCTTGGAGCCGTGGGTCCGGAAGGCCTTCAGGTCGTCCAGGCCGACCTCGTAGCCCGCCAGGAACAGCTGGGTGTAGAGGGTGAGCGAGGTGTGGCCGGGGGAGAGCACGAAACGGTCCCGGCCGGTCCACTCGGGGTCGGCGGGATCGTGACGCATCATCTTCTGAAAGATCGTGTAGGCGGCCGGGGCCAGGCTCATCGCGGTGCCGGGATGGCCGTTGCCCACCTTCTGCACCGCGTCGGCCGCCAGCAGGCGGGCAGTGTCGACCGCACGCCGGTCGAGTTCGGTCCATGTGAAGCGGTCCGGTGTCTGCGTGCTCATCTTCAAGAAGTCCTCGATCGAAGCGATTCTGCTGCTCGGATGCGTTCAAATCTAAAAGTCTGACTTTTGAGCCGGAAGGTCGCCTGCAGCACACCGAACAGACGCCGGCGGCGTTCCGGGCGGAACTGCGGTAGGCCCGAAACCGCCGGCCGGCACGGGTGATGCCCCGCGAGGAGGGGTGTCCTCGCGGGGCATCGTCATGTGCGGGGTCAGTGGCCGAAGTCGAACCAGTTCACGTTCACGAAGTCGGCCGGCTGGCCGCTGGTGAAGGTGAGATACACGTCGTGCGTCCCGGTCACCGAGCTGATGTTGGCCGGGACGGTTCTCCACGACTGCCAGCCGCCCGTGTTGGACAGTGCGAAGCTGCCGATCGGTGCGTTGCTGCGGCTGTCCAGGCGCACCTCGACCAGACCGCTGACGCCGCTCGCCGCGCCGCTCGCCACCCTGGCCTTGAACTGGGTGGCCGCCGTGGAGCCGAAGTCGACGCCCTTGTAGAGCGCCCAGTCGCCGTTGGCGATGTAGCCGATGTCCTGTCCGCCGCCGCTGTCCGTGGTGCTCTCGGCGGTGACGCCGGACTGGCTGTCGTAGGACTCGGCCTGGATGGGGCTGTAGGCGTCGCGGTTGCCGCTGGGCGGCGGTGTGGTGCCACCACCGCCGGACGAGAGGACCTGGACGTAGTCCACGACCATCGGGTGGCCGGACTCGGTGGCGCTGGTCGGACCGCCCCCGAAGGCGTCCGGGAAGCCGCCGCCCATCGCCACGTTCAGGATCACGAAGAAGCCGTGGTCGGTGGCGTTGGCCCAGGTCGTCGCGTCCATCTGACTGGCCGTCACGGTGTGGTAGTTGACGCCGTCGACGTAGAAGCGGATGGCCTCGGGGCTGACCGAGCGGTCCCACTCCATGCTGTAGGTGTGGAAGCCGGACTGGCAGGTGCTGCCCGGACAGGCGATCGAGTTGCCGATGCCCGTCGTCTCGTTGCAGGGACCGCCCGGATTGGTGCCGCAGTGCATGGTCGCCCAGACCTTGTTGATGCCCTGGACGTTCTCCATGATGTCCAGTTCACCGACGCTCGGCCAGTTCTGGTAGTTGCCCCGGTAGGGCGCGCCGAGCGCCCAGAACGCCGGCCAGTAGCCCGCGGCCGCGTCACCGGTGACGTTGGGCATCTGGATCCGGGCCTCGACGCGCAGCTTGCCGCCCGCCGGGGGCTGGAAGTCGGTGCGGGTGGTCTCGATCCGGCCGGAGGTCCAGTGGCCGGACACGTCGCGCACCGGGGTGATGCGCAGGTTGCCGTTGCCGTCGAGCGCGACGTTGTTGGTGCTGCTGGTCATCCTCTCGACCTCGCCGGTGCCCCAGTTGGCGGCACCGCCGGGATAGGAGGTCCCGGTGTCGTACTGCCAGTTGGAGGTGTTGACGCCGGTTCCGGCGGAGCCGTTGAAGTCGTCGAGGAAGACCTGGTTCCAGCCCGACGGGGGAGTCGGGGCGGACGCGCTGGCGGACTGGGTGGTCATGGTGGCGGCCGCGGCCACCAGGCCGAGGGTGCCGACGGCGGCGACGACGGCCCGCCGCAGCGAGCGTCGTCTGTGGTGCGTGCCGGAGGTGTCACTCATGCGGGGTGCCTCCCGGGGACGGAGTGAGATGCGCTGGATGCCATGAGGTCCGATATTTCTGAGAGCGCTCTCAGAGTGGCCCCAATGTGCTCCCGGTGCCTCCGGTCGTCAAGAGTTGAAGCAGGCAAAGTCTCTCTGCGGCAGGTGAGTTCACCCCATGAACGGCATATGTGCCGGAGCTCGGCGCGCACATCCCGGTCGTGGCACTAGACGGCGCTGCCCTTCTTCCACTCCGGCCACGACAGGTTCCAGCCGTTGAGCCCGTTGTCCGGCTCGACGGTGCGCTCGCCCGAGTTCTTCACGACGACCACGTCGCCGAGCATCGAGCTGCTGTAGAACTTGTAGCCCGCCACCGAGGTGTCGTCCGCGCCCTTGGTGTCGTGCAGGCCCACACAGCCGTGGCTGGTGTTCTCGTGGCCGAACACCGCGGTGGACGCCCAGTAGTTGCCGTGCACGAAGGTGCCGGAGGTGGTCAGGCGCTGGGCGTGCGGGACGTCGGAGATGTCGTACTCGTCGCCGAGCCCGACCGTCGAGGACTCCATCCGGGTCTGCCGGAACCGCTCGCTGATCACCATGATCCCGGACCAGGTGGTGTGCTCGGAGTCGCCGCCGGAGACCGGGTAGGTGGCGTGCACCGCCCCGTCCCGCTTCACCACCATCTCCTTGGCCGACAGGTCGACGGTGCTGATCTGCTCGCGGCCGATGTGGAAGGTGACGTCCTTGGACTGTGTGCCGTAGACGCCGTCCGCGCCCTCGACGTCCTTCAGCCGCAGGCTGAGGGTGATCTTCGTGCCGGCCGCCCAGTACGTCTCGGGACGGAAGTCGAGCCGGGTGTCGCCGAACCAGTGGCCGACCACCTCCACGGCCGGCTCGGCGGTCACGGTGATGGCCTTCTGGACCGCGGCCCGGTCCTCGACGGCGTGCGTGAAGTTGATCGACACGGGCATGCCGACGCCGGAGGTGGAGTCCGCCTCCGGCGTGAAGTAGCCGACGAACGTCTCCCCGGGCGACTTCGTGGTGAAGGTCGCGGTCTCGGCCGAGCCGCCCTCGGCGGCGGCGGACACCGTGTACTTCGTCCCCGAGTACGGGTTCGCGGTCGAAGTCCACCTGGTCTTGGCCGTGTTGAGGGAACCGGCCAGCGTCGAGCCGTCGTTCCCGGTGACCTTCACCGAGGCGAGCGTGCCGTCGGTCACGGTCACCTCGACGGGGCTCGAGAACGCGGCCTTTCTGGTGCCGTCCGCGGGGGTGACCGAGATCGTGGGCTTCTTCGCCGCGGCCTTCGTGCTCGTCCGCACCGCCTCCGGCGAGGCGTCCGCCGAACCGCTGCAGCCGGTCAGCGCGGCGGCGGCCGGCGCGATGCCCAGCACCGCCAGCAGCCCGCGCCGGGACCACGTCCGCGACGGCTGCTCGGACCGGTTCGATATGTGCGCAACGCCCACGGCTGGCCTTCCTGGGATGTCCGTCTTCTCCGGGTGCATCCTGCGCCGCGTAACTTTGTTGCTCCTTTGAATCCGCGGGCCGGTTCCTGAGATTCCTGTGAGGAACCGTGTGGAGGGCCGGCTCGCGGGCGGGAGCGATCGGGCCGCCTCACGGCCACCTCACGGTCGCCCCCTGGCCTCTTACGGAGGCACCTCCCAGGCGAGTCGGCCCGGTTCTCGCCGGGGTCCTGGAGCACCGGCGCCCCGGAGGGCCGGGGGCGGTTCCGCCGACGTTCTGCTCCTGGTTCCGCGCCGGGGCGGCGGCAGCCTCGGCCCGGAGGGGCGTCGAGGGGAGAGCGCTCCGCGCCCTCGTCCCGGCGGGCCGCCGCGGTGGAGGACCGCCCGGAGCGGAGGCGCGCGGCGCGGGCCGCGGGACCGACCGTGCGCGGGGGGTCTGCCGGCCCGCGGGCGAAAGGGGTGACGTCCGCGGCCCGGCCCGCGGACGTCGGCGGGGAAGCTCACGCGTTCGTCGTCGCCCGCTCCCGCGGCGCCGCCCCCTCGCTCAGGCCGAATCGGTCGTGCGCCCGCCGGAGCGGCTTCGGCGACCACCAGGCACGGCGGCCCAGGAGGGTCGTCGTGGCGGGCACGAGCAGCATCCGAACGACGGTCGCGTCGATCAGGACCGCGAGGGTGAGACCGAGGCCGATCTGGAGGATGGGGGAGAAACCGCCCGTCATGAAGGCGCCGAAGACGACGGCGAGGAGGAGGGCGGCGCAGGTGACGACCCGGCCCGAGCGGCGCAGCCCGGTCACCACGGCCGCCTGGGGGTCGCCGGTGGCGAGCCATGCCTCGCGCATCCGGGCCAGGATGAACAGCTCGTAGTCCATGGCCAGTCCGAAGGCGATCGCGACGATCAGCGGGGGTGCCGTGAGGCTGAGCGCGCCCAGGCCCTCGGCGCCCAGCACGCCGGCCAGATGGCCGTCCTGGAAGACCCACACCACCACGCCGAGGGCGGCGCCCAGACTGAGCAGTGTGGTCACGACGGTGCGCAGCGGGATCAGCACCGACCCGGTGAAGGCGAAGAGCAGCACGAAGATGCCGGCCAGCACGGTCACGGCGGCCCAGGGTGCCCGCGCGGCGAGCATGGCGCGGAAGTCGACCAGACGGGCGGCCGGGCCGGTCACCTCGACGGGCTGGTCTCCGCGCAGGGCGCGGACCTCGTCGACCAGGGCCGTGGCCCGGGCGCCGTCGACCCGGCCGGACGGCTGAAGCCGGACGACCCTCGCGCCGCCCGGCAGTTCGCGGGACCGGGCGGCCGGGGAGAGGGCGCGGATCCGGTCCGCGGTCGCGCTGTCGGTGCCGGGCCCGAGGAGGACGGTGACCGGTGAGACGCCGGTACCGGACGGGAAGTGCGCGTCGACGGTGTCGTACAACTGCCGTGCCTCGGTGCCGGCCGGCAGCTGGGTGGCGTCGCCGATCTCGATCTTCATGCCGGTGACGGGCAGGGCGAGGACGAGCAGGGCCGGTACGACGGTGACGAGCACGGCGATCCGGCGGCGGGCCGCGAAGCGGGCGACGCGGGCGAAGAAGCGGCCCTCCTCGCCCTCCGGCCGCACCTTCGCCGGGGTGATCCTCGCGCCGAACTTCACCAGCAGCGCGGGCAGGAGCGTCACCGCGGCCAGCATGTCGACGACGACGACCGCCGCCACGGCCAGCCCCATGCTGCGCAGGAACACGCTGGGGAAGACCAGGAGCCCGGTCAGGCTGACGGCCACCGTGAGCCCGGAGAACAGGACCGTCCGCCCGGCCGCGGCGACCGTCCGGTGCACCGCCGTCACGACGTCCGCGGTGTGCCGGCGCTCCTCGAGGAAGCGGACCAGCATCAACAGGGCGTAGTCCACGGCCAGTCCGAGGCCCAGCATGGTGGTCACCTGGATCGCGTAGACGGAGATGTCGGTGACCTGGCTGAAACCGAACAGAGCCAGGAACGCGCCCGCGATCCCGCTGACCGCGATCACCAGCGGCAGTGCGGCCGCGCGCAGTCCGCCGAACACCACGAGCAGCAGGGCCAGTACGACGGGCAGCGAGATCAACTCGGCGTTCTTGACGTCCTGCTGGGCGCGCTCGCCGAGCTGTGTGCCCAGCAAGGGGCCGCCGCTGACGTGGACCTGGGGCGCGTCGATCTGCCGGATGCGGTCGCGGGCCGCCGTCACGGCCCGTTCCTCGGCGTCGTCGGTGAGGCCGCCCTCAAGTGTGACGGGGAGGATCAGCGCCTGTCCGTCCGCGGCGGTCAGGCCGCGTGTCGTGTACGGGTCCGGTACCGCGGCGACCCCCGCGACGGCGCGCACGTCCGCGACGGCCCGCTCGACCTGGCGGCGCAGTGCGGGATCGGAGACCGCGACGCCCGCGACGACGCCGGTGATCGACTCACCGGTCGGGTCGGTGCGGTCCAGATACCGGGCGGCGTGCTCCGACTCGGTGCCCGGGACCTCGGGCACGTTGTCGGAGAGCCGTGCGAAGACGCCCGTCCCCAGCCCGAAGCCGAGCAGCAGGAAGAGCGCCCACAGAAGGATGACGGTCAGCGGGCGGCGGGTCGCGGCCCGGGCGAGGCTGGAGAGCACGGTGCCTCCCGGCAAGTGGTCGGTTCTCGACGCCCCCAGGTTCGTCCCGGCGGGGGTGGTCCCGGATCGCCGGAGGGAGCGGTTCGGGGGCCTGGGCCGTACGAGGGAGGCGGGGGTCCTTCTCCCCCTCAGGAGGGAGAAGGGGGAATCGCCGGGCCCGGCGGCGCGGTTGACGCAGCCAGGTACCCGTACGTCCCGAGGAGCCCTCATGTCCGACGCACCGGCCGTCCGCGAACTCCGTCTGGTGGTCACGGCCGACGACTACGACACGGCCCTGCGCTTCTACCGCGACGTGCTGGGCCTGCCCGAGCGCGCCGCGTACGCCTCGCCCGACGGACGGGTCACCATCCTCGAGGCAGGCCGCGCCACGCTGGAGCTGACCGACCCGGGCCACGCCGCGTTCATCGACGACGTCGAGGTGGGGCACCGCGTGGCCGGGCACGTCCGGGTCGCCTTCGAGGTCGGTGACGCGGCCGCCGCCACGGCGCGGCTGTCCGCCGCGGGCGCCGAGGTGCTCGCGGAGCCGACGCGGACCCCGTGGAACTCGCTCAACTCGCGGCTGGAGGCTCCGGGCGCACTGCAGCTCACCCTCTTCGAGGAGCTCGGCACCCCCTAGGCGGAGCCCGGTGTCACCAGCCCCGTCTCGTACGCGCAGATCACCGCCTGCACCCGGTCCCGCAGGCCGAGCTTGCTCAGCACGTTGCTGACATGGGTCTTCACGGTGTGCTCGCTGACGAACAGGGTCGTGGCGATCTCGGCGTTGGACAGGCCGCGGGCCAGCATCCGCAGGGTCTCCACCTCGCGGGCGGTCAGCGCGTCCAGCCGCTGCGGGGGCACCTCGGTCGCGGCCTCCTCCCGGCGGCGCCGCACGATGTCCGCGACCAGCCGGCGGGTCACCGTCGGCGCGAGGAGGGAGTCGCCGGCCGCCACGACGCGCACGGCGTGCACCAGGTCGTCGCGGCGCACGTCCTTGAGCAGGAAGCCGCTGGCGCCCGCGTGGAGCGCCTCGTAGACGTACTCGTCCAGGTCGAACGTGGTCAGCATGACGACCTTGCAGGCGGACTGCGCGCACACCCGCCTGGCCGCCTCCAGCCCGTCCATCACGGGCATGCGGATGTCGAGGAGCAGCACGTCCGGCGCGTGCAGCCGCACCGCCGCGACCGCCTCGGTGCCGTCACCGGCCTCGGCGACCACCTGGATGTCGTGCTGGGCCTCCAGGATCATGCTGAAGCCGCTGCGGACCAGTTCCTGGTCGTCGGCGACGACCACCCGGATGCTCACCCCAGGGCCGCCTGCCGGCCGGCGGTGGCGGGCAGGCGTACGACGACGCGGAAGCCGCCGTCCGGCCCGGATCCGGTCTCGGCACCGCCACCGCACGCGGTGGCCCGTTCCCTGATGCCGATCAGGCCGTGCCCGCCGCCCGGTGCCGTGGGTCCTTGCCCGTCGTCCGTCACGGTCAGGATCAAGTGGTCCTCCGCCCAGTCGAGTTCGACGGTCGCGCGGGAAGCGTACGCGTGCTTGACCGTGTTGGTCAGCGCCTCCTGGGTCACGCGGTAGACGGCGACCTCGGCGTCCGGCGGCAGGGCGCACGGCTCGCCCCTGGTCCGCAACTCGACGTGCAGGCCCGTCGATTCGGCGACCTGGCGGACCAGGGTCGGCAGGCCGGCGACGCAGGGCTGCGGCGACGTACCGCTTCTCTGCTCCTCCTTGAGGACTCCGAGGATGCGCCGCAGCTGCGCCATGGCGTCCCGGCCGGCCGCGGCGATCGCCTCGAAGGAGGCCTCCGCACGGTCCGGATCGCTGCGCACCACGACCGGCCCGGCCTCCGCCTGCACCACCATCAGGCTCACCGCGTGGGCGAGGACGTCGTGCATGTCCCGGGCGATGCGGGCGCGTTCCTGGGCGAGGGCCCGCGCGGTGTCGGCGGCGCGCTCCCGTTCCAGCCGCCGGGCCCGGTCCTCCACGGCGGTGGTGTAGGCGCGCTGGACCCGGGCGAGCGTCCCGAGGCCGTACGCGCACAGGATGGTCAGCAGGTGGAAGGCGTACTCGAAGGGGCGGGCGTGCTCCTTGTGCTGCATGGTCAGGGTGATGCCGACGAGCCAGCCCGCCAGCATCAGCCGCCGCTGCCAGACGGGGGAGCGGGCCGCCAGTGTGTAGAGGACGACCAGGCCGCCCCAGACCACGTCGGGCGGGGGCGCGTGATAGACGGCCATCGCCGGTGTCGCGGCCGAGACGACCCATGCCGTGGCGAAGGGCCGGCGCCGCCGCCACACGAGTGGCACGGCGGTGGCGGCCCCCAGCAGCCAGCCCTGCAGGCTCAACGGGTCGTCCCCCTCGTCGGGGAACAGCCACTGCAGGGAGACCGCGAACAGCACGAGTGCGGCGAGTGCGGTGTCGACGGCGTAGGGATTGGCCGTGCGCAGGCGTGCGGCGGCCCGCGTGAACCAGGACTGCGGGGACATGGGCGGCTCCTCGGGGCAAGGGCAGCTCCAGTATCACGACGGCCGCGCGGGCGGGCCTCGCCGGTGCGAGGGATATCCGGGCACCAGTCAGCGGCGCGCAATGGACACCCCCTGTTTTGTCGGCCCTGAACTAGCAGCGCTTACCTACGGGTCCGTAACCTCGCGGCTCCCGTCACCACGCAGAAGGGACGCTTCGAGGTGATGAAGCACAGCGCGAGGAAGAGGACGAGGAAGCGGCACCCCCGCAGGGCCGCGCTCGTCGCGGCCGGGGTCCTGCTGGGCGGCCTGCTCGCCGTCCCGGCCGTGACCGCGACGGCCGGCACGGGCGGCGGGTGCGCCGACTCCGACGCCGCGATCTACCGGCCCCCGGTGAGCGCCGCGGCCGCGCCGGGCGAGGTCGTCTCCTGCCGGACGGCCGACTCCCTGCCGATGATCGGCGACGGCACGCCGGTCCGTGCCTGGAAGGTGCAGTACGGCTCCACCGACGGCCACGACAGGAAGGACACCGTCGCCGGAACGGTGATCGTGCCCCGCGAGGCGTGGCGGGGGCCGGGCGAACGGCCCCTGGTCGCCTTCGTGCCCGGCACCCTCGGCATCGGCCCGCAGTGCGCCTTCTCCAGACAGCTCACCGGCGCCTACCAGGACGCCTACGAGGGCCCGAACCTCGCCGCCCTGCTCAAGGCGGGTTTCGCCGTCGCGGCGACCGACGGCGCCGGCTACCTCGACGGCCAGGTGCATCCGTACGTCTCGGGCGCCGACGCCGGGCACGCGGTCCTGGACATGGTGCGGGCCGCGTCCAGACTGCCCGGCAGCGGGGTCGGCCCGGACACCGGGGTGGGGATCTGGGGCTACTCCGAGGGCGGCTCCGGAAGTCTGTGGGCCGCGCAGCTCGCCGCCTCGTACGCGCCGGAGCTGAAGGTGGTGGGGGTCGCGTCCGGCGGTGTGCCCGGCGATCTGCGGCAGGTCGGCACCGCCCTCGACGGCGGGCCGTTCGCCGGATTCCTCGTCGACGCCGTGATCGGCATGGCGGTGACCCACCCGGACATGCCCTTCGGCTCGCTCCTGAACGGCACCGGCCGCCAGGCGGTCGAGGACGCCGAGTCGCTGTGCGCGGTCGGCACGGTCGTGCGCTTCGCGGGCGCCCAGGTGCGGAACTACACCGGGGACGGGCTGACCCTGGAGCAGCTCTTCGCCCTGCGCGGACCCGACGGCACCAGCTGGGGCCAGATCGTCGACACCGACAAACTCGGCGTGGGGGTGGGCACTCCGGGCTCCGGGGCGCGCTACGAGATCGGCTTCCCGGTCCTGCAGTACCGCGGCCTCCTCGACGAGGTGATCCCGGCCGAAGCCGCCCGGAGCACGCGGCGGGCGTACTGCGACGCGGGGATCACCACCCGGTGGGTGTCGTACGCGGGCGACCACCTCACCGGCGATCCGCAGTCGATCACCGACGCGGTGAACTGGCTGGCCGGCCGCTTCACGGGCAGGCCGCCCGGCGGCAACTGCTGAGCGGGCCTCACGGCGGGCTCGCGGGGCGCCAGCCCATCGCCCGCGAGATACCCAGCGCCGCGAGCCGCACGGCGGGCGCCAGGACCGGTACCTGCGCGTCGGCCTGCGGCACCACCACCGACACCGCGGCGACCACGGCCCCGCCCCGGCCGCGCACCGGGGCCGCCACCGACAGGGCGTCGTCGGTCACCTGACGGCTGCTCACGGCGACCCCGGTGTGCCGCACCTCGGCCAGCACCCGGCGCAGCCGCGCCGGGTCGGTGATGGTGTACGGCGTGAAGGAGGCGAGCGTGCCCGCGCAGTACCGCTCCTGGAACTCCGGATCGCCGTGCGCCAGCAGGACGAGCCCGACGCCGGTGGCGTGCAGCGGCCAGCGGGCGCCGACGCGGATGTGCACCCCGACCGCGGAGCGCCCCGAGATCCACTCGGTGTAGACGACCTCGGCGCCGTCCTGCACCGCGAGCTGCACGTTCTCGTGGGTCGCCTCGTACAGGTCCTCCAGGTACGGCAGGGCGAGCTGGCGCAGCGCGAGTCCGCGCGGGGCGAGCGCCGCGATCTCCCACAGCCGGAGCCCGACGTGGTAGACGCCGGAACCGTCCCGCTCCAGGGCGCCCCAGTCGGTGAGCGCGCCCACGAGCCGGTGCGCGGTGGTGAGGCTCAGCCCGGCCCGCCGGCTGATGTCCGTCAGTGACAGCGCCGGATGCTCGTGGTCGAAGGCGGCGAGCACGGCCAGCAGCCGGTCGGGCGCGGTGGGGGTGTTCACGGCGGGCGTCCTTCCGGCGGGCCGGGGGCGGGGGCGGCGGCGTCAGGCCAGTCCGTCCTCGGCGATCCGCAGCAGCAGCGCGTGCAGCGCCGCGCGCTCGGCCGGCTCCAGCGGGCCGAGCAGGTCGTTCGTCACCCGCAGGCCCGCCTCGTCGGTGTCGCGCAGGAAGGCGCGGCCCTCGTCGGTGAGGGCGACGATGCGGCTGCGGCGGTCGTCGGGGGAGGGACGGCGCTCGGCGAAGCCCAGCTTCTCCAGGTCGTCGACCAGGCCGACGATCGCGCTCGGGTCGTAACCGAGACGGGTGCTCAGCTCGCGCTGCAGCGCGCCCTCGGAGGTGGCCAGGAAGCGCAGGACGGCGTAGTGGCGCAGGCGCAGCCCGGACTCCTGGAGGAAGGTGTTGAACAGCTGACCGGAGCGCAGGCCCAGGCGGTACAGGAGATAGCCCGTGTCCGCGTGGAGCCCGCGCATCCACGGCTCGTCCGCGTCGATGGGCTGCGGGGCGGCGTGCTGGCGTGTGATGGCTGGCTCCCTGGGCTCGGTGCGTGGTGGAGATTCCAGCATGCCGCACCCGTGGGTCGCCAACAACTATTGACGTCAACAATTATTGCTCTTAGCTTCGATCTCGCAGTCGCACCCAGCACGCCGAAGTGAAGGGATCCACCCGTGCCCAGCATCGATCTCACCGGCCAGGCCGCCGTCGTCACCGGCAGCGGCCGGGGCCTCGGCCTCGCCTACGCGCACGCCCTGGCCGCCCACGGCGCGTCCGTGGTCGTCAACGACGTCGACGAGGCCGTGGCCGAGGCGGCCGTGAAGTCCATCACCGAGGCGGGCGGCAACGCCGTCGCCGAGGTGGTCCCGGTCGGCACGCGTGAGGCCGCCGACCGGCTGGTGGCCCGCTCGGTCGAGGCGTTCGGCCGGCTCGACGTCCTGGTCACCAACGCCGGAATCCTGCGCGACAAGGTGCTGTGGAAGATGACCGACGACGACTTCGACGCGGTCGTCACCACCCACCTCAGGGGCACCTTCACCTGCGCCCGCGCCGCCGCCGTCCGCCTGCGCGAGCAGGGCGAGGGCGGCACGCTGATCCTGGTCGGCTCCCCGGCCGGCCAGCGCGGCAACTTCGGGCAGACCAACTACGCGGCCGCCAAGGCCGGCATCGCCGCGATGGCCCGCACCTGGTCGATGGAGCTGAGCCGCGCGCAGATCACCGTCAACGCGATCGTGCCGGTCGCCGCGACCGCGATGACCGAGACCATCCCCGCCTTCGCCCCGTACGTCGAGGCCATGCGTGGGGGCACGCCGCTGCCGGGCTTCCTGCGCAGGGGCGAGGGCTTCGGCACCCCCGAGGACTGCGCGGCCCTGGTGCCCTTCCTCGCCTCCGGGGCCGCCCGGGGCATCACCGGCCAGGCCATCGGCATCGGCGGCGACAAGGTGGCACTCTGGTCCCACCCGCAGGAGATCAGGGCGGCGTACGCCGACGGCGGCTGGACCCCGGACACCCTGGCCGACGCCTTCCCGACGGCCGTGGGGGCCGAGCTCCAGACGGTCGGCATCCCCGCGCCCAGGATTCCGGAGGCGTGATGGACATCCAGGACCTGGTCGCGATCGACGTCCACACCCACGCGGAGGTCTCCTCCAAGGGCCACTCCTCGCTCGACGACGACCTGCACGACGCCTCCTCCGCCTACTTCAAGGTCGAGGGCAGGCGGAAGCCCACCCTGGAGGAGACGGCCGCCTACTACCGCGAGCGGAGGATGGCCGCGGTGATCTTCACGGTGGACGCCGAGTCGGCGACGGGCACCGCGCCCGTACCCAACGAGGAGGTGGCCGAGGCCGCCGCCGCCAACGCCGACGTCCTCATCCCCTTCGCCTCCGTCGACCCCTTCCGCGGGAAGGCGGGCGTACGGCAGGCGCGGCGCCTGGTCGAGGAGTACGGCGTGCGCGGCTTCAAGTTCCACCCGAGCATCCAGGGCTTCTTCCCCGACGACCGCGCGGTGGCGTACGGCCTCTACGAGGTGATCGAGGAGACGGGCACCATCGCCCTCTTCCACACCGGCCAGACCGGCATCGGCGCCGGCGTCCCCGGCGGAGGCGGCATCCGGCTGAAGTACTCCAACCCGCTGCACGTCGACGACGTCGCCGCCGACTTCCCGCACCTGAAGATCATCCTGGCGCATCCGTCCTTCCCCTGGCAGGACGAGGCGCTCGCTGTCGCCACCCACAAGCCGGGCGTGCACATCGACCTGTCCGGCTGGTCGCCGAAGTACTTCCCGCCGCAGCTCGTGCAGTACGCCAACACGCTGCTGAAGGACAAGGTCCTCTTCGGCTCCGACTTCCCCGTCCTCACCCCCGACCGCTGGCTCCGCGACTTCGAGCAGCTGTCGATCAAGGACGAGGTGAAGCCGAAGATCCTCAAGGAGAACGCCGCCCGGCTGCTCGGGCTGACCAAGCCGTAAGGGACCCCAGATGCGCAATGAGGGACTCGGGTCATGGCCCGCACGCCGGGCCCGCAAGACCCCGCACCGCACCGCCCTGATCCACGGCGGCACCGCGCTCACGTACGCGCAGCTCCACGACCGCACCACCCGCCTCGCCCACGCGCTGCGCGCCCGCGGCATCCGGCGCGGCGACCGCATCGCCTACCTCGGCCCGAACCACCCCTCCTATCTGGAGACCCTGTTCGCGGCGGGCACGCTCGGCGCGGTCTTCGTCCCGCTCAACACCCGGCTCGCGGGCCCGGAGATCGGCTTCCAGCTCGCCGACTCCGGGGCGAAGGCACTGGTCCACGGCCCCGCGCACACCGGCCTGGTGGCCGGGCTGCCGGGCGACACCGACGTGCGGACGTACGTCGAAGTCGGCCCCGCCTACGAGGAGTTGACGGCCGCGGCCGCGGCCGAGCCGATCGACGAACCGGTCACCCCCGACGACACCTGCATCATCATGTACACCTCGGGGACCACCGGCCGCCCCAAGGGCGCGATGCTCACCCACGGCAACCTCACCTGGAACGCGCTCAACGTCCTGGTCGACACCGACCTGATCGCCGACGAACGCGCCCTGGTCAGCGCGCCGTTGTTCCACACGGCCGGCCTGAACATGCTGACGCTGCCGGTGCTGCTCAAGGGCGGCAGCTGCGTCCTGGTGGAGGCCTTCGACCCCGAGGCGACCTTCGACCTGGTCGAACGGCACCGGATCACCTTCATGTTCGGGGTGCCGACCATGTTCGAGCAGGTGGCCCGGCACCCGCGCTGGCCGGACGCGGACCTGTCCAGTCTGCGCATCCTCACCTGCGGCGGCTCCCCGGTCCCCACACCGCTGATCGCCGCCTACCAGGAACGGGGCCTGACCTTCCTCCAGGGCTACGGCATGACCGAGGCGTCCCCCGGCACGCTCTTCCTGGACGCCGAGCACGCGGTGAGCAAGGCGGGTTCGGCCGGCGTCCCGCACTTCTTCAGCGACGTCCGCGTCGTACGGCCGGACCTCACACCGGTCGAGGCCGGCGAGACCGGCGAGGTCGTCGTCCGCGGGCCGCACGTCATGCCCGGCTACTGGGGGCTGCCCGAGGAGACGGCCGCCTCCTTCGTGGACGGCTGGTTCCGCAGCGGGGACGCGGCCCGGGTCGACGAGGACGGCTACGTCCACATCGTCGACCGCATCAAGGACGTGATCATCTCCGGTGGCGAGAACATCTACCCGGCCGAGATCGAGGACCTGCTGCTGGCCCACCCGGACATCGTCGAGTGCGCGGTCATCGGCGTGCCGGACGACACGTGGGGCGAGGTGCCGCGCGCGGTCGTCGTCCCGCGCGAGGGCGCCGCGCTCGACCCCGACGAGGTGCTGGCCTCCCTGTCCGGCCGCCTCGCCAGGTACAAGATCCCGAAGTCGGTGGTGCCGGCGGACGCCCTGCCGCGCACCGCCTCCGGGAAGCTCCTCAAGTCCCGTGTCCGCAACCGGTACGGCAACAGCTAAGGAACTCCATGAGCATCACCGTCAACGGCATCGACGAACTCAGGAAGCTCGCGGGCAGCGAGCTCGGCACCGGTGAGTGGATCGAGGTCACCCAGGAGCGGATCGACACCTTCGCCGACGCCACCGGCGACCACCAGTGGATCCACGTGGACCCCGAGAAGGCCGCCGAAGGCCCCTTCGGCGCGCCGATCGCCCACGGCTACCTCACCCTGTCCCTCTTCATCCCCCTGTTCACCGGGCTGCTGGACGTCCAGGGCGTCACGACGAAGGTCAACTACGGCCTGAACAAGGTCCGTTTCCCCGCGCCGGTGAAGGCCGGCTCCCGCATCCGTCTCGCCGCCCGGCTCGCCGCGGTCGAGGACGTGCCGGGCGGGGTGCAGATCACCGTGGACGGCACGATCGAGATCGAGGGCGGCACCAAGCCGGCCGCCGTCCTGCAGAGCCTGTCGCGCTTCTACGCCTGACCGGGGCGGACCGGCACCAGGTCGAGAAGGCGTCGCGCGGCCTCGCGCGCGAGCGGGGTGAGTCCGTCGTGCACCGTCCGGAACGTCTTCTCGGCCCGCTCCGCCGGCCAGTCGTCCGGCAGGTGCTTGACCGGCAGGCGCGGGTCGCCGCGGATGATCCGCAGCCACTCCGTCTGCAGCCGCAGCCGCAGCACGAGGGCGTCCTCGGGCTCCGGCTGCGGGCTCTCCCGGCCCTGCCAGCGCTGCGCGAACTCCTCGTATCGTGAGGCCAGTTCGGGCAGCTGCCAGGTCTCCTCGATCATCGCGCCGATGTCCATGCCGACGTCGGCGTGCGCGCGGAAGACCTTCACATGGGCGGACAGGCCGAGTTCGGCGACGAGCTCCGCCACGTCGACCTCGCCCGGCGCGATCCACAGGCCGCTGAACAGCGGGCCGAAGCCGCTCCAGGTCAGTTTGGAGCGCAGGTCGTGCCGCTGCCGCTGCCAGGACTCGGGGAGCGAGAAGCCGAGCAGGGTCCAGGTGCCGTCCCAGTCGCGGTTGACCGCGCCGGTGTGCCAGATGCGCCGCTCCCCGTCGCGCAGCACGGCCCGCGCGTGCTCCGTCAGGCCGAAGTACATCCTGCGGCCCTCACGCTGGCGGCGCAGCAGCCCGCGGTTGACCATCCGGGTCAGGGTCGAGCGGGTCGCCTGCTCGCCGACTCCGGCGCGCTCGAACACGTCGATCACGCTGCCCGAGTACACGCAGACGTCCCGCCCGAGCACCTGGTCGCCCAGGAACGTCAGCAGCAGGGACTGGGGCCGCAACGACTCCTCACCTGTCATGCGGCCACCGTACGTCGTCCCCGGTCAGCTCGTCGTCCGCCGGTACGTGTACACCGTCGTCGCCAGGGCGCACACCCCCGGCGGGACGACCTCCGCCCGCAGGGTGCCGCTGCGCACGTCGTAGTCGACGCCCTCCGCCTCGAACGTGCCGTCCTTGCAGATGCTCTGCTGGGGGAGGCCGAACAGGGCCTGCACGGAGCCGGTGACCGGCTGCCCGTCCAGCTGGTGCGGCAGGTCGACCTGGAGCAGGGGGCGGCTGACCGGGAAGAGCTGACGCGACGCGTCGTCCGAGGCGCACACCAGGCGGGTGTCCGTCACGAAGTCGCAGCCCTGGATGTCGCGCACCGGCCTGTCCAGGGTGATCTGCCAGACCTCCGCGAGCCGGCCGCCGTGCCGCGGGGTGGACGGGTTCAGCAGGGGAGCGGGGAAGACCTGGAGCCGGTTCTGGTCGCCCCACTCGCCCGACACCAGCCACTGCGCGTCGGGCGACACGGCGGCGAAGGAGTTGTTGGCCTTCTCGCCGGGGTCGAGCGGGTGCACGTACTCGTAGCGCTTCCCGGCGGGCGTGGTGACCGCGAACAGCTTCGACGTGGCCGTGTCGGCGCCCTGGTAGGCGTCGAAGGTGTAGCCGCGGGCGACGTCCGGGTCACCGACGTGGTTCCAGCCCTGGATTCTCAGGCTCAGCGGGATGTCCGCGAGACCGCGGTACAGCACGGAGCCGTCGGCGCGGCTCGCCGGGCCCTGCCCGCCGCCCAGCGTGTCGGTGTACGACGTACCGGACTGCGCCCAGTGCGGCTCCCCGGAGGCGAAGGCGTTCGGGGCGCCGAGGGCCAGGGCGGAGGTCAGTGCGGCCGGAGCAACGAGGTGACGCTTCATCAGGCACCTGCCACGTCCTGGAAGATGAGGTGCGAATCGAACCACGTATCGGCCCACGGGTCACCGTCGCCGCCGGCGGTCGCGGAGTTGAGCGGGGGCTCCGCAGGCCGTCCACGGACACGCGCGGACACGCGCCCGGCGGGGGCGACCGGTGTTCCGTGAACGGCAGGGCGGCCGGGGGATCAGGAACCGGTGGAAGCGCGTGCGGGGATCCGGAGCAGGCGCAGCGTCCAGCTCCAGCGGTGGACGCCCGGGCGGATCAGGTACGAGGCGGAGGTGTCGGGGCCGCAGGACGCCGTGCCCAGGCCCCGGTGCGCCGCGTCGAGGTGCACGACGCACCCGGGGCGCGGCACCAGTTCGTCGTGGTGCGCGGCGGCGGTGAGGTCCTCGGCACGGAACCGGGTCACCGAGACCTGGCGCGGCTCGTCCAGCTCGACCGCGAGACCCGTCGCGTCCGGCGCGGACAGCGTGAAGCGCCGCACGCCGTGCCGGCCGCCGCTCTCCTGCGGCCGCAGATAGGGGGTGAACAACGCGTCGACGGGCAGGGCATGGTGGCCGACGGGGGCGCCCGCACTGCGGTCGGGATACGACTCCCACGGCCCCTGCCCGAACCACTCCAGCAGGTCCAGGCCCCGCGCCGTCTCGAAGACCGTGCCGACCCGCGCCACGTCGTCGAACTCCTCGGGCAGCTCCGCCTCCTCGCCGACCAGGATGCCGCCCTCGACCGGGGTGAGCACCTGCCGGTGCCGTACGACGCCGGCCGCCGCGGCGTACTCGGCGTCCACGGTGACCCGGCCGCCGTCCCGGCGTACCGAGACCGCCTTGCGGACCAGGGCGTCGAGCCCCCACGCCCGCCAGCGCCGGGCCGTGCCGCCGAGCTCGTCGTTGTCGGTGGGCGCCCGCCACAGGCACAGCGTGGGGCCGGCGGTCAGCAGGGGATGGAGCAGCAGGCCCTCGTCGTCGACCCGTACCACGCCCTCCACCGGGACGTCCCCGGACACGGAGGGACCGCGCAGCCGCACCTGCGGCACGCACACCTCCGTCCCGCGCGGCGCCCAGGGCAGGTCCTCGGCCGTGCTCACCCGCAGCGTCAGCCAGGCCTCCCCGCCGTCGCGCGGCACCGCGAACGGCAGCGGCACGGCGGCCGTCTCGCCCGGCCGCAGCGCGGGCAGTTCGGCCGGCGCGGTCAGCGTGCGGCCGTCGGCCAGGGACAGCTCCCAGGTGCCGGAGAGCCACTCCAGGCCGCGGAAGTGCTGGTGGTTGCCGAGCACGATGCCCTCGTGCCGCCGGCACTCGATGCGTAGGGGAGCCGCGATCTCCCGGTGCTCGTACAGGACGGGCTTCGGGGTGCGGTCGGGCAGGACGACCCCGTCGGCGACGAACGCGCCGTCGTGGATCGTCTCGCCGAAGTCGCCGCCGTAGGCCCAGCGGTGGCCGGGCGCGGTGACACCGTTGCCGTACTGCCCGGCCCCCGCGCGCCCGGCAGGTCTGCCGTCGCTCACGCGCTGCAGGATTCCGTGGTCCCAGAACTCCCAGATGAATCCGCCCTGAAGGCCCGGCGTGGACTCGATGGCCGCCCAGTGGTCCGCCAGGGTCCCGTTGCTGTTGCCCATCGCGTGGCTGTACTCGCACTGGATGAGGGGCCTGGTCTGGCGGCCCGAGAGGGCGTGGGCGACGCAGTCCTCGATCGGCGCGTACATGGGGCAGGCGATGTCGGAGGCGTCGCCGGTGGCCGCCCAGTCGAGTTTGGCGGCGCCTTCGTACTGGATCGGCCGGGCCGGGTCGTGTCGGCGCACCCAGCCCGCCGCCGCGTCGTGGTTCGCGCCGTAGTCGGACTCGTTGCCCAGCGACCAGACGATGACCGAGGGGTGGTTCTTGTCCCGCAGCACCGTCCGCGAGACGCGGTCCACGAAGGCGTTGAGGTAGCGCGGGTCGTCGGCGATCTCGTGGGCGTGGTCGTGGGACTCGATGTCCGCCTCGTCGACGACGTAGAGGCCGAGGGCGTCGGCGAGGTCGTAGAGGGCCGGGTCGGCCGGGTAGTGGGAGGTGCGGATCGCGTTGAAGCCGAAGCGCTTGAGCAGGGTCAGCTCCGCGCGCAGGTCGTCGTGCGTCACCGTGCGGCCGGTCAGCGGGTGGAAGTCGTGCCGGTTGACGCCGCGGACGAACACGCGCTCGCCGTTGATCAGCAGGTCCCGGCCGGCGATCTCGACGTCGCGGAAGCCGACGCGGTGGCGGGAGGTGTCGGCGACGGTGCCGTCCGGGCGGTGCAGGCGGACGGTGAGGTCGTACAGCTCGGGCGTCTCGGCGGTCCAGGTGCGCACCCCGGGCACGGTGGCCTGCACGCGGGCCTCGCCGAGGAAGGCGGAGACCCGTTCGTCCTCGGCGTTGCGGCGGTCGAACTCCGTGTCCTGGGTCAGGAGCCGGCCGTCCAGGTCGGCGCTCACGTGCCATCCGGCGGGCAGGGCGCCCCGTGCGTCGCGCACGCGGCAGTCGACGCGCAGTGCGCCGTCGTACCCGGCGCGCACCGTCACGTCGGCCAGGTGCAGGGGATCGGTCGCGTACAGCAGCACCGACCGTGTGATGCCCCCGTGCCACCAGTGGTCCTGGTCCTCGACGTGCGAGGCGTCCGACCACTTCACCACGGTCAGCCGCAGCACGGACCGCTCACCGGCGCGTACCACGCCGGTGAGGTCGAACTCGGCGGCCAGGTGGGAGTCCTTGGAGATGCCGACGGGCCGCCCGTCGACGTGCACGAGGAGCACGCTCTCGGCGGCGCCGACCTGGAGCACGATCCGGCGCCCGGACCAGTCGGCGGGCACGTCCACCTCGCGCTCGTGGACCCCCGTCGGGTTGGCGGCGGGGGAGCCGGGCGGGAACTCGGCGAACGGCATGCGGACGTTGGTGTACGACGGCAGGTCGTCCGTGTCCTGGAGGGTCCAGGCGCCGGGGACGTACACCGTGGACCACACGCCGCCGAGCGGCGCGTCGGGCGCGGGCAGCAGCTGGAAGCGCCAGTCGCCGTCCAGGCAGAGGGCTCCGGAACGCCGGTCGACGGCGTTCGCCGCGAGCCGCCCCCAGGAGGTCACCTCGGGTGCCTCCCAGGGGCGCAGCGCGAGCAGCGGGTCGGTCAACGGATGGCTCCCTTGCCGAGGTCGCCGATGATCTGCCGGGCGCCGATCGCGAAGACGATCAGCAGGGGGAGGAGGGCGAGCAGGGCGCCCGTCATGACCATTCCGTAGTCGGTGGTGCCGTGGACGCCGTTGAGCTGGGACAGCGCGACCTGGAGGGTGACGTTGTCGGGGTTGGTGAGGGCGACCAGGGGCCAGGCGTAGTCGTTCCACTGGCCCATGAAGGTGAAGATGCCGAGGAAGGCCAGGCCCGGCCGGACCACCGGGAGGGCCACGTGCCAGTACTGGCGCAGGAAGTTCGCGCCGTCGATGCGCGAGGCGTCCAGCAGCTCGTCGTGGATGGCGCTCCTCATGTACTGGCGCATCCAGAAGATGCCGAAGGCGTTGGCCGCCGCCGGCACGATCAGCGCCGTCATGGAGCCGATCCAGCCGATCTTCGCCATCATCACGAACTGCGGGATGATCGCCATCTGCGTCGGCACCATGAAGATCGCCATCAGCAGGGCGAACAGCACCCCGCGGCCCGGGAAGCTGAACTTGGCGAAGACGAACGCGGCCAGCGAGTCGAAGAACAGGACCAGGAAGGTCACCGAGCCCGCCACCAGCAGCGAGTTGAGCATCGAGCCGAAGAAGTCGATGTTGTCGAAGAGGCTGCGCACGTTCTGCAGGAAGTGCGAGCCGGGCAGCAGCTTGGGCGGGTAGGAGAAGATCTCGCCGGAGGTGTGGGTCGACATGATGACGGCCCAGTAGAACGGGAAGGCCGACAGCAGCAGTCCGGCGACGAGGACGGCGTGCAGCGCGATGCCCCGGTCGCGGGTTCCCTTGATGCCCCGGGGGCGCCTGGTGTGCTGGAGGGATGCCATGGCGTTGCGGCCTCCTAGTCTTCGCCCCGGCGCTGCACCAGCCGCCAGTTGATGATCGAGAAGATGACGACGACGAGGAAGATCCCCCACGCCACGGCGGCGCCGTAGCCGAAGTCGTTGTTGTCGAAGGTCTGCTGGAAGAAGTAGAGGACCATCGTGCGGCCCGCGTGACCCGGACCCCCGGAGAACGTGGAGTCGTTGGAGGTGTTCTGCAGCAGCACCTGCGCCTCGGTGAAGCTCTGCAGGCCGGTCACCGTCGAGACCACGAGCACGAACAGCAGCGTCGGCCGCAGCATCGGCAGCGTGATCCGGAAGAAGGTCTGCACGGGGTTCGCGCCGTCCACCCGCGCCGCCTCGTAGAGCTCGCCCGGGACGGTCTGCAGGCCGGCGAGGAAGATGATCGCGTTGTAGCCGGTCCACTGCCACGTCATCAGCGTCGCGATGGCGACCTTGATGCCCCAGGGCGTGTTCAGCCACGCCACCTGGTCCAGGCCCACCGCCTGCAACAGGGCGTTCACCAGGCCGAAGTTGGTGGAGAAGACCGAGCCGAAGACGATGGCGATCGCGACGACGGAGGTGACGTTGGGCAGGAAGTAGGCGAAGCGGTAGCCGTTCTTGAAGCGGACCGCCGAGTTGAGCAGCACGGCCGTGACCATCGCCAGGAAGATCATGGGGAAGGTGGCCAGCGCCCAGATCAGCAGCGTGTTGCCGATGGAGCTCCAGAAGTCGCTGTCGCTCAGCAGGTACCGGTACTGCGACAGGCCGGCCCACTCCATGGAGCCGAGGCCGTCCCAGCGGTGGAAGGAGAGATAGAGCGAGAAGCCGACGGGGACCAGGCCGAAGGCGAGGAAGAGGAGGTAGAAGGGGGAGATCGCGGCGTAGAGGTGCCAGTACCTGCGGAATCCCGAACGGGGTCCGGCGGTCGAGGTCCGCTCCGCGATGACGGGAGGCTTCTCCAGGGCGGTGGCCATCAGTAGCTCACCCCCAGGTGCTTCGCGATGCGCCGGCACTTGCTCATGGCGTCACTCCAGGCCTGGTCCGGGTCCTTGCCGAGGACGCCGACGTTCTTGATCTCGTCCTTGACGGGCTGCCCGAGCGCCACGTCGTACGGGCTGTTGTAGGCGACCACGATCTTCTGCGCGGCCGGCCCGAATACGTCCGTGGTCACCTGGCCGCCGAAGAACGGGTCGGGCTCGCGCAGTTGCCTCAGGCCGTAGGAGGCGGGCGTGGAGGGGAACAGGCCCGCGTCGACGTAACCCGAGGCCTGGTTGGCCGCGTTGAGCATCCACGCGATGATCTCGAAGGCCCGCTCGGGCTCCCGGCACGCCTTGGTGACCGACAGGAACGAGCCGCCGTTGTTGGACGGCCGCACCGGCATGTCGGCGATCCGCCACCTGCCCTTGGTCCTCGGGTTGCCGTTCTTGATGTCGTACGTCGCCCAGGAGGCGCCGAGCTGGCTGGGGAGCTTGCCCGTGTCCACCGCGGAGATCTGGTCCGGGGTGCCGGTGACGAGGTCGGAGACGATGCCGCGCCGCTTGGCCTCCACGGCGAGCGCCCAGGCGTGGCGCACGTGCTCCTGGTCGCCGATGAAGTGGCGGTCCTTGTCGACGTAGCGTCTGCTGCCCTGCTGCACGATGTTCTCGAAGACGCTGTTGACGTCGGTGAGCAGCGAGGTCCCGCGGATCCGCTTCCGCAGCCGCTCGCCGGCCGCGAAGAACTTCTCCCAGGTGTTCAACTCGGCCGAGACGTCGGCTGGTTCGTAGGGCAGCCCGGCCTTCCGGAACACCTCGTACTGGTAGAAGTGCGCCACCGGGCCGCAGTCGATGGGGAAGCCGACCATGGTGCCGTCGTCGGCGATGCCCTGCTGCCACTTCCACGGCAGGTACCGGGACTCGTACTTCTGCGCGCCGAGGGTGCGCAGGTCCACGAACTGGTCGGCGTCGGGCAGATAGGACGCCATGTCCTCGCCCTTGAGGCCCGCGATGTCGGGGACGTGGGCACGGCCGGTGAGTGTGGTGATCAGCTTGGACCGGTAGTAGCCGCCGATCTTGATGGCCCTGAGGTCCACCGTGGCGTCGTAACGGGCCCTGGCCTTCTTCAGGACCGTGTCGCCGAGGCCGCCGTCCCAGTACCACAGGACCATGTTCCGGCCGGTCGAGCCGGCCGGTACGGCACAGCCGGACGTCAGGCCGCCGAGGGCCGTGGCGGCCGTACCGGCCAGGCCCGCGCGCAGCAGGCCTCTTCGTGAGAGCCGCACAGCTCCCACCGCCTTTCGGTTCTTTTCCGTATGTCGTACGAGAGGGGTGTCATGAAAGGGGGCACGGGGGTCACAGCGGCCGCGCGGGCGGTGTGACGGGGGCGTAGCGGAGCGGCGGGCCGACGTCGGCGGGCATCCGGTCCCTGAGGAAGCCGTACGCGCGCCGCAGGCCGGGGTCGGTCAGGGTGCGCCACCAGCGGTCGACGCCGTACCAGCCGGGGGCGGCGAGGGCGCCGCCGTGGTGGCGGACGGACAGTCCCGCCGCGAGCACGGCGAAGCGCAGTCTCTCCTCCAGCGGCCAGCCGCCGAGACTGGCCGCGACGAAGCTCGCGCCGAACACGTCGCCGGCGCCGGTGGCGTCCACGACGTCGACGTCCAGGGCCGCGACCTCGGCGTACTCGCCGGTGGTCTGATCGACGGCGACCGCGCCGTCCCGGCCGCGGGTGACCACGGCCACCGGCACCAGCTCGGCGAGCGTGCCGAGGGCCGCGACCGCGCTGCCGGTGCGGGTGTAGGCCATCGCCTCGGTCTCGTTGGGGAGGAAGGCGTGGCACAGGGCGAGCTGGTCCAGCAGGTCCCGGGACCACTCCTGGGCGGGGTCCCAGCCGACGTCGGCGTAGATCCGCGTGCCGTTCGCGGCGGCCTTGGCGAGCCAGGCGCGCGGCTCCGCCTCCAGGTGGACGAGGGCGGTGCGCGCCTCGGGCGGGTCGCCCATCAGCGCGTCCTGGGAGTACGGGGGCTCCTGGCCGTGCGTGACCAGGGCCCGGTCGTGCCCGGTGGCCAGCGAGACGGTGACGGGGGTGGGCCAGCCGTCCGCGGTGCGGGAGAGCGAGAGGCCGACGTGCTCCTGGCCGCCGATGACCTCACGGCAGTACGCGCCGTAGAAGTCGTCACCGAAGACCGTGGCCAGCGAGGTGCGCAGGCCGAAGCGGGACGCGGCCACCGCGAGGTTCGCGATGCCGCCCGGGCCGCAGCCCATGCCGGCCGTCCAGACCTCCTCGCCCGGCGTCGGCGGCTTCCCGAGCCCCGTGAGGACGAGGTCGTAGAAGAGCAGCCCGGTCAGCAGCACCTCGGGCCTGTCGTCGTCCACGCGCAGCCTCTCGTCAAAACTCGTCAATTTCGATGACGGGAATCGTGCGCCGCTCTGCGAGATTGGTCAATACCCAAGCAGAACTGAGCATAGAAATGATTGAAGATGACGAGTAGTGTTCATGGCGTGCTGGCTGAACGACGACATCAACTCATCCTGCGGGCCCTGCGCTCCGGCGGCCCCGCATCCGTGACCGACCTCTCCGAGAAGCTGGACGTGAGTCCCGCCACGATCAGGCGCGACCTGGTCAAACTGGAGGAGGACGGGCTGCTCACCCGTGTGCACGGCGGCGCCGTCGTGGAGGAGGGCGACCAGCCCTTCGCCGAGGTGGCCGAGGTGCGCGTGGCCGAGAAGGACGCGATAGCCGCGCGCGCCGCGGCGATGGTCGCGGACGGCCAGTCGGTGCTGCTCGACATCGGCACCACCGCCTACCGGCTCGCCCGCCGGCTGCACGGCCGCCGCCTCACCGTGATCACCAGCAACCTGGTGGTCTACGAGGAGCTCGCCGACGACGAGGGCATCGAGCTGGTGCTGCTCGGCGGCATGGTCCGCCGCGAGTACCGCTCCCTGGTCGGCTTCCTCACCGAGGACAATCTGCGCCAGCTGCACGCGGACTGGCTCTTCCTGGGTACCAGTGGAGTGCGCCCGGGTGGGCAGGTGATGGACACGACGGTCGTCGAGGTGCCGGTCAAGCGCGCCATGATCAAGGCGAGCGACAGGGTCGTGCTGCTCGCGGACGCGGCGAAGTTCCCGGGTACGGGGATGGCGAAGGTCTGCGGACCCGGGGACCTGGACGTGGTGGTGACGAACGCGCAGGTCGACCCGGCGACCCGCTCCTCCCTGGAGGAGGCGGGCGTCGAGGTGGTCCTGGCAGGAAAGGTGCAGGGGTGAAGCTGACGATTCTGGGCGGCGGCGGGTTCCGGGTGCCGCTCGTGTACGGCGCACTGCTGACGGACCACGCCGAGGGGCGGGTCACCGAGGTGGTGCTGCACGACCTGGACGCCGGCCGGCTCGGCGCGGTCGCCCGGGTCCTGGCGGAGCAGGCGGCGGGCCGTCCCGACGCCCCCACGGTGACCGCCACCACCGACCTGGACGCGGCCCTGCGCGGTGCCGACTTCGTCTTCTCCGCGATCCGCGTCGGCGGTCTGGAGGGCCGGGCGGACGACGAGCGCGTGGCGCTGGCGGAGGGCGTCCTCGGCCAGGAGACCGTCGGCGCGGGCGGTATCGCCTACGGCCTGCGCACCGTCCCGGTCGCCGTCGACATCGCCCGGCGCGTGGCCCGCCTCGCGCCCGGCGCCTGGGTCATCAACTTCACCAACCCGGCGGGCCTGGTCACCGAGGCCATGTCCCGTCACCTCGGCGACCGCGTCATCGGCATCTGCGACTCCCCGGTCGGACTCGGCCGCCGTATCGCCCGCGTCCTCGGCGGCAACCCGAAGGAGGCGTGGATCGACTACGTCGGCCTCAACCACCTCGGCTGGGTGCGCGGCCTGCACATCGCCGGCCGCGACGAACTGCCGCGGCTGCTCGCCGACCCCGACCTGCTCGGCTCCTTCGAGGAGGGCAAGCTCTTCGGGGTGGACTGGCTGCAGTCCCTCGGCGCGATCCCCAACGAGTACCTGCACTACTACTACTTCAACCGCGAGGCGGTGCGCGCCTACCAGCGGGCCGAGAAGACCCGCGGCGCCTTCCTGCGCGACCAGCAGGCCCGTTTCTACGAGGAGATGGGCGACCCCGGCGCCCGGGCGCTGGCCGCCTGGGACCGCACTCGCGCCGAGCGCGAGGCGACGTACATGGCCGAGAACCGGGAGAGCGCGGGCGCCGGCGAGCGCGACGCCGACGATCTCTCCGGCGGCTACGAGAAGGTCGCCCTCGCCCTGATGCGGGCCATCGCCCGCGACGAGCGCACCACGCTGATCCTCAACGTGCGCAACCGCGCCACCCTGTCGGTGCTCGACGGCGAGGCCGTCATCGAGGTCCCGTGCCTGGTCGACGCCAACGGCGCCCATCCGGTCACCGTCGCCCCGCTGCCCGACCACGCCACCGGCCTGGTCTGCGCGGTCAAGGCGGTCGAACGCGAGGTGCTGGCCGCCGCCGAGTCCGGCTCCCGGTCGACGGCGGTGAAGGCGTTCGCGCTGCATCCGCTCGTCGACTCCGTGAACGTGGCCCGGCGGCTGGTCGAGGGCTACACGGACGTCCACCCGGGCCTTTCCTACCTGAAGTAAGCTTCGGGCGGAAAGCGCTTTCTCCACTGCGCTCCCCGCCCCGCCGCCCTCTCTGGAGACCTCTCATGCACGACGAACGCCGCCGGATCGAGGAGCGCGCCGAGCGCCTCCACGACCAGCGCATCAAGCCCGCGCTCTATGCGGCCACCGTTCCCCTGACGGTCGAGGCCTGGCAGGCGCCGGGCGAGCCGGTCCCGTTCGAGGAGGCCGCGGCCGCCCCCTACGGGCCCTTCGCGACGGACACCCCCTGGGGCCCGCCCTGGGGCACCACCTGGTTCCGCATGCGGGGGCGGGTGCCCGCCGAGTGGGCCGGCCGGCGCGTCGAGACGGTCATCGACCTCGGCTTCGTCGGCGACTGGCCGGGCAACCAGGCCGAGGGGCTGGTCCACCTCGCCGACGGGACGCCGCTGAAGGCGGTCAACCCGCTCAACCAGTACGTCCCGGTCGCGAACCCGGCGGCGGGCGGCGAGGAGATCCACTACCTGGTCGAGGCCGCCTCCAACCCCGACATCCTGGCGAACGGCTTCGCCGCGCCCACTCCCCTGGGGGACGTGCTCACCGCCGGCGACAAGCCGCTCTACACCTTCAGGCGCGCCGACCTGGCCGTCCTCGACGAGGAGGTCTTCCACCTCGACCTGGACCTCCAGGTGCTGCGCGAGCTCATGGTCCACCTCGGCGCGCACGAGCCGCGCCGCCACGAGATCCTGCACGCCCTGGACCGCGCCATGGACGTCCTCGACCTGGACGACGTCGCCGGCAGCGCGGCCGCCGTCCGCGAGGTGCTCGCGCCGGTCCTGGCCAAGCCCGCGCACGCCAGCGCGCACACGGTCTCCGGCGTCGGCCACGCGCACATCGACTCCGCCTGGCTGTGGCCCATCCGCGAGACCAAGCGCAAGACGTCCCGCACCTTCTCCAACGTCACCGCGCTCGCCGACGAGTACGAGGAGTTCATCTTCGCCTGCTCGCAGGCCCAGCAGTACGAGTGGGTGCGCGACAACCACCCGCAGGTGTGGGAGCGGATCAAGAAGTCCGTCGCCAAGGGCCAGTGGGCGCCGGTCGGCGGCATGTGGGTGGAGTCCGACGGCAACCTCCCCGGCGGCGAGGCGATCGCCCGCCAGCTGGTCCACGGGAAGCGGTTCTTCATCGAGCACTTCGGCATCGAGACCAAGGGCGTCTGGCTGCCCGACTCCTTCGGCTACAACGCCGCCTACCCGCAGCTCGCCAAGCTGGCCGGCAACGAGTGGTTCCTCACCCAGAAGATCTCCTGGAACCAGACCAACACCTTCCCGCACCACACCTTCTGGTGGGAGGGCATCGACGGCACCCGCATCTTCACCCACTTCCCGCCGGTCGACACCTACAACGCCCGGTTCAGCGGCGAGGAGATGGACCGCGCGGTGCGCAACTACGCGGAGAAGGGCGCCGGCACCCGCTCGCTCGCCCCGTTCGGCTGGGGCGACGGCGGTGGCGGCCCCACCCGCGAGATCCTGGAGCGGGCGCGCCGGCTCGCCGACCTGGAGGGCTCGCCCAGGGTCGTCGTCGAGCACCCCGACACCTTCTTCGCCAAGGCCCGCGAGGAGTACCCGGACGCCCCGGTCTGGAACGGCGAGCTCTACCTGGAGCTGCACCGCGCCACCTACACCTCCCAGGCCCGCACCAAGCAGGGCAACCGCCGCAGCGAACACCTGCTGCGCGAGGCCGAGCTGTGGGCGACGACGGCCGCGCTGCACGCACCCGGCTACGCCTACCCGTACGAGAAGCTGGACCGGCTGTGGAAGACGGTGCTGCTGCACCAGTTCCACGACATCCTGCCGGGCTCCTCCATCGCCTGGGTGCACCGCGAGGCGGAGGCCGAGTACGCGCGCGTGGCAGGGGAGCTGGAGGCGCTGACGGCGGAGGCGATCGCCGCGCCGGGCGGCGGCGGACCCCGGGTGTTCAACACCAGCCCGTACGCCCGCGCCGAGGTGGTCCGCACGCCCGAGGGCGCGCCCGCCTACGTGCGCGTGCCCGCGAGCGGCAGCGCGCCGCTCGCCGCCGCCGAGCCGCCGCGGCCGGTGACCGTCGAGGGCCGCGTCCTCGAAAACGGCCTGGTCCGGGTCGAGGTGGCCGAGGACGGCACCCTGTCGTCCGTGTTCGACCTGCGGGCGCACCGCGAGGTCCTCGCCGGCCCCGGCAACGTGCTGCGCCTGCACACCGACCTGCCCAACTACTGGGACGCCTGGGACATCGACAAGCACTACCGCAACCGCTACACCGACCTGCGCCGGGCCGAGGCGGTCACGGTGACCGAGGCGGACCCGCTGGTCGGCTCGATCCGGGTCGAGCGTGCCTTCGGCAAGGGGTCGAGGATCACCCAGACGATCACGCTGCGGGCCGGCAGCCCCCGAATCGACTTCGAGACGGACATCGACTGGCACGAGGCCGAGAAGATCCTCAAGGCGGGCTTCCCGGTGGACGTCCGGGCGCCGCACTCCTCCGCGGAGATCCAGTTCGGGCACGTCCAGCGGCCCACGCACACCAACACCAGCTGGGAGGCGGCCCGTTTCGAGGTCTCCGGCCACCGCTGGGTGCACGTGGCCGAGCCCGGCTACGGCGTCGCGGTCGTCAACGACTCGACCTACGGCCACGACGTGACCCGCACCGTGCGCGAGGACGGCGGGACCACGACCCGGGTCAGCCTCAGCCTGGTCCGCGCCCCGCGCGTGCCGGACCCGGAGGCCGACCAGGGCCGCCACCGCTTCGTGTACTCCCTGCTGCCGGGGGCGAGCATCGAGGACGCCGTCGCCGAGGGCTACGCGCTCAACCTGCCGCTGCGGGTGGCGGACGCGGCGGGCGCGCCGGAGCCGGTGGTCTCGGTGGACGGCGAGGGCGTGACCGTGGAGGCCGTGAAGCTCGCCGACGACGCCTCCGGCGATGTGGTGGTACGGCTCTACGAGTCCCGCGGCGGCCGCGGCCAGGGCGTGCTGCGCACCGGCTTCCCGCTGGCCGGCGCCCGGGTGACGGACCTGCTGGAGCGCCCGCTGGCGGACGCGGAGGTCGTCGACGGCGGCGTCCCCGTCACCCTGCGGCCGTTCCAGATCCTGACACTGCGGCTGCGGAGGGGCTGACCCATGGCGATACAACCCTGGTTCACCGACGCCAAGCTGGGGATCTTCGTGCACTGGGGCATCTACGCCGTCGACGGCGTCCAGGAGTCCTGGTCGTTCTACGACGACGTCGTGCCGCACGACCGGTACATGTCCCAGCTGCGCCGCTTCACGGGCGCCAGGTACGACCCCAGGGCCTGGGCGGACCTGTTCGCCCGCGCCGGCGCCCGCTACGCCGTGCTGACGAGCCGTCACCACGACGGCGTGGCCCTGTGGGACACCCGCTACGGCGCCCTCGGCCTCGGCGAGGACTACCTGGGCCCCTATGCCGAGGCCCTGCGGGAGAAGGGTCTCAAGGTCGGCCTCTACTACTCCCACTCCGACTGGAACCACCCCGACTACGCCTCCACCCGCAAGCCGGGCCGTCCGCCGGAGCTGGAGGACAACCCCTACTCCGAGTGCGCGGCCGAGGACGAGGACCTGGCGGCCTGGGGGCGGTTCCTCGCCTACCGGGACGGCCAGGTGGGGGAGCTGGCCGACCGCTACCGGCCGGATCTGATGTGGTTCGACGGCGAGTGGGAGCGCAGTGAGGAGCAGTGGCGCATCCCCGAACTCGCCGCGCTGGTCCGCTCGTACGTGCCGGACGTCGTCTTCAACGCGCGCATGCTCGGCGAGGGCGACTACGCCACCCCCGAGCAGGGTGCCCCGATCGTGCCGCCCGACGGTCCGTGGGAGCTGTGCCTGACGATCAACGACTCGTGGGGTTTCCAGCACCACGACCACCACCACAAGTCGCTCGCGCAGCTCGTGCGCCACTTCACCGAGACCATCGGCGCGGGCGGCAACCTGCTCCTGGACGTCGGCCCGAGGGAGGACGGCACCATCCCCGAGCCGCAGGCCGAGCGCCTGGAGGGGCTGGGGGAGTGGATCCGCCGGCACGCGGACGCGGTGTACGGGACGGTGCGCGGGCTCCCGGCCGGGCACCACTACGGGCCGAGCACCCTGTCGGCCGACCGGCGCACCCTCCACCTCGTCCTGTTCGACGCCCCGCGCGCCGCGGTCGGCGTCCGCGGCCTGGCCACGGCGGTCCGCAGGGTCACCGTGCTCGGCACCGGCACCGAGCTCTCCCACGAGGTCGTCGGCGGCCTGCACGACGCGGTCGGCGTGCTGTGGATCGATCCGCCGGCCGCGGCCGACCTCGATCCGTACGCCACCGTGCTCGCCGTCGAACTGGACGGCGAGCTGGAACTGTACCGGGGCTCGGGACGACCGTGATTTCCATCGAAAATTAAGAGTGCGGTAAGTCACCTGGTCACGGGCGCTTCGGCGAGGCCCGTGACCTGTGCCGTTCCCCTGCGCGACACCTGCGGTTCGCCTCCACCCCCTGGGATGCGGTCCTCGGAGCAAGAGGAAGGTGTCAACGTGAGTGACCGCCGTATGTCCGCGATTCGCAGGGGCCTCAGGCGTCGCGGAAGGCTCATGGCCCAGGCGGTGAGCCCGCCGCGCCGGACCCTCGACGCCGTGCCGTCCCCGCGCGGCCCCGAGCCGTCCTACACCGCCCCTCCCGCCCCGCGCCTGGTGGAGTCGCCGGTCTTCGTCCTGTCCTCGGTGCGCTCCGGCTCGACCCTGCTGCGGGTCCTGCTGAACAGCCACAGCCGCATCCGCGCCCCGCACGAGATGCATCTGCGCACGGTGCACGTCCACCTCTCGCGCGGGTTCACCTCCGACGCCATGCGGGAACTCCAGCTGGACAAGGACGAGTTGGAGCATCTGCTGTGGGACCGGGTGCTGCACCTGGAGCTGACCCGCAGCGGCAAGGAGGTCATCGTCGACAAGACCCCGCCCAACACCCTCATCTGGCCGCGCCTGCGGCGATGCTGGCCCGACGCCCGCTACATCCTGCTGCTGCGCCACCCGGGAGCGGTCATCGCCTCCCTGACCGCCCGCCGCGCGGACCCGGACCACGAGGCCATCCGCGCCGAGGTCCTCGACTACAGCGAGAAGCTGGAGGCCGCGCGGCACGCCCTCGACGCCCACATGGTGACGTACGAGGACCTCACCGCCGAACCGGAGCGGACCACGCGCGGCCTGTGCGCGTACCTCGGCGTCGAGTGGGAGCGCGGCATGCTCGACTACGGCGCCCAGGACCACGGCACCTTCCGCCCGCAGCTCGGCGACTGGTCGAGCACCATCAGGTCGGGCCGTGTCCAGCCCGCCCGGTCTGCCGGGGAGACGGCCGAACTGCCCCCGCGGCTGGCGGAGCTGGCACAGGCGTGGGGGTACCCGGTCGGGGCACCCCCACGCCGGTGAGGGGCGGGCCCGGGCCGGTGTGCCGGCCCGTCGGACTCAGCCGGTGAACCCGGCCGTGATCGAGGTGAACTGCCAGTTGTTCTGGCTGATGCCGGAGCAGTTGCTCACCACGCCGCCGCCCGGGCAGGGCCGGTCGCGGTTGACCGACCAGAAGGCGAGCCGGGCGATGTGATGGCTGTTGGCCCAGTCCCGGACCTGGGTCCAGATCGCCGGGGTGGTGGTCTCCTGCTGGTCGGACAGACCGTTCATGCCGGAGATGCCGATGTGGGAGTACGCGGTGGCGTCGTCCCAGCCGAAGGTCGACTTCAGTTTGGCCTTCAGCCCCTCCGCGGCGTTGACGGTGTTGCCGTACATGTCGGAGCCGCCGCCGAAGTCGAACGGCATGATGGTGAAGACGTCGATGCCGGCGTTCAGCGACTGGGCCTGCTCGATGAGCCGGTTGCCGTAGTACGTCGGGCCGGTGGTCGAGGTGCCGAAGGTGACGATGGTCCGCAGGCCGGGGTTGTTGGCCTTGACCGTCTTCAGCGCGGTGAGGATCTTCGCCTGGACGGCCTCGTTCTCGAACTCGTCGCTGTTCTCGATGTCCATGTCGATCGCCTTGAGCGAGTAGGCGTCGATCACCTTCTGCAGGGCGCCCGCGAGCGCGCTCGCGGAGGAGCAGTTGGCGCCGAGCTTGCTGCCCTGCCAGCCGCCGAACGAGGGCACGATGTCACCGCCCGCGGAGCGGACGGCGTTGATCGCGCTCTGGTCGGCGCCGCCGGTCAGCGGCCGGCTGCCGTCCCAGGCCGGGGTGCAGCCGCCGGAGTCGAGCACGAAGGCCATCGTGAACCACTTGACGCCGGTCGCGCTCATCACCGTCGACGGGCTCGGCGGATCGCCCCAGCCCTCGTAGAGGTAGGGCGCGGCCTGCTTGAAGCCGGTGCCGCCGCCCCCGCCCGCGTTCGTGGTCACGGTCACGGCGTTGGAGGCGCCGGAGGTGTTGCCGGCCGCGTCCCGCGCCTTGACGGTGAAGGTGTACGCCGTGCTCGACGCGAGCCCGCCGACCGTGGCGCTCGTACCGGAGACGCTGAGCACCTGGTTGGAGCCGCTGTAGATGTCGTACGCGGTCACCCCCGTGTTGTCGGTGGAGGCGTTCCACTTCAGCGACACGCTGGAGGAGGTCTTGCCGGTGGAGGTCAGCCCGGTGGGCGCGGTCGGCGCCTGGGTGTCACCGCCGCCGCCCCCGCCGGGACCGTCCAGGCTGATGTCGTCGGCCCAGTACGTGCCCTGCGCGTACCAGCCGTGGACGTAGATCGTCGCGCTGGTCTGCGAGGCGCCGGTGGTGAAGGAGACGCTGAGCCGGCTGTACGCCGACGGCGACGTGGTCCAGGTGGAGGCGCCGCCGTCGACGCCGAGATACACGTAGGAGCCGCGCACCCAGCCGCTGAGCGCGTAGGTCGTGTTCGGCTGCACCGAGACGGTCTGCGTGCACTGCGCGTTGTCGCTGGAGGTCACCGCTCCCTGCAGGGCCTTGGAGCCGCCGTGCACGGGGGAGGAGACGACCGAGCCGAGATTGCCGGAGCAGGTCCACGGGGAGAGGCCGCCCGACTCGAAGCCGGGATTGGACAGGACGTTGGCCGCCTGGGCGGTGCCGGGGAGGGCGATGGCTCCCGCGAGCGCGAGGGCGGCCGAGCCGAGAAGTGCGAAGAACCGGCGTCTGTGACGCCCGGAAGTGTTGCGCATGCGATCTCCCTGGAGAAATGGGGGTGTTCGGGAGTGCAGGAAGGTGCGCAACCAAGTTGGTATGGACCAATCGTGGTGTCAAGTGCTGCGCCATGATTGGTCCATACCGGTTGGCGGTACGGGGTGTCAGGCCGGGGAGATCGCCCGGGCGCCGGTGTCCGCCTGGGCCGCTCCGGCGGGTTCTGCCGCCCGGGCGGGCACAGCCGGCAGCAGGGGCTCCGCCTCCTGGGTGCGCTGCTGCGGCAGCGTCACCGGGCGCAGCGGGCGCGGACCCGAGACCACCGTGTAGTCCTGGCCGAGGAACGGCGGCGTGATCTCGCCCGGGTCCTCGCCGAGGGCCAACTGCACGGCTGCCCAGGGGGCGTTGACCCCGCACTGGGAGAGCTGGTGCAGCCCGCCGGCCGGGCGCGTGTTGACGTCCATCAGGACCGGCCGGTCACCGTGCATGCGGAACTGGATGTTGGAGAGGTGGTGCAGCCCGAACCCCTCCGCGATCCGCCGGGCCGGCTCCAGCCACTGCTCGTGCAGTGTGAAGCCGCGGCGGCGGCCGTTCTTGGTGCGGCCGACGGCCAGCCGGACCCGGTTGTCGGGGCCGGTGAGGCAGTCCACCGACACCTCCGGCTGCTTCAGGCGCGGCATCACCAGCCAGTCGACGGGCTCTTCGGCCTGGCGCAGCGCCTCGACGACGAGGCCGAGCGGCACGTACGGGCTGGGGAAGCCGCTCAGGTGCACCATCGAGAAGGGGGAGCGGGTGATCATGCGGAAGCCGACCCCGCCCGCGCCGGAGGCGGGCTTGAAGCACGCGGTGTGCCCGTCCGCCTCCAGCTCCTCCACGGCGGCGACGAGTTCCTCCGGCGACCGGACCCGCCACCACGGTGGCACCGGAGCCCCGATCGCCTGCACGGCCTCGTAGGCGACGATCTTGTCCTCGAAGACGGCCACGGCCTCCGGGGGCGGCGCCAGCAGCGCCGTGCCCACGGCCTCGAACTCCGCGCGGTGCGCCACGACCGCCGACTGGTGCAGCCGCGGCACGAACACGTCGATGCCGCGCCGCTGGCACTGGTCCAGCGCGAACTCCACGTACCCGGCGGGGGAGAGCCCCTCCGGCTCCAGCTCGGCGGTGTCGGCGGCGGCCAGCACGGGGGAGTCCGGGTCCCCGTGCGTCGCATGGATCTCCACCGCGCGATCGCTGGGATTTCTGCGCAGCTGATCCATGAAGAACACGTTCTCCGCGTACGTGCGGTTGAGCCAGACGCGTACGCGAGAGACCATGCAGGCCGCCTTTACGGTGTGCGGGCAGGGCGGAGCGGCCCGTGCCCGGGCAGGGTGTTTGGAGGGTCACCAAACCGCCCCTGTCTGAAGGGAGTTCGAGGCGGTGGTGTCGGGGCGATCATACGGCCTCGGAAGGGGTGCGCGTGCAACGTCCGTGTTACGGATTCCTGGAGACCTCGCACCCGACGGGCCGCCTTGTCGGCGGACCGTGCCATGTGTTCTCGTGGTGCCGTTCGTGAGTGCGCTCGGTGCGTGGAGGGGGACGCGAGGTGACGTCGAGGGCCGGGGGTGCCGCGCAGCTGCTGGCCATCAGCGACCTGCACATCGGATACGCCGAGAACCGCGCCCTGGTCGAGGAGATGCGGCCCGGCTCCGACGAGGACTGGCTGCTCGTCGCCGGCGACGTCTCCGAGATCGCCTCCGACATCCGCTGGGCCCTGAAGACGCTCGCCGGCCGCTTCGCCCGGGTGATCTGGGCGCCGGGCAACCACGAGCTGTGGACCCACCCCAAGGACCCCGTCACACTGCGCGGCGTCGCCCGCTACGAGCACCTCGTCGGGATGTGCCGCGAGCTGGGCGTCCTCACCCCCGAGGACCCCTACGCGGTCTGGGAGGGCCCCGACGGCCCCGTCGCCGTCGCACCCCTCTTCCTCCTCTACGACTACTCGTTCCTGCCGGCCGGCTGCACCACCGCGGAACAGGGGCTGGAGTACGCGCACGGGACCGGGATCGTGTGCACCGACGAGTACCTGCTGCACCCCGACCCCTACCCGAGCCGCGCGGCCTGGTGCCGGGCCCGGGTCGCCGAGACCGAGCGCAGACTCGCCGAGCTCCCCGCGGACCTGCCCACCGTGCTCGTCAACCACTACCCGCTGGACCGGCACCCCTGCGACGTCCTGTGGTACCCCGAGTTCGCCATGTGGTGCGGCACCGAGCTGACCGCCGACTGGCACCGGCGCTTCCGCGTGGAGACGATGGTCTACGGGCACCTGCACATCCCGCGGACCACCTTCCACGAGGGTGTCCGCTTCGAGGAGGTCTCGGTCGGCTACCCGCGCGAGTGGCGCAAGCGGCCCGAGCCGCCGGGGCGACTGCGCCGCGTGCTGCCGAAGGAGGTGGGCGTCGGGTGATCGAGGAACTGCTGCCGCACGAGGTGGTGGCCGTGGAGGTGCACGGCGACGACGGCGGCGAGTACGCGCCGCTGTACCCCGAGGAGGCCGCGGTCGTGGCGCGGGCGGTGCCCAAGCGCCGCCGTGAGTTCGCCCTCGCCCGGGCCTGCGCGCGGCGGGCCATGGACAAGCTCGGTGTGCCGCCGCAGCCGCTGCTGCCCGGCGAGCGCGGCGCCCCGGTCTGGCCGCCCGGGCTCGTCGGCAGCATGACCCACTGCGACGGCTACTGCGCCGCCGCCCTGGCCCGCGCCGCCGACCTGGCCTCCCTCGGCATCGACGCCGAACCCCACCAGCCGCTCCCGGAGGGCGTCCTGGAGGCCGTGGCCCTGCCCACCGAGACGCAGCGGCTGCGCCGCCTGGCCGGGGAGCGGCCCGGGGTCCACTGGGACCGGCTGCTGTTCAGCGCCAAGGAGTCCGTCTACAAGGCGTGGTTCCCGCTGACCGGGCGGTGGCTGGACTTCACGGAGGCCGACATCGAGGTGTCGGTCGGCCCGGACGCCCCGCTGCACGGCGGCCTCCGCGCCGAACTCCTGGTCCCCGGTCCGCTGGTCGGCGGCCGGCGCCTCGGTCACTTCGAGGGCCGGTGGACCGTCCAGCGGGGGCTGGCGGCGACCGCCATCACCGTCTCCCCGCTCTCCTGACGCCTCTTCGAGCGGCCGTCACGGCTGCGGGCACCAGGTCTGCAGCAGGCGGAAGAACTCCTCCTCGTTCCCCGTCAGGCCCGCGGCCGACAGGGCCTGTTCGGCCTCCTCCAGCACGGCGGGCGGCACGACGGGTGGCCGGGGATCGCCGGGAGGGCCGTCGAAGGCGGCGCGTACGGTGTGCAACAGGCGCAGATAGGCCTGCACGGCGGTCCGCTCGCGGTCGGTCAGTACGGCGGTGGGCATCGTCGGCTCTCCCCTGTCGGCCTCGTCACTCCACGCCCGCACGAAGGGGCGCGACTCCAGCTTGCCCGCCACCACTGACAACGGGGTCGCCGCCCTGCTCACCGCGTCGCCCGAGCGGCGGCACCCCGGCCCGCCGGACGGCCGTGTAGCGGCGGCGAAACGTCCGCGAAATCCCTTGTGGGAAAGCGGTTCTACGCTGGAGGACAAGGGGTACGGCCGCTGCCGCGCGGCCGGGGAGCAGGAAGGCGAGCGCATGGTCGACGTCCCGGGACGGAGCCCGGTGCGCTCCGTACGGCTGCGCCCTGTGGGGGACGGGGAACTGGAGCTGAAGTACCGCGTGGTGCACGGCTACCGGCGTGCCTTCCGGATGGCCGGCGAGGGGCCGGTGCTGGTCCTGATCCACGGCATCGGGGACTCCTCGGCCACCTGGGCGGAGCTGATCCCGGACCTCGCGCGCACGCACACCGTGATCGCCCCCGACCTGCTCGGCCACGGCGCCTCGGACAAGCCGCGCGCCGACTACTCGGTCGCCGCCTACGCCAACGGCGTGCGGGATCTGCTCACCACGCTCGGCATCGAGTCCGCGACGCTGGTCGGGCACTCGCTCGGCGGCGGCGTGGCCATGCAGTTCGCCTACCAGTTCCCCGAGCGCACCGAGCGGCTCATCCTGGTCAGCGCGGGCGGCGTCGGCCGCGAGGTCAACCCCGTGCTGCGGCTGGTCTCCGTGCCCGGCGCCCATCTGCTGCTGTCCGCGCTGCGGCTGCCGGGCATGCGGCTGCAGGTCGGCCTCGCGGTGAGCCTGATGCGGCTGCTGGACACCGACCTCGGCCAGGACGCCCCCGACCTGCTCACCCTCGTCGACGCCCTGCCGGACGAGACCTCGCGCAGCGCCTTCATCCGCACCCTGCGCGCGGTCGTCGACTGGCGCGGCCAGGTCGTCACCATGCTCGACCGGTGCTATCTGACCGAGGGCATGCCGACCATGCTGCTGTGGGGAGACCGCGACAGCGTGGTGCCGGTGCGGCACGCGTACGGGGCGCACGAGGCGATGCCGGGCAGCCGGCTGGAGATCTTCGAGCAGGCGGGGCACTTCCCGTTCCACAGCGACCCCGCGCGGTTCGTCGCGCTGGTCGAGGACTTCACGGCGAGCACGGCCCCGGCCGACTGGAGCCGCGAGCACTGGCGCGAGCTGCTCAGGCAAGGGCGTCCCGGCACCCTCGCCGGCCGCCCGGACACGGTCCGCAACCGCCGGATGGAGATCGAGCTGCGAGAGGCGAGCGAGCGCAGCGCGACGTGAGGCGGACGGGGGACGCGCCTGCGCCCTCCGGGACGCTGCCGGGTTCACTGCGGCGGGAGCCGAGGCCGCTCAGCCCTGCGGCCCGAGATACCCGAGCGACGCCTCGATCCGCCCCGCCAGGTGGTCGCGCTGCACCGGCGCCCGATGTCCCGAACCGGCCAGCCAGGTGCGGCACCTGCTGCCCAGGAGCAGGCCGAAGCTCTCGGCCTCCTGCTCGTCGGCGAGGTCGAAGCGGCTGCGGGCGGCCACCGCGCGGACGGTGGCGCGCAGGTCGGCCTCGTCGCTGAGCAGCCGGGCCGCGACCCTGGCCCCCTCGACGTGGTGGCCGCGGTGCCCGGCCGTCATGTGCCACAGCTCGTGGCCGAGGATCACCAACTGGTGGTCCGGCGCGGTCCGTTCCTCGATCACCACCAGGTCCTGCTCGGCCATGTCGAGCCACAGGCCGCTCGCGGTGCCGGCCGGGAAGGCGGCCGTACGGAAGTGGACCGGCCGCCCGCGGCGTCTGCTCATCGCCGCGCACAGGGCGCCGTAGAGGTCGTCGGGCCGGGCGGGCGCGGCGAGCGTGAGCTCCCCGACCAGCTCCTGGCACAGGCGGCGCATGTCTCTTCCGATGCCCACAGCTCTCCCCCGGCTCACGACTCGGGCCGTTTGACGCTCTCCAGGAGCATGTCCAGCCACTCCGCGACCTTGTCGCGGTGCTGGTCGGTGGGCAGTTGCGCGGCCCGCCAGGCGATTCCGCGGACGCCGTGGTCCTGGAGCAGCCGCTCCAGCGGGTCGTCGTCGGCCGCGGCCTCCTCCCGCTCGGCGAGCTTCTGCAGCAGCTCCTGCTCGGTGCTCTGCAGCGCGCCGGTGAGGGCCTCGGGGTCCTCGGCCGTGAGGAAGCCGGCGTGCACCCGGAAGAAGCGCTGGATGGCGTCGCAGTGCTCCATGGTGGGGCGCCGGTCGCCGTTGATGAGCGCGCCCGCCTGCTGGCGCGACATGCCGGCGCCGTCGGCGATCTCCTGCTGGGTGTACTTGCGCCCGTTGGGCTTGAGCCGGGTGCGGCGCAGCAGGTCCAGACGCTGCAGGAACCGCTCCTGCACATCGGGTTCGCCCGCCGGACTGCCGTGCAGCAGGGCCCTGACCACGGGCTCGGGCACCCCCGAGGCGGCGGACAGGCGTCCGGTGTCGAAGACCTCCGCGTGGGCGACGCCGAGCCGGTCGGCGAGCGCGGTGACGCGGGCGGCGACGGCCGACAGCGCAGCGCTCGCCGCCGTGGTGCCCGGACCCTGGAAGCCTTCCGTCACCGACAGATCTCCTACGTATCTCACAGGCTTCTCACAAGCGGTTGCCGTGAACTCGACGGAGATTACCGGGTAGTTCGAACTCACATCCAGACGTCGCCACAACTGTGGCCAATTTCAGCCGTCAACCAGCACGAAATGCCACGATAGTTGACACGATCCGCCTCGGGACCGCAGGATCAAGGCGCCGCGTGAAGGCCGCAGAGGCAAGAGGGGTGACCTCCCGATGGCATATCAGGCAGGTGGGCAGCGGTCGGCGCCGCGGCCCGTCCCCGAGAGTCTCGACGCCCAGGCGTATCTGGAGGACTACGCCGTCCTCCTGGAGGCCGTCCCCTTTCCGTCCGTCGTCCTCGACCACCGTTGGGACGTCGTCCTCTCCAACAACGCTTTCGCGTCACTTTTCCGTGAGGTGGGTCCGCACCCGACGGCCATGCCCGCCGACAACTTCCTCAGGTTCGTCCTCTTCCACCCCGACGCGGCCACGGTCCTCGGCGAGCACGAGTCGAGCTGGTGCCTGCCGATGCTGGCGCACTTCGCGGCCGCCGTGGAGCGCTACGGCCACGACCACGGACTGCAGTCCATCCGCCGCGACATCGCCCAGGACCCGATCATGGAGGCCGCCTACCGGCAGGGCCTGCCGCACTGGATCCGCGCGGTCGGCGAGCAGGCCGTGGCGCACGACGGCGCGGTGCGCACCCTGAGGCACCCCGATCCGCGCTGGCGCGCCACCGACTGCCGTGTGGTGGACGAGACGCCGCGGACGCTGCAGGACATGGGGTACACCCGGATCACGCTCGTGCTGCGGGAGGCCCGCCGCGAGCGGCCCCGCACCCGCAGGACGCGGCGCACGGCGGCGCATCTGACGGTGGTGCCGGCCCAGGGGGCCTGATCGCCCGCATCGCTCTCAGCCCCGCTCCCGGCCCGGCGCGATCACGAGCACGAGCGGGATGTCCCGGCAGGGCACGAGCCGCAGGTCGCGGAACCGCTGCGGCCGCGCCCGGTCCAGTACGGCGGCGAAGTCCGGTCCCTTGGTGAGGGATCCGGCGAGATGGGCGGGGTCCGCGGAGGCGGTCACCCGGCCGCGCGCGTTCACCAGATGGGCCGGCCCCGGCAGCCCGCGCAGCATCGGCAGCACGGCCGCCTCGAAGTGCCGTAGATACACGTCCGCCGCGGCCACCCCGGCGAAGCGGCCCGCCATCCGCACCGGCGCGGACAGCGTGAGGCTGTACTCGTCGGAGCAGAGGTAGTCGACGTAGGGCCCGGCCACGGTGCGCTCGCCGGTGTCCCGGGGGATGGTGAACCACTCCCAGTGGGTGTAGTCCGCGTACGCCGACTGCTCGGGATCGAGGTCGAGCAGCAGCGGCCGTACGCCGCCCTCGGCGTCGCTCTGCCACCACTCCAGCCAGGCCGGCACGTCACCGAGCAGTCCCGGGGCGGCGACGAAGCCGACACCGGAGACCAACTCGTGGCGGGCCAGGCGCTGATGGAGTCCCGGGCGGAGGGCGGCGAGGTCCACGGTGGCGGGGCGGCGGCCTTCGGCGGCCACCCGGTCCAGCAGCCGCCCGGTGTCGGTGCGGGTGGCGGCCACGGCGTCGAACACGCTCTCCAGCGCCGCGCGGACGCCTGCCGCGACCGCCTTCTCCGGCGCTGTGCCGGCTGCTGCCGTCGCGAGGCTCATGCGCACCCTCCAGCGAACGGGGGATCGGGCGCGGCGCGGCCTACAGCGTCAGGCGCAGCGCGACGAGCCGCGCCGTGGACTCCTGGACGCACCGTTCGGCCAGTTCCCCGGCCGTTGCGTGGGCCCCATCCTGCACCGCCGAGATTACGGAGCGGTGACGGTCCGCCACCTCTTCACGATATGCGTCGTCCCCGAGCACAAGACAGAGTACGGCGCCGATCTCGGTCTGCAGCGCGATCTGCTCCCGGGTCAGCCGCGCCGACTGCGCGGCGGCCGCCAGCTCCACATGGAAGCGGCCGTAGACCCGGCTGCGCGCCGCGCTGTCCGCCGCCTGGGTCAACTCCTCTGCCGTGCGCCGCAGTTGTGCGAGGTCGTCGGGCTCGGTGCGCTCGGCGGCGAGCCGGGCCGCCGCGCCCGACAGGGCGGCCCAGTGGTCGCCGAGATCGCGCAGCTCCTCGGTGCTCCAGCCGCGCAGCCGGACCCTGAGCCGCTCCTCGCCGGGGGTCTCGGGCAGCGAGACGAAGGAGCCGCCGCCGCGGCCCCTGCGGGTGGTGACCAGGCCCTGCTGGCGCAGGGCCATCAGCGCCTCCCGCAGGGTCACGGTGGACACGCCGAGCTGCCCGGCCAGCTCGCTCTCGCCGGGCAGCTGCTCCCCTTCGGCGAGCAGGCCGAGCTCGATCGCGTCGCCGATCCGGCGGACGACCGCGTCGACGCGCGCCCGGTTGTCCACCGGGGTGAAGACGGCCCGGCGGGCGCCGCCGTTCATCTGCTGCTGCTTCACGGGCACCACCTTGTGCGTTGACTCAAGCTTTACCCTAAGGGGGATTTGAGCTTTGAACTATGACTTCATATCTTTCCGTGCAACGTAAGAGAGCGCCAGAAAGGTTCCCGTGCATGGAGGGGATGGCGATCCGGCTGCACGGTCTGCGGAAGTCGTTCGGGGAGACGACCGCCGTGGCCGGGATCGAACTGGAGATCAGGGACGGGGAGTTCTTCTCGATGCTCGGTCCCTCGGGCTCCGGGAAGACCACCGTGCTGCGTCTGATCGCCGGCTTCGAGACCCCGACCGCCGGCCGCGTCGAACTCGCCGGACAGGAGGTCACGGACCTCGCCCCCTTCGAGCGCGACGTGCACACGGTGTTCCAGGACTACGCCCTGTTCCCGCACATGACCGTCGAGCAGAACGTCGCCTACGCCCTGAAGATCCGCAAGGTGCCCAAGGCCGAACGCCTGGTCCGCGCCCGCAAGGCGCTCGCCGAGGTCCGCCTCGAAGGCTACGGCGCGCGCCGCCCCGCCCAGCTCTCCGGCGGCCAGCGCCAGCGCGTCGCCCTCGCCCGCGCCCTGGTCGGCCGCCCCCGCGTACTGCTGCTGGACGAACCGCTCGGCGCCCTCGACCTCAAGCTGCGCGAGCAGATGCAGGTCGAGCTCAAGCAGATCCAGCGCGAGGTGGGCATCACCTTCGTCTTCGTCACCCACGACCAGCAGGAGGCGCTGACGATGAGCGACCGCATCGCCGTCTTCGACCTGGGCCGCATCCAGCAGGTCGGCACCCCCGCCGAGATCTACGAACGCCCCGCCACGCCCTTCGTCGCCTCCTTCGTCGGCACCTCGAACCTGATCGACGGCGAGGCCGCCCAGCGTGTCGTCGGCGACGTCGGCACCTACAGCATCCGGCCCGAGAAGATCCGCGTCCTCAAGGAGTCCGCGGAGAGCGACCGCCCGGACCACGCCTCCGCCACCGGCACCGTCACGGAGGTCGTCTACCTCGGCGACAGCACCCGCTTCCTGGTCGACCTCGACGCCGGCGGCCGCCTCACCGCGCTCCAGCAGAACCTGGAGACCTCCGCCGAGGACGTCGCCGCCTACCGCGGCACGCGAGTGCGCCTGCAATGGCACCGCCGCCACACCGTCCACGTCCCCGACACCCCCTGAAGTCCCGGTCCCGGCCGCCGAAGCCCTCACACCGCAGGGAGAACGACGTGCGTCTCACCCGAACCCTCCAGGCCGCGGCCTGCGCCGCCACCCTGCTCCTCGCCGCCGGCGCCTGCGGTTCCTCCGGCTCCGGCGGCGGCTCCTCCTCCACCGGGCTCAACCCCCCCGACCTCAAGGCGCCCACGCAACTCGGCAAGACCGAGGGCCAGGTCAACCTGATCGCCTGGGCCGGCTATGTCGAGGACGGCTCCAACGACCCCGAGGTCGACTGGGTCACCGACTTCGAGAAGCAGACCGGCTGCCAGGTCAACTCCAAGGTCGCGGCCAGCTCCGACGAGATGGTCAAGCTCATGAAGACCGGCGAGTACGACGCCGTCTCCGCCTCCGGCGACGCCTCGCTGCGCCTGATCGCCTCCGGCGACGCGGCGCCCGTCAACACCCAACTCGTGCCCAACTACCGGGACGTCTTCGCGGGGTTGAAGAACGGCAGCTGGAACTCCGTCAAGGGCCAGATGTACGGGATCCCGCACGGCCGCGGCGCCAACCTGCTGATGTACAACACCCGGAAGGTCACGCCCGCGCCCACCTCGTGGGCGGCCGTCTTCGACGACGCCGCCGCGTACAAGGGCCATGTCACCGCCTACGACTCCCCGATCTACATCGCCGACGCCGCGCTGTATCTCAAGGCCACCAAACCCGAGTTGAAGATCAAGGACCCCTACGCGCTGGACCAGAAGCAGTTCGACGCGGCCGTGGCCCTGCTGAAGAAGCAGAACGGATACGTCGGCGAGTACTGGAGCGACTACCTCAAGGAGGTCTCCGCCTTCAAGAGAGGCGACTCCGTGGTCGGCACCACCTGGCAGGTCATCGCCAACCTCGCGTCCGACGAGGGCGCCGAGGTCAAGGCCTTCGTGCCCAAGGAGGGTTCGACCGGCTGGTCCGACACCTGGATGGTCTCGGCCAAGGCCAGGCATCCCAACTGCGCCTACAAATGGCTGGACTGGATCGTCTCGCCCAAGGTCAACGCCGAGGTCGCCGAGTACTTCGGCGAGGCGCCCGCCAACTCCAAGGCGTGCGACCTGACCAGCGACAAGAACTTCTGCACCGTCTACCACGCCGCCGACGAGAACTACTGGAAGAAGATCGCCTTCTGGAACACCCCCATCGAGCAGTGCCTGGACGGCCGGACCGACGTCAAGTGCGTGCCGTACGCCAAGTGGGTCCAGGCCTGGACCGAGATCAAGGGCTGACCGCGTGACCGCCGTCGAGCCGAGCGCCGGGCGGGGCGCCGTCCGGCGCCTCGCCGGGGCGCTGCACCGCCGCCCCCGGCTCCGGCTGGCCCTGCTGCTGACCGCGCCGCTGCTGTGGCTCACCGTGCTCTACCTCGGGTCGCTCGCCGTCCTGTTCGTCTCCGCCTTCTGGACGACCGACTCCTTCACCTCCCAGGTGGTGAGGGTCTGGTCGACCGACAACTTCCACGAGTGCTGACCACTCCGGTCTACCGGCAGGTGATCCTGCGCAGCGTGGGCGTGGCCCTCGCCGTCACCGTGCTGTGCGCGGTGATCGCCTTCCCGCTCGCCTTCTACACCGCCCGCGTGGCCCGGCCGCAGCGGCGGCCGCTGCTGGTCGTCGCCATCCTCACCCCGCTGTGGGCCAGTTACCTGGTCAAGGTGTACGCCTGGCGGCTGATCCTGTCCCAGGGCGGGCTCGCCGACTGGGTGCTCAGGCCCTTCGGGGCGGCCGGGCCCGGGTACGGCCTGCCGGCCGCGGTGCTGACCCTGACGTACCTCTGGCTGCCGTACATGATCCTGCCGATCCACACCGCGCTGGAGCAGCTGCCCGCCGGCCTTCTCGACGCGTCGGCCGACCTGGGCGCGCGGAGCTGGCGCACCTTCCGCTCGGTGGTGCTGCCGATGGTGCTGCCGTCCGTGGCCGCCGGGTCGGTCTTCACCTTCTCGCTCAGCCTCGGCGACTACATCACCGTGCAGATCGTCGGCGGCAAGACCCAGCTCATCGGCAACGTCGTCTACTCCAACATCGAACTCAACCTGCCCATGGCGGCCGCGCTCGGCACGGTGCCGGTGGTGGTCGTCGTGAGCTACCTGCTGGCCATGCGCCGTACGGGCGCGTTGAGCAGCCTGTGAGGCGGTGTGCCATGTCGAGTGAGGCCAGGTGCTACGTCCCATGACACTCTCCCGATCCGCCCGCATCGCGCTCCGCGTCGCCGCCGCCCTCGGCTTCGCCGTGATCTACGTCCCGCTGCTGCTCGTCCTCGTCAACTCGCTGAGCCCGGACCGCAGCGCGAGCTGGCCGCCGCCCGGGTTCACGCTCCACTGGTGGGAGGTCGCCTGGCGCAACGCCGGTGCCCGTGAGGCGCTGTGGGTCTCGGTCAAGGCCGGGCTCGGTGCCACCGCCATCGCCCTGGTGCTCGGCACGCTGATCGCCTTCGCCGTGGCCCGGTACCGGTTCTTCGGCCGCGACGCCCTCTCCTTCGTGGTCGTGCTGCCGATCGCCCTGCCCGGCATCGTCACGGGCATCGCCCTCAACTCGGCCTTCAGCACGGTCCTTCGACCCCTCGGCGTCGGCCTCGGTCTGTTCACCGTGATCGTCGGTCACGCCACCTTCTGCATCGTCGTCGTCTTCAACAACGTCGTGGCCCGGCTGCGCCGCACCGCGGGCTCCTACGAGGAGGCCGCGACGGACCTGGGCGCCCACACCTTCCGCGCCTTCGTCGACGTCACCTTCCCCCTGGTGCGCTCGGCGCTCTTCGCCGGCGGACTGCTCGCCTTCGCGCTCTCCTTCGACGAGATCGTGGTGACGACGTTCACGGCGGGCCCCGGCATCGAGACGCTGCCCATCTGGATCTTCGACAACATGACCAGGCCGCAGCAGGCACCGGTGGTGAACGTGGTGGCGGCCGTGCTGGTGCTGCTCTCCGTCGTCCCGATCTACCTGGCCCAACGGCTCTCCTCGGACACGGCGACCGGGAGCCGGGTCTAGGGCGTGTCGACCCGCGGGGTTGTTCCCCTCATCTGTGGTATGTGACATAGTACTGATGTGAGTCATCCTCTGACCTGCGATGTCGTGGTCGTCGGTGCCGGAATGACGGGCGCCGCCTGTGCCCTGTACGCGGCTCGCTCGGGCCTGGACGTCGTCGTCGTGGACCGCGGTGCCGTGGCCGGCGGCACGACCGGCGCCGGGGAGGGCAACCTGCTGGTCTCCGACAAGGAGCCGGGCCCGGAGCTGGACCTCGCGCTCCTGTCGCTCCGCCTGTGGAGCGAACTGGCGCAGGAATACGGCACGTTCATCGAGTACGAGGCCAAGGGCGGCGTCGTGGTGGCCACGTCCCCGGGCGGGCTGACCGCGCTGGAACGCCTCGCCGCCGGGCAGCGCGCCGCGGGAGTCTCGGCCGAACCGGTCGACGGCGACGCCCTGTACGCCCTCGAACCCCACCTCGCCCCGGGACTGCCGGGAGCCGTGCACTATCCGCAGGACGCCCAGGTGATGCCCGCCCTGGCCGCCGCGCATCTGCTACGGGCCTCGGGGGCGCGCCTGCTGACCGGCCGGAGGGTGACGGGTGTCCTGCGGGGCCCCGAGGGCGCGGTGCTCGGCGTCCGCACCGACCGCGGCGACCTCCACGCCCCGGCGCTCGTCAACGCGGCGGGCACCTGGGGCGGCGAGGTCGCCGCCCTCGCCGGAGCCGTCCTTCCCGTCCTGCCGCGGCGCGGCTTCGTCCTCGTCACCGAGCCCCTGCCGCGCCTGGTCCACCACAAGGTGTACGCCGCCGGCTACGTGGCCGACGTGGCCAGCGACTCGGCCGTCCTGCAGACGTCACCGGTCGTGGAGGGCACGGCCGCCGGACCGATCCTGATCGGCGCGAGCCGTGAACGGGTCGGCTTCGACCGGTCGTTCTCGCTGCCCGCCCTACGCGCCCTGGCGGCGGACGCGACACGGCTGTTCCCCTTCCTGGCCGACGTCCACGCCATCCGCGCCTATCTCGGCTTCCGCCCCTACCTGCCCGACCACCTCCCGGCCGTCGGTCCCGATCCGCGGGTCCCGGGCCTCTTCCACGCCTGCGGCCACGAGGGCGCCGGGATCGGCCTGTCCACCGGCACCGGATCCCTGGTCGCGCAGGTGCTCACCGGGAGGACACCCGATCTGGACCTGACGCCCTTCAGCCCCGACCGCTTCGCCGAGGAGGCCGCGTGAACTCCCCGCTCGACCTGGCCGGCGCCCGCCCGGGCCCCGCCTTCACGGTCACCCTGGACGGCCGCGAGATCGAGGCGCTGCCCGGCCGGACGGTCGCCGCCGCGCTGTGGAGCGCGGGCATCACCTCGTGGCGCACCACGCGCGGCGCGGGGCGCCCACGCGGGGTGTTCTGCGGGATCGGCGTCTGTTTCGACTGCCTGGTGACCGTCAACGACCGGCCGGGCCTGCGGGCCTGCCTGGTCACCCTGCAACCCGGCGACGCGATCCGTACGCAGGAGGGGACGGGCCACCATGACTGAACACCCCGGCGAGGCCCCCCACCTCGCGGTGATCGGCGCGGGCCCGGCCGGTCTCGCCGCGACCGTGGCCGCCGCGGCCCACGGTATCCGGGTCACGCTGGTCGACGCGGCCTCTCAGGCGGGCGGCCAGTTCTACCGGCAGCCTGCCGCCGGGCTGCGCGCGAGCCGGCCGCAGGCGCTGCACCACGACTGGCGGACGTGGGAGCGGCTGCGCGACGCCCTCGCGGCACATGTGAAGGCAGGTTCCGTACGGCATTTGACGGATCATCAGGTCTGGTTCGTCGAACGGCCGCCGGAGGGAGGGGAGTCCGGTCGATTCACCGTGCACGCCCTCCTCGGCCCCGAACCGCGGGACGCGACGACCGTGGACGCCGACGCCGTCCTCCTGGCCACCGGCGGATACGAGAAGGTGCTGCCCTTCCCCGGCTGGACCCTCCCCGGAGTCGTCACCGCGGGCGGCGCGCAGGCCCTGCTCAAGGGGGCGCTCGTGGTGCCGGGCCGCAGCGCCGTCGTCGCCGGGACCGGGCCGCTGCTGCTGCCCGTGGCGGCCGGTCTCGCCGCGGCCGGAGTGGAGGTCGCGGCCCTCGTCGAGTCCGCGGCTCCCGCCGCCTTCCTGCGGCGGACCCGGACGCTGGCCGCCCGGCCGGGCAAGGTCGCCGAAGGGGCCGGATACGCCGCCCGGCTGCTCCGGCACCGGGTGCGCACACTTGCCCGGCACACCGTCGTCGAGGCGCACGGCGGCGACCGCCTGGAGGCGGTGACGGTGGCCGCGCTGGACGGCGACGGGCGGGTCGGGCGCGGCACCGGGCGCCGCATCCCGTGCGACACCCTCGCCGTCGGCCACGGCATGCTGCCGCACACCGATCTCGCCGAGGCGCTCGGCTGCCGCCTCGACGGGCCGGCCGTGCACGTCGACGGCGAACAGCGCACCGACGTGCCGGGCGTCTGGGCCGCGGGAGAGGCCACCGGCGTCGGCGGCTCGGGCCTCGCGCTGGCCGAGGGGCACATCGCCGGGCGTTCGGCCGCGGCCCGCCTCCGCGGCCGCGAACCGGACCCGCGTGAGTGGGCCGGCGCCGCCATGTCCCGCACGCGGCTCAGGGAGTTCGCCGCCGTACTCGATGCCGTGTACGCACCGCCCGCGCACTGGACGGAGCAGGTCCGCGACGACACCGTGGTGTGCCGCTGCGAGGAGGTCACCGCCGGCGCGATCCGCGGCGCCGTCGGAGAGCTCGGCGCGGGCGACCTGCGCACGGTGAAGCTGCTGACCCGGGCCGGCATGGGCTGGTGCCAGGGCCGCGTCTGCGCACCCGGGGCGGCCGGCCTCGCCGGGTGCGAACCCACGCCGTCCACAAGCCCGTTCGCTCGTCCCGTCCCGCTCGGCGTCCTCGCCCGCGCACACCCACGCCCGACGCACCACGAGCACACCCACCCCACCGATGGAGGGCCCTCATGACCGACCGACGTCCCTGGCGCGGCGTCCTCGTCGCCACGGCGCTGCCGCTGAACGACGACCTCTCCGTGGACCACGACCGGTACGCCGAGCACTGCGCCTGGCTCGTGGCGAACGGCTGCGACGGCGTCGTGCCCAACGGCTCGCTGGGGGAGTACCAGGTGCTCACCCCCGAGGAGCGGGCCCGGGTCGTCGAGACGGCCGTCGGCGCGGTCGGCGGGGAGCGCGTGATGCCCGGCGTCGCCGCCTACGGTTCCGCGGAGGCCCGCCGCTGGACCGAGCAGGCCCGCGACGCCGGCTGCGAGGCCGTGATGCTGCTGCCGCCCAACGCCTACCGCGCCGACGAGCGTGCCGTGCTCGCCCACTACGCGGAGGTCGCGAAGGCGGGCGTTCCGGTCGTGGCGTACAACAACCCCGTCGACACCAAGGTCGACCTCGTGCCCGAACTCCTCGCCGAGCTGCACGGCGAGGGGTACATCCAGGGCGTCAAGGAGTTCTCAGGGGACGTCCGGCGCGCCTACCGCATCGCCGAACTCGCCCCGGAACTGGACCTGCTGGTCGGTGCCGACGACGTGCTGCTGGAGCTGGCGATCGCGGGCGCGAAGGGCTGGGTGGCCGGTTACCCGAACGCGCTGCCGAGGTCGAGCGTCGAGCTGTACCGCGCGGCCGTCGCGGGGGACCTGGGCACGGCCAAGAAGCTGTACGAGCAGCTGCACCCGCTGCTGCGCTGGGATTCGAAGGTGGAGTTCGTGCAGGCCATCAAGTTGTCCATGGACATCGTGGGGCGCCACGGCGGCGGCTGCCGGCCGCCGCGCGTGCCGCTGCTGCCGGAGCAGGCGGCCGCGGTGCGGGCCGCCACCGAGCAGGCCGTCGCGGCCGGGCTGGCGTAGGGCCGTGCGCAGCAGACTCGTCCTGCACGCCGTCGACTCGCACACCGAGGGCATGCCGACCCGGGTGATCACCGGCGGGATCGGCACCATCCCCGGCGCGACGATGAACGAGCGGCGGCTGTACTTCCGCGAACACCGCGACGACATCAAGCAGTTGCTGATGAACGAGCCGCGCGGGCACTCCGCGATGAGCGGCGCGATCCTGCAGCCGCCGGCCCGGGACGACTGCGACTGGGGCGTCGTCTACATCGAGGTCTCCGGCTATCTGCCCATGTGCGGGCACGGCACGATCGGCGTCGCGACGGTGCTGGTGGAGACCGGCATGGTGGAGGCCGTCGAACCGGTCACCACCATCCGGCTGGACACCCCGGCCGGACTCGTCGTCGCCGAGGTCGCGGTGGAGGGCGGCGCGGCCAAGGCGGTGACGCTCAGGAACGTACCGTCGTTCGCGGTCGCACTCGACCGCAGGGCGACCCTGGCCGACGGACGTTCGGTGACCTACGACCTCGCCTACGGCGGGAACTTCTACGCCATCCTGCCGCTGGAGCAGTTCGGCCTCCCCTTCGACCGCTCCCGCAAGGACGACATCCTCGCGGCGGGCCTGTCCCTGATGGACGCCGTCAACGCCGAGGACGAGCCGGTGCACCCGGAGGACGCGTCCATCCACGGCTGCCACCACGTGCACCTGCTCGCTCCGGGCGCGACCGCGCGGCTGTCGCGGCACGCGATGGCGATCCACCCCGGCTGGTTCGACCGCTCGCCGTGCGGCACCGGGACGAGCGCGCGCATGGCCCAGCTGCACGCGCGCGGCGAACTCCCGCTGCACACCGAGTTCGTGAACGAGTCGTTCATCGGCACCCGGTTCACCGGCCGGCTCCTCGGCACGACCGAGGTGGCGGGCCGGCCCGCCGTGCTGCCCAGCTTCACCGGCCGCGCCTGGATCACCGGCACCGCCCAGTACCTGCTGGACCCCGAGGACCCCTTCCCCGCGGGCTTCGTGCTGTAGGCGCCGTCGATAATGTCGGGTGGCCCGAGGAGGACGATCATCATGGCCCCGCAGAAACGCCCGGCGCTGCCGCCGCTCGGCGGCCGGACGCCCAACTTCCGCGAACGCGTCGTGGACGTGCTGCGGGCCGCCCTGATCGCCGGCGAACTGCTCCCGGGCGAGGTGTACTCGGCGCCCGCCCTCGCCCCGCGCCTGGGCGTCTCCGCGACCCCGGTGCGCGAGGCGATGCTCGAACTGGTGAAGGAGGGCATGGTCGACATCGTCCCGAACAAGGGCTTCCGGGTCACCGCCGTGTCCGACCGGCAGCTCGACGAGTACAAGCACGTCCGGTCGCTGATCGAGATCCCGACGACGGTGGGGCTCGCGGCCACGGCCGACGCCGGCGACCTGGAGGCGCTGCGCCCGCTCGCCGTGGAGATCGTCGACTCGGCCGCGAAGGGCGACCTCATCGCGTACATCGAGGCCGACCTGGCCTTCCATCTGGGCCTGCTCGCCCTGGCGGGCAACGACCACCTCGTGGAGGTCGTCCGGGACCTGCGGCGCCGTTCGCGGCTGTACGGGCTGACCGCCCTGGTCGAGGCGGGGCGGCTGGGGGCCTCCGCGGAGGAGCATCTCGAGCTTCTCGACGTGCTGCTCGCGCGCGACGCGCAGGGCGTGCACGAGGTCATGACCAGGCATCTCGGGCACGTCCGCGGCCTGTGGGCGGCCCACTGACGGCATTACGCAAGCTGTTTGCATTTCTTGCGCTATTCTTGCGCCCATGACGCGACGACTTGCTGAGGTGGCGAAGAAGGTCGGGGTCAGCGAGGCCACGGTCAGCCGGGTGCTCAACGGCAAACCGGGGGTCTCCGAGTCCACCCGGCAGGCGGTGCTCTCCGCCCTGGACGTCCTCGGCTACGAACGGCCCACCCAGCTGCGCGGTGAACGCGCCCGGCTCGTGGGCCTCGTGCTGCCCGAGCTGCAGAACCCGATCTTCCCGGCGTTCGCCGAGGTGATCGGCGGCGCCCTGGCCCAGCTCGGCCTGACGCCGGTGCTGTGCACGCAGACCAAGGGCGGTGTCTCGGAGGCGGACTACGTGGAGCTGCTGCTGCAGCAGCAGGTCTCCGGCGTCGTCTTCGCCGGCGGGCTGTACGCCCAGGCGGACGCCCCGCACGACCACTACCGGCGGCTGGCCGAGCGCAACATCCCGGTCGTGCTGGTCAACGCCTCCATCGGCGACCTCGGCTTCCCGGGCGTCTCCTGCGACGACGCGGTGGCGACGGAACAGGCCTGGCGGCACCTGGCCTCCCTCGGCCACGAGCGGATCGGGCTGGTGCTGGGCCCGTCCGACCACATGCCCTCGGAGCGCAAGCTCGCCGCCGCCCGGGGCATGGCCGACATCCCGGACGAGTGCGTCGCCCGGGCCATGTTCTCCATCGAGGGCGGGCACGCGGCGGCCTCCCGGCTCATCGAGCGGGGCGTCACCGGCTTCATCTGCGCCAGCGACCCCCTCGCCCTCGGGGTGATCCGGGCCGCGCGCCGCAAGGGGCTCGGCGTCCCCGCTCAGGTCTCGGTCGTCGGCTACGACGACTCCGCGCTGATGAACTGCACCGAGCCCGCGCTGACCACGGTCCGCCAGCCCATCGAGGCCATGGGCAGAGCGGCCGTGGAGCTGCTGAACGCACAGATCAACGGCAGTTCCGTAGCGGCCGAGGAGCTGCTGTTCGAGCCCGAGCTGGTGGTCAGGGGGTCGACCGCGCAGGCGCCGCGTGCCTGAGATCCACTCGGCTGTCGAATAATTTCAAATTGCGCGCGACATCTTGCGTTCGGATGTCGGCGGTGCTTGAGTGTGCGTCGCCCACCGCTCCTGCCCAGAGGGGTCCACCGATGACAAGCACCGGGTTCCGCCGTACCTTCGCCGCACTCGGCGTCTGTTCGCTCGCTCTGACCGCGTCCGCCTGCGGATCCAGCGACGACGACTCCTCCAGCGGCACCACGCGCATCACGGTCAACTGCGAGCCGCCCAAGAGCGCCAAGGTCGACCGCGGGTTCTTCGAGCAGGACGTCGCCGCCTTCGAGAAGCAGAACCCGGACATCGACGTCGTCGCCCACGACGCGTTCCCCTGCCAGGACCCGAAGACGTTCGACGCCAAGCTCGCCGGCGGCCAGATGGAGGACGTCTTCTACACGTACTTCACCGACGCCAAGCACGTGGTCGACATCAACCAGGCGGCCGATCTCACCCCGTACATCAAGGAGCTGAAGAGCTACGGCACGATCCAGAAGCAGCTGCGCGACATCTACACCGTCGACGGCAAGATCTACGGCATCCCGCGCACCGGCTACTCGATGGGCCTGATCTACAACCGCAAGCTCTTCCAGAAGGCCGGCCTCGACCCCGACAAGCCCCCGGCCACCTGGGACGAGGTCCGCGCCGACGCCAAGAAGATCGCCGCGCTCGGCGGCGGCACCGTCGGGTACGCCGACTACAGCGCCCAGAACCAGGGCGGTTGGCACTTCACCGCCGAGATGTACTCCCAGGGCGGCGACGTCGTGAGCGCCGACGGCAAGAAGGCCTCCATCGACACCCCCGAGGGCCACGCCGTGCTGCAGAACCTGCACGACATGCGCTGGACCGACAACTCGATGGGCAGCAAGCAGCTCCTCGTCATCAACGACGTGCAGCAGATGATGGGTTCGGGCAAGCTCGGCATGTATCTCTCCGCCCCCGACAACATCCCCATCCTGGTCAAGGAGAAGGGCGGCAACTACAAGGACCTCGCGCTCGCCCCGATGCCCGGCGGTAAGGGCACGCTCATCGGCGGCGACGGCTACATGTTCAACCGGCACGACACGCCGGCCCAGATCCGGGCCGGCCTGAAGTGGCTCGACTCCATGTTCCTCACCCCCGGCGACGGCTTCCTCGGCGACTACGCCCGCGCCAAGAAGGCGGACGCACCCGTCGGCCTGCCCGAGCCGCGCCTGTTCACCGGCGCCGCCGACGCCAAGGACCAGCAGGTCAAGAAGGCCAACGCCAATGTGCCGGTGGAGAACTACCAGTCCTTCCTCGACGGCAACCAGCAGCTGCAGATGAAGATCGAGCCGCCGAGCGCGCAGCAGATCTACTCCGTCCTCGACGGCGCCGTCTCCGCCGTCCTCACCAAGAAGGACGCGAACATCGACCAACTGCTCAAGGAAGCCTCCGGCAAGATCGACAGCATCCTGGCGCGGGGCTGAGCATGATGAAGACGGCCGAGCGGCGACCGATCGGCAAGGTCGCCGTACGCCCGGTGCAGGCGCCGCCCCCGGCAGGGGACCGGAGGCGGCGCCGCCTCGCCGACCAGGCCCGCGCCTACGCCTTCCTCCTCGGCGGTCTGGTCTGCTTCGCCCTGTTCTCCTGGTACCCGGCGATCCGGGCGGTCGTGATCGCCTTCCAGAGGTACACGCCGGGCTCCTCGCCCGAGTGGGTCGGCACCGCCAACTTCACCCGGGTCTGGCACGACCCGGAGTTCACCGCCGCCTGGCGCAACACCTTCACCTTCACGCTGCTGGCCCTGCTGATCGGCTTCGCGATCCCCTTCGTGATGGCCCTCGTGCTCAACGAACTGCGCCACGCCAAGGCCTTCTTCAGAGTCGTGGTCTACCTCCCGGTGATGATCCCGCCGGTGGTCAGCGCCCTGCTGTGGAAGTGGTTCTACGACCCCGGGGCCGGACTCGCCAACGAGGCGCTGCGCTTCCTGCACCTGCCGACCTCGAACTGGTCCAACGGCGCCGACACCGCCCTCGTCTCCCTGGTGATCGTGGCCACCTGGGCCAACATGGGCGGCACCGTCCTGATCTACCTGGCCGCCCTGCAGTCCATCCCCGGCGAGCTGTACGAGGCCGCCGAACTGGACGGCGCGGGCCTGCTGCAGCGCATCCGGCACGTGACGATCCCGCAGACCCGCTTCGTCATCCTGATGCTGATGCTGCTTCAGGTCATCGCGACGATGCAGGTCTTCACCGAACCGTTCGTGATCACGGGCGGCGGTCCGGAGAACGCCACGGTCACCGTCCTGTACCTGATCTACAAGTACGCCTTCCTCTACAACGACTTCGGCGGCGCCTGCGCGCTCAGCGTGATGCTCCTGGTGCTGCTCGGCGCCTTCGCCGCCGTCTACCTGCGGCTCACCCGCTCCGGGGAGGACGACGCATGAGCGCCATCCGCACCCTCGTCTCGCCGGCGACGCTCGCCCGCCCGCGCGGCAAGGCCGTCTACTGGACCGTCTTCGCGACCGTCGTCCTGCTCTTCGCCCTCGCCTTCCTCTTCCCCGTGTACTGGATGGTGACCGGCGCCCTCAAGTCGCCCGACGAGATCGCCCAGACCCCACCCACCCTGGTCCCGGAGGACTGGCACCTCAGCGGCTACACCGACGCCTGGGACCTGATGCAACTGCCGCAGCACCTGTGGAACACGGTGGTCCAGGCGGCCGGCGCCTGGGCGTTCCAGATCGTCTTCTGCACGGCCGCCGCCTACGCCCTGTCCAAGCTCAGGCCCGCCTTCGGCAACGTGATCCTGGGCGGCATCCTCGCCACGCTGATGGTCCCGGCACAGGCCCTCGTCGTACCGAAGTACCTGACCGTCGCCGACCTGCCGCTCCTGCACACCAGCCTGCTCAACGACCCGCTGGCCATCTGGCTGCCGGCCGTCGCCAACGCCTTCAACCTCTATCTGCTCAAGCGGTTCTTCGACCAGCTTCCCCGCGATGTGCTGGAGGCCGCCGAGATGGACGGCGCCGGAAAGCTGCGCACCCTCTGGTCGATCGTGCTGCCCATGTCGCGGCCGGTCCTCGGCGTCGTGTCGATCTTCGCGCTGGTCGCCGTGTGGCAGGACTTCCTGTGGCCGCTGATGGTCTTCTCCGACACCGACAAACAGCCGATCAGCGTGGCACTCGTCCAGCTGTCGCAGAACATCCAGCTCACCGTGCTCATCGCCGCCATGGTCATCGCCAGCATTCCGATGGTCGGGCTGTTCCTCATCTTCCAGCGGCACATCATCGCCGGGATCAGCGCGGGCAGCACGAAGGGCTGACGCCCTCCCTTCGACAGAAAGGCATGCACAGTGGGACAGCCCACCCCTGCCCAGAAGGACTCGAACGACCCGACGGACGTGCGGGAGTGGTGGCGCTCCGCCGTCATCTACCAGGTGTACGTCCGCAGCTTCGCCGACGGCGACGGCGACGGCACCGGTGACCTCGCGGGCGTCCGCTCCAGACTGCCGTACCTGGCCGAACTCGGCGTCGACGCCCTGTGGTTCACCCCCTGGTACCTGTCGCCGATGAAGGACGGCGGCTACGACGTCGCCGACTACCGCGCGATCGACCCGGCCTTCGGCACCCTCGCCGAGGCGGAGAAGCTGATCGCCGAGGCCCGCGAACTGGGCATCCGCACCATCGTCGACATCGTGCCCAACCACGTCTCCGACCAGCACCCCTGGTTCCGGGCCGCGCTCGCCGCCGGCCCGGGCAGTCCGGAGCGCGATCTGTTCCACTTCCGGCCCGGGCGCGGCGCACACGGCCAACTCCCGCCCAACGACTGGCCGTCGCAGTTCGTGGGCTCCACCGAGCCGGTGTGGACCCGGCTGCCCGACGGGGAGTGGTACCTGCATCTGTTCACGCCCGAGCAGCCCGACCTGAACTGGACCCACCCGGCCGTCCGCCAGGAGCACGAGGACATCCTCCGGTTCTGGTTCGAGCGCGGGGTGGCGGGCGTCCGTATCGACTCGGCGGCCCTGCTCGCCAAGGACCCCGCGCTGCCCGACTTCGTCGAGGGACGCGACCCCAGCCCCTTCGTCGACCGCGACGAACTGCACGACATCTACCGCTCCTGGCGTGCGGTGGCCGACGAGTACGACGGCGTGTTCGTCGGCGAGGTGTGGCTGCCCGACGCCGAGCGCTTCGCCCGCTACCTGCGCCCCGACGAACTGCACACGGCCTTCAACTTCTCCTTCCTGTCCTGCCCCTGGGACGCGCGGGGCCTGCGCACCTCGATCGACACCACGCTGGCCGAGCACGCCCCGGTGGGCGCGCCGGCCACCTGGGTGCTGTGCAACCACGACGTCACGCGGACGGTCACCCGCTACGGCCGCGCCGACACCGGTTTCGACTTCGCGGCCAAGTCCTTCGGCACCCCGACCGACCTGGCTCTCGGCACCCGGCGCGCCCGCGCCGCCGCCCTGCTCTCCCTCGCCCTGCCCGGCGCCGTCTACGTCTACCAGGGCGAGGAGCTCGGCCTGCCCGAGGCCGACATCCCGCGCGAGCGCATCGAGGACCCCATGTATCTGCGCTCCGGCGGCACCGACCCAGGCCGCGACGGCTGCCGGGTCCCCCTGCCCTGGGCCGCCGAGACGCCGTACGCGGGCTTCGGCTCGCGGCAGGAGCCGTGGCTGCCGCAGCCCGCCGGCTGGTCCGCGTACGCCGCCGACCTCCAGGCCGCCGACCCCGGCTCGATGCTCGCCCTCTACCGCGCGGGCATCCGGCTGCGCCCGGTCTTCGGCGGCGGGCCGCTGACCTGGCTGCCCGCCCCGGAGGGGGTCCTGGCCTTCGGCCGCGGCGACGCCGTGTGCGTGGTGAACCTCGCGGACACCCCCGCCGAGCTGCCCGGCCACACCGAACTCCTGCTCGGCAGCGGCCCCTTGGACGCCGGCGGGCGGCTGCCGAAGGACACCGCCGTCTGGCTGCGCGGCTGAGCCGCCCCCGCCCGCGCCCGCGCACTCCCGCTCCTCACCCTCCTCTCCCCACCTCCCTCTCCCCACCCCCACACCCCCACACGAAGGGACCCGCACATGCACAAGACTGTCAGGGGCATGCCAGCAGCCATGGTGGTCGCCCTCTCCGCCGGACTGCTCACGGCCGTCGCGCCCGCCGCCCACGCGGCGGCCGGCGCCGACCTGCCCTTCACCTCCGTGGAGGCCGAGTCCGCCACCACCAACGGCACGAAGATCGGCCCCGACTACACCCAGGGCACCGTCGCCTCCGAGGCGTCGGGACGCCAGGCCGTCCGGCTGGACTCCGGCCGGCGCGTGGAGTTCACCGTGCCGCGCGCGAGCAACGCGGTGAACGTCTCCTACAGCGTCCCGGACGGCCAGTCCGGCTCGCTCGACGTCTACGTCAACGGCACCAGACTCGCCAAGACGCTTCCGGTGACCTCCAGGTACTCCTACATCGACACCGGCTGGATCGCCGGCGCGAAGACGCACCACTTCTTCGACAACGCGCGGATGCTGCTCGGGCGGAGCGTCCAGCCGGGCGACAAGGTCGCCTTCCAGTCGACCGGCACCCAGGTCACCGTCGACGTGGCGGACTTCGAGCAGGTCGACGCGGCCGCCACCCAGCCCGCGGGTTCGGTGTCGGTCACCGCCAAGGGCGCCGACCCCACCGGCAACGGCGACTCCACGCAGGCCTTCCGGGACGCGATCGCCGCCGCCCAGGGGGGAGTGGTGTGGATCCCGCCGGGCGACTACAGGCTGACGTCCTCGCTCAGCGGCGTACAGAACGTCACGCTCCAGGGCGCGGGCAGCTGGTACTCGACCGTGCACACCTCCCGCTTCATCGACCAGTCCCGCTCCTCCGGGAGCGTGCACATCAAGGACTTCGCGGTGCTCGGCGACGTCACCGAGCGGGTCGACTCCAACCCGGACAACTTCGTCAACGGCTGCCTCGGGCCCAACAGTTCGGTCTCCGGCATGTGGGTGCAGCACATGAAGGTCGGCCTGTGGCTGACGGGCGACAACGACAACCTGGTCGTCGAGAACAACCGCATCCTCGACACCACTGCCGACGGCCTCAACCTCAACGGCAACGCGCACGGGGTCCGCGTCCGCAACAACTTCCTGCGCAACCAGGGCGACGACTCGCTCGCCATGTGGTCGCTGAACGGCGCGGACAGCAACAGCAGCTTCGAGAACAACACCATCTCGCAGCCCAACCTCGCCAACGGCATCGCGATCTACGGCGGCACCGACATCGCCGTCCGGAACAACCTGGTCTCCGACACCAACGCCCTCGGCAGCGGCATCGCGATCTCCAACCAGAAGTTCCTCGACCCCTTCTCCCCGCTGTCCGGCACGATCACGGTCGCCGGCAACACCCTGGTGCGCACCGGCGCGATCAACCCCAACTGGAACCACCCGATGGGCGCGCTGCGCGTCGACTCCTACGACAGCGCGATCGACGCGACGGTGAACATCACCGACACGACGATCACCGACAGCCCCTACAGCGCCTTCGAGTTCGTCTCCGGCGGCGGCCACGGCCACCCGGTCGGCGGCGTCAACATCAGCGGGGCGACGGTGCGCAACACCGGCACGGTCGTCGTCCAGGCGGAGACGCAGGGCTCGGCGAGGTTCAGCGACGTCCAGGCCACCGGGGTCGGCGCGGCCGGCATCTACAACTGCCCCTATCCCGCGGGCTCCGGTTCGTTCACCGTCAACGACGGCGGCGGCAACTCCGGCTGGAGCAGCACCTGGAGCGACTGCTCGGCCTGGCCGCAGCCCGGTCAGGGCAACACGGACCCGGACCCGGGCCGCAACCTCGCCGAGGGCCGCCCGGCCACCGCCACGGGCTCGCAGGACGTCTACACGCCGGGCAAGGCGGTCGACGGCGACGCCAACAGCTACTGGGAGTCGGCCAACAACGCCTTCCCGCAGTCCCTGACGGTCGACCTCGGCTCCGTCCAGGCCGTGCGCCGCCTGGTGCTGAAGCTGCCGCCGTCGTCCGCCTGGGGCGCACGCACGCAGACCATCACCGTGCTGGGCAGCACGGACGGCTCCACGTACTCGACGGTCGTCGGCTCCACCGGCTACCGCTTCGACCCGGCCGCCGGCAACACGGCCACGATCGCACTGCCCGCGAGCACGAACCTGCGCCGTCTGAGACTGACGGTGAGCGCCAACACCGGCTGGCCCGCCGGTCAGTTCAGTGAGGTGGAGGCTTATCCGACTTCGTGAGCGCCGTCGGTCCGGGCCCGCGCTTCGCCGACTGGATCTGTTCGTAGACATGGGTCCGCAGTTCGGCGAAGCGCGGGGCCACACGGGTGTGCAACTGGTCGCGTTCGTCCGGGAGATCGACCTTCAGCTGCTCCTGCACGACGGTGGGGGAGGCGGACAGGACGACCACCCGCTCGCCCAGGTACACCGCCTCGTCGATGTCGTGGGTGACGAACAGGATCGTGATGCCGCGCTCGCGCCACAGGCCCCGTACGAGATCCTCCAGATCCGCGCGGGTCTGCGCGTCGACCGCCGCGAACGGCTCGTCCATCAGCAGGATGTCGGGTTCGTGGGCGAGGGCGCGGGCGATGGCCACGCGCTGCTGCATGCCGCCGGACAGCTGCCAGGGATAGGCTCCGGCGGCGTCCGCGAGGCCGACCGAGTCCAGCGCGTCCGCCACCAGCTCCTTGCGCCGCGACTTGGTCATCTTCTTCTGCTTCAGCGGGAGTTCGACGTTCTCGGCGACCCGCATCCAGGGGAAGAGGCTGCGCCCGTACTCCTGGAAGACGAAGGCCATCCCGGGCGGCGGCCCGGTCACCGGCCTCCCCGCCAGCAGCACCTGGCCGGCCGTCGGGGTGAGCAGTCCGCCCAGGCACTTCAGCAGGGTGGTCTTGCCGCAGCCGGACGGGCCGACGACGCAGACGAGTTCGCCGGCCTCCACCGTGAAGGTCAGGTCGCGCACCGCCTCCACACGGCGGCCCGAGCCCTCGTAGGCCTTCCGCAGGCCGGATACGTCGAGCAGTGCGTCCATGGACCGCCCTTTCACGATGTTCACGAGGACCGCCGGGTGGCGGCGCGCAGGCCGTGGTACCAGGCCAGCACCCGCCGTTCGGCGAGCTGGAAGACGACGGAGAGCAGGAAGCCGAGCAGGCCGAGGACGAGGATGCCGGTCCACATGTCGGGGATGGCGAAGCTGCGCTGGAACTGCACGACGGTGAAGCCGATGCCGTCGCTGGCCGCGAACATCTCGCTGATGACCATCAGGATGATGCCGATGGACAGTGACTGGCGCAGCCCCGCGAAGATCTGCGGGCCGGCCGACGGCAGCACCAGGGTGCGCAGCCGGGCGGCGCCGGTGATGCCGTAGGAACGGGCCGTCTCCAGCATCACCGGGTCGACGGCGCGCACACCCTCGACCGTGTTGAGCAGGATCGGCCACACACAGCCGCTGGCGATCACGACGACCTTCATCGCGTCGCCGATGCCCGCGAACAGCATGATGACCGGGACCAGTACGGGCGGCGGGACGGCGCGCAGGAACTCCAGGACCGGTTCGCAGAACGCCCGCACCCGCCGGTAGGAGCCGATGACCGTGCCGAGCGCGATGCCGGCGACGGCCGCCGTCGCGTAGCCCGCGAGCAGCCTGAGCAGACTCGGCAGCACGTCGGAGCGCAGCCGCTCGCCGGTCCAGACGTCCGGGAAGGTCTTCAGGATCGTCCGCAGCGGCGGCCAGTAGGGGTTCGCGCTGCCGCTGGAGGCGGCCCACCACGCGGCGACCAGCACCGCGGGCAGCGCGAGTGCCAGCAGCACCTTCAGCAGCACCCGGCCGATCACACCGCCACCTCCCCGCGCACCGACTGGTGCCAGGCCAGCGCCCGCCGTTCCACCGTGCGCGCCCCGACGTTGATGAGCAGCCCCAGCAGCCCGGTGACGACGATCAGCGCGTACATCTCCGGAACGGCCTGCGAGCTCTGCGCGACCGCGATCTGCTGGCCCAGCCCCGGTGCCCCGATGACGAGTTCGGCGGTGATGGCGAGGATCAGCGCCACCGCCGCGGCCAGCCGCACACCTGTCATGACGTACGGCAGCGCGGTGGGCCACAGCACATGGCGGACCCGCGCCCAGGTGCCCAGACCGTACGACCGTGCCGTCTCGTCGGCGACCGGGTCGACGTCCTGGACGCCGTAGAGCGTCTGGATGAGCACCTGCCAGAACGACGCGTAGACCACGAGCAGCAGGACGGAACGCAGTTCGGTGCCGTACAGCAGCACCGCCAGCGGGATCAGGGCGACCGAGGGGATCGGGCGCAGGAACTCCACCGTCGAGGCCGTCGCCTCGCGCAGATACGGCACGACGGACAGCACGACGCCCACGACGACGCCCGCGCCGACCGCGATCGCGAGGCCGATCGCCCAGCCGGTGAGGGTGTCGCCGAGCGCCGACCAGAACGCGCCGTCGCCGAACTCGTCGCCCAGGGCGGAGGCGACGCGGCTGGTGGGCGGGAAGTAGCTCTCCTTGACGAGGCCGAGCCGCGGCACCACCTCGCCCAGGGCGAGGAAGACCGCGAGCCCGGCCGCACCGAGTGCGGTGTTCAGCCCTTTCACGGCATCAGCTTGTCGACGTCCGGCGACGTCTTGAACAGGCCGTCCTGCTCGCCCAGTTTGGCCAGCGTCTCGATGGAGGCCTTGTTCGGTTCCTGGGGCCAGCGCGGCAGCGTCAGCTTGGACAGCAGCGCCGAGGGGATCTTGGTGTACGTGCCGACGATCTTGCGGACCTCGTCCGGGTTCTTGTCGGAGTAGGCCAGGGCCTCCTTGGTCGCCTCCTGGAACCTCTTCACCACGTCGGGGTTCTTCTGCGCGTACTGCTGGGAGGTGAAGAACATGGCGACGGTCAGATTCTCGGCGGCGTCGACGAAGGGGGAGCCGACGTTCTTCGCGCCCTCGCTCTTGGCCTGGGTGAACGCGGGTTCGACGATGAAGGCGCCGTCCACCTGGCCCTTGTCGAGCGCGGCCGGCATCTGGTCGAAGGGCAGCTCGACGAACTTGATCTTCGAGGGGTCGCCGCCGGCCTTGCGGACCGAGGCGCGCACGGTCGTGTCGCCGATGTTGTTGAGGTTGTTGACGGCGACCTTCTTGCCCGCGAGCTGCCTGGCCGAGGTGATCTTGCTGCTCTTGGGGACGACCAGGCCGCAGAAGTCGGCGTCCTCCTTGCCGGTGGAGTTCACGCCCTCGGCCACGGCCTTCACCGGAACGTTGTTGGTCTGCGCGATCAGCAGCGAGGTGACGTTGGAGAAGCCGAACTGGTACTGGCCGCTGACCACGCCGGGCACGATGGCCGCGCCGCCCTGCGCCAGGCTGATGGTGAGCTTCAGTCCGTGCTTGGCGTAGAAGCCCTTGGCCTGGCCGACGTAGAGCGGGGCGGTGTCGACGATGGGGATGGTGCTGACCTTGATGGTCGTGGTGCCGCCGGTCGTGGTGCCGCCGCCCGAGGAGCCGGAGCCCCCGGACGAGCCGCAGGCCGTCGCGGCGAGCAGGAACGTGCCGGTCGTGAGACCGGCGATCAGACGGCGCATGACTCCTCCTGTGCAGAGAACGGGTGCAGCGGTGTTCCGACAGGTCGTGCGCAAGGCGCACAGTAGTGCGCAGCCCTGCCAGCGGGAAGGTAGAAGCCGCAACGGGTCCGGTCAATGGGTTCGCCGACAACATTGTTGACACTTTTGGGGGTGGGGCCATGCCCGGAGGAGCCCGCGCACCGCATTTCGTGAGGTCCTTCGAACGCGGCCTCGCCGTCATCCGCTCCTTCGACGCCGAGCATCCCGCGCGCACCCTGAGCGAGGTCGCCGACACCTGCGGCCTGACCCGGGCCGCCGCCCGCCGGCTGCTCCTGACCCTGGCCGACCTCGGCTACGTCCACCAGGACGGCCGGCTCTTCCGCCTCACCCCGCGTGTGCTGGAGCTCGGCTACTCCTATCTCTCCAGCGTCACGCTGCCGCAGATCGCCGAGCCGCATCTGGAGCAACTCGTCGAGCAGGTACGGGAGTCGTCCTCGCTGTGCGTGCTCGACGGCGACGACATCGTCTACGTGGCGCGGGTGCCCACCCGCCGCATCATGTCGGCGGCGATCACCGTGGGCACCCGTTTCCCGGCCCATGTCACCTCGGTGGGCCGGGTCATCATCGCCCATCTGCCGGACGAGGAGATCGACGCCCGGCTCGCCCGCATCGAGCTGCTCCCCCTGACGGAACACAGCGTGATGTCGACCGCCGCCCTGCGGGAGGAACTTCACCGGGTACGGCGGCAGGGGTACGCCCTGGTCGACCAGGAGCTGGAGGAGGGGCTCCGGTCGGTGGCCGCCCCGGTGCGCGACCGGGGCGGCGAGGTGGTCGCGGCCGTCAACATCGCCGTCCCGGCCGGCCGCAACTCCGTCGCGTCGATCCGCCGGGACCTGCTGCCGCACCTGCTCGCGGCGGTCGCCCGGATCGACTCCGACCTCGGGATCACAGGTCCAGCACGAGCCGCTTCCCACGGCAGCGGGACACACAGATCATCATCGTCTCCCCGCTCCGCCGTTCCGCGTCGGTGAGGACCGAGTCGCGGTGGTCCGGGGCGCCTTCGAGCACGTCGGTCTCACAGGTGCCGCAGGTGCCCTCGGTGCAGGAGAACAGCACCTCCACGCCGGCGGCCCGCACGGCGTCCAGCACGGAGACGTCCGCCGCGACGGTGACGGTGCGTCCGCTCTGCGCCAGCTCGACCTCGAACTCGGCGTTCGGGCGGCCCTGTTGCTCCTTCGGCGTGAACCGCTCGACGCGCAGCCGCCCGGCCGGGCAGCGCTCCTCGACCGCGTCCAGCAGCGGCCCCGGGCCGCAGCAGTACACCAGGGTGTCGGCGGGCAGGCCGGCCAGCACCCGATCCAGGTCCAGCAGCCCGGACTCGTCCTGCGGGCAGAGCGCCACCCGTTCCCCGTACCGCGCCAGCTCCTCCGTGAAGGCCATGGAGCCGCGGGTACGACCGCCGTACATGAGGGTCCACTCCGCGCCCGCCGCCTCGGCCGCGGCGAGCATCGGCAGGATCGGGGTGATGCCGATCCCGCCGGCCACGAAGCGGTAGCGGGCGGCGGGATCCAGCCGGAAGTGGTTGCGCGGCCCGCGCACCCGCACCGTGTCGCCCGCGCCCAGCCGGGCGTGCACATGGGCCGATCCGCCCCGCCCGTCCGGCTCCCGCAGCACGGCGATCCGCCACGCCGAGCGGTCCGCGGGGTCCCCGCACAGCGAGTACTGCCGCTCCAGTCCCGGCCCGAGCACGACGTCGACATGGGCGCCCGGCTCCCAGGCCGGCAGGTCCTCGCCCAGCGGATGGCGCAGGGTGAGGGCGAGCACGCCGTCGGCCGCGGACTCCCGGCGGCCGACGACGAGTTCGGTTTCGTACACGGTCATGACGCGCTGCTCTCCTGCGGCCGGTGTCCTTCGGGGTGGCCGAGCATCCACTCCCACATCTCGACCGGGTCCTGGGCGGTGTGCTCGGCGCCGCAGTGACAGGTGCCGTGCAGGACGTCGGTGCCCGGCAGCCAGTCGATGCGGTAGATCTCGCCGGTGGGGCTGCCGCTCACTGGACCTTCTCCACGGGCTTCTCGCCCTCCTCGACCAGCCGGGCCAGGATGCGGCGCGCGGCGAGGCCACCGGTGTCGATGTTGATGCTCAGCTCCTGGTACCCGGTGCGCTCCGAACCGAGCGTCCGCTGCAGCAGGTTGAGCGCGTCGACGTCCTGCATGACCACGGTGTGGTTGTTGCCCCGCAGGAACTCGGTGACCTCGGCGTCCTCGACCGCCCAGTCGCGCGAGACCATCCAGAAGTCGTACACGTGCCCGTCGCCCGACGGCGTGATGGCGTACGTGATCTCGGTGTGGAAGCCGTTCGGGTCGCTGCCGTCGGCCTCCGGCACGACGCCGACCGGGGCGATCCTGCTGTGCAGCAGGTACAGGCACGGGGCGTGGTACTCGATGTCCTGCCAGCGCGTGATCCGGCCCTCGATGCCGGTGGAAGCGGCGTAGAACGGCGGGCAGGCGGCATCGTCCATGTGCCGGCTGACCCGTACGATGCCCGCGCCCTCGTCGACCTCGGTCGTGATCGGCGTCTCGGCCACCTCGGGGGTGCCGATGTAGCCGCCGTGCAGATACGTCTCGTGGGAGAGGTCGAGGAGGTTGTCGACCAGCAGACCGTAGTCGGCGTCGATGGGCTCCATGCCGCGCACGGTGACCCAGCCGGGTGCGTCGAGGTGGCGGGCGCGCGGAATGGTCCGCGCGTCGGCGAGCGCGGGGTCGCCGATCCACACCCACACCAGCGAGTCCTGCTCGACGGCGGGGTAGGAGGCCACCCGTGCCGTGCGCGGTATCCGCTTCTGCCCCGGCACGTACACGCACGTGCCGCTCGTGTCGTACGTGAACCCGTGGTACCCGCACACGATCCTGTCGCCGTCGAGCCGGCTCGGCTTCTCGTGCAGCGGGAAACGCCGGTGCACACAGCGGTCGGCGAGGGCGACGGGCGTCCCGTCCTCCTCGGTCCGGTAGAAGACGAGCGGCTCACCGAGGATCGTCCGGCCGAGCAGTTCCTCGCGCCCGACCTCATGGCTGTAGGCGGCGACGTACCACTGGTTCCTGGCAAAAGCGGTGATGTGCGGCATGGCAGTTCCCGTCCCTGTCGGCGGGGCGTCGTCGCCCCGCGTGCCGTGGTTGGAATCAGGGTCCTGATGCCGGCGGTGGCTCCGCAAGGCGACTTCTGCCAGACGGAAGAGCTTTCACAAAGATGCTGGTCAGAGCGTCGTTCTGCCAGATCGTGGCCACCAGAGTAGAGGGCCGAGTGGTGTAGCTGTTGGCTTCACACTTGAGGTAGCCGCAGAGGGCCACAGTGAGGGTGCCCAGTCGCTACGTGGCGCTAATCATCCGGATATATCCACTTGCTTCCAATCGTGAGATTCTCTTGTTGATCGATGCCCGGTACAGCGGCAAGAATCAGCATTAGCGCAGGTCAACTACTGTTCATTTTGGAGCCCGAGACCCTCGGGTCGAATCCGGGTCGAATCCGTCGCCTTTGAGGCTGCTGAGCGTGTTGCCGCTGGTCAGGGCGGTGTGAAGCCTTGCGCCGATGTGTCTCGCGTATGGGGGCGGCGCAACGAGCGGTCGGACCGATGAGCCTTTGAAGGCGAGCTGAGTTGCTGCCGTCGGCGGCCAGGGGCAGGGAGCTCGCCAGCAGCTTCTTCCCAGTTGGTGGTGCGCATCTTTCGTGATCACGGCCCGGGGGGATGTTTCCAGGCGGGACAACTGGTGGACGAGGGCTCGGGAATGGCGGTTCCTGGCCGGGATCGTGCCCGGCCGGCACCAGAGGAGGCGTCCAGGGAATGCGAGGCGGGCCGGCTATGTGGCCGCGGCCCCGCAGCCTCGCCGTGGCGCCCGGCGTTGTCACAACCTCCGGTCGGGAACGCCGCCTCGCACCAACGGCGAGGAGCCCGGACGGTTTCGGCCGGGAACGCGGCGTGGCTGAGTGGAACCGTGATCGGCGGAGGCTGGAAGCGCCGGCCGGGACCAACCGACTCGTAGTAGAGGCGGGTCGACGAGTTGATTGTCCCGGTCAACCAATAGATCGAGATGTTGTCGAGCAGTCGGTCGTAGCTGAGGCGGGTTTCACCCTCGCCGTCGCGGTCGCTCCACCGTGGAACTTCTCCACGATCCAGTCGGCGAGTCCGGCCGGCGAGTCGACGAGGCAGTAGGCGAGGGTCTGCGGCTTCGTCGCCTGGATCTGCTGGTAGGCGGTCTCATGACCGGTGAAATGCCTCAGTCGGTCCAGGATGGCCAGGCCGTCGGCGTCCAGGCCGGCGATCGGGTCGTCGCGGTCCGGCGGCGGAGCCGACAACAGGTTGAGGTGGATGGCTCCCACCCGCTGGGGGGTCAGACCGGCGACGGCGGAGGTGACCGCGCAGCCCCAGTCGCCTCCCTGTGCGAAGAACCGCTTGTAGCCCAGGCGGGTCATGAGGGCAAGGAAGGCGGCCGCGGCCCGGGTGATATTCCAACCCCGTTCCCTCGTCGGACCGGAGAGGCCGTAGCCGGGCAGCGACGGCGCGACGACGTGGGAGGCATCGGCCGGGTCACCGCCGTGGTGCGCCGGGTCGTCCGGGACCAGGGGGAGGGCCCAGTCGGCAGGGTCACTTCCAGGTGGACAGGTGTGCGTCGATCCTCTCCCGCATGAACCGGGAGGACTCCTCGGCCTTCTCCTCCCAGGCGAAGACGCAGGCGGTGAGGGTGCCGTCGAATCCGTTCGCGTGCAGTTCGCGGAAGAGTTCGCCGAAGTCGACCTCGCCCTCGCCCATGTTCAGGTGCTGGTGGATGCGGGCGGGGGTGCCGGGCGGGTTGAGGATGTAGCGGTTGCCGGAGGACGCGGTGTGGTCGTAGGCGTCGGCGAGGTGGACGTGGGTGAGGAGGTCTCCGGCGTGCTTGATGATGCCGGGGGCGTCGTGGCCGATGTGGAAGGTGTGCGGGGCGCAGTAGAGGAAGGTGACGTTGGGGTGGTTGATGCCCCGGATGAGGTTGATCGCGTCGTAGCCGTTCTCGACGAAGTCGTCGGGGTGGGGTTCCAGGGTGAGTTTGATGCCTTCGCGTTCGAAGACCGGCAGGAGCTCGTCCAGCGACTTCCAGAACTGTGCCTCGCTGCGGTCGGCGTCCTCGGGGCGGCCGTTGAACTCGGAGATCATGCTGTCGACGCCGAGGTCGGCGGCGATCTGGATGGAGCGCTTCCAGTAGCGTACGGCGGCCTGGCGGGTGTCCTCGTCGGGGCCGGACCAGCGGAACAGCGGCAGCAGGGAGGAGACGCCGACGCCCGCCGAGTCCAGTGCCTTGCGGAACTTCCGTACCGTCGTGTCGTCGACGCGCGGGTGGCGGAAGAAGGGGATGAAGTCCTCTCGCGGGGACAGCTCGATCCACTCGTAGCCCAGGTCGGCCACCGCGGCGGGAAGTTCGAGCAGCGGGGTGTTGCGGATCATGTAGGGGTCGAGGGCGATCTTCATGGTCGGGTGCTCCTTGATGCCGTCGGCTCCTGCGGCTTGAAGGCCGCCGGAGCCGAATCCCTGCGGTCGGGGGTGGATTTTCGGGTCAGTGTTTACGGGTGGGCGAACGCGTTGCTTTGACGGGACGTGGTGTGCCGCTGGAGGCGCTGGTGCCGCCGTCGACGGGGAGCACGGCGCCGGTGATGTATCCGGCGTCGGGGCCTGCGAGGAAGAGCACGGCGCGCGCGATGTCCTCGGGCCGGGCGACCCGGTCGAGCGCGACGCGGTCGAGGAGGCGAGCGGAGAACTCCGGGTCGTCGAGGCGTTCCTGGGTGAGTCGGGAGACGGTGAAGGCGGGCGCGACGGCGTTCACCCGTACTCCGTCGGCGCCGAGGTCGAGGGCGAGGCTCTGCACGAGCGCGTTGACCGCCGCCTTGGTGGCGTTGTACGCGAACTGGTCCCAGTCGCCGCGCAGTCCGGCGATGGAGGAGATGGCCAAGAAGTTGCCGCGGGTGGTGCGCAGCAGCGGCGCGGTCAGGCGGGCGAGCTGGATGACCGAGTCGAGGTTCACCGACCGCAGGCGCTCCCAGGCGGTGGCGTCGAAGGTGTCGATGCGGCTGGGTTCGCTGGTGCCTGCGTTGGCGATGACGACGTCCAGGCGGCCGAAGCGTGCGGTGACCGCGGACACGGTGCGTTCGAGGGCGTCGGTGTCGGTCACGTCGGTGGCCAGGACCTGTACGTGCTCGGCGTCGAAGCCGGTCACTGTCTCCTGCAGTGGCTCCGGGCGGCGGCCGAGGACCGCGACGTTCGCACCCTGTTCGAGGAAGGCGCGCGCGGTCGCCCGGCCGATGCCGGAGCCGGCTCCGGTGACGAGGACGACCCGCCCCTGGTAGGGGTAGTGGGCCCACGCGATCATGACTGCAGGGACTCCTGCAGTGCGGCGTCGGCCGCCTTGAGGACCTCGGCGGCCACGGCGACACCCTCGACGGGGCCGAGTTCGGTGTCCTCGTGCTCGATGTTGACCAGCATGTCCGGGTCGACCTCGTGCAGGGCGCGCAGGAACTCGGTCCAGTAGGCGACGTCGTGGCCCTTGCCGAGGGCAACGAAGTCCCAGGCGGAGTTCCTGGGCCACTCGTTGGCCCATTCGTCGCCGCCGAGGTTGGTGCGCGGCTCGTCTGGCGCGAGGCGGCGGAAGCTGTTGTCGAGGACGCCGTTGAGGGCGGCGTGCTCGGGGTTGATGCGGACGTCCTTGGCGGCGGCGTGGAAGACGAGTTCGCCGAGGTGGCGGACGACGGCGACCGGGTCCATCTGCTGCCAGAACAAGTGGGAGGCGTCCAGTTCGACGCCGAGGTGGGTCGCGCTGGTGAGGTCGATGAGCTGGTGCACGCTCGCCGAGGTGAACACAATGTTCTGCGGGTGCAGTTCGAGGGCGACCTTGACGTCGTGATCGCGGGCGAGCCGGTCGGTCTCGCGCCAGAAGTCAGCGGCGATCTTCCACTGGTGGTCCAGCACGTCCAGGGCCGCGGAGTTCCAGGCGTTGACGATCCAGTTCGGGCGGGACGCGCCCGGCTCGCCGCCGGGCAGGCCCGACATGGTCACAACACGGTGCTGTCCGAGCCGCTCAGCCAGGCGGATGGAGCGGCGGACGTCCTCGGCGTGCTTCGGGCCGATGGCGGGATTGGGGTGCAGCGGGTTGCCGTTGGCGTTGAGACCAGCGATGGAGACGCCGGTGCCTTCGAAGAGACCGAGGAAGTCGTCCCGGGCGGTGTCACTGACGAGGATGTCGTCGAGGGTCGGCACATGGACGGCGGGAAGGAAACCCCCGGTGTTGATCTCTATGCCCGTCAGCCCCAGGTCGGCGATGACCTTGATGGCTTCCTGCAGCGAGCGATCGTGAAGGATCGCGTTGTAGAGGCCCAGTTTCATGTCGTTCTTCCTCGGTTCTTCAATGGAGTGCGGGTGGAGGGCAGGCTTGGGTCACTGGACGGTGACGGCCTTGCCGCCGGCGTCGGCGCAGGCGACGATCGCGTCAATGACACGCAGGTTGTGCAGCCCGTCGGCGAGCGTGGGACACGGGGGCAGGCGGTCCAGGCCGGCGATCTGCTCCAGGAAGGCCCGGGCCTGCCAGACGAAGAACTCGTGCTGGCCGTGGCCGACGCTGGGGAAGTCCATGGGCAGACCGCCGGCTATATACGGGTGGCCGGGACCTACCACTACCCGCCGGTAGCCGTCCACCGGGTCGGCGGCCGCCGAGTCGGCGAGGGTGAACTCCGCGGGACGTGACAGTTCGAACGTGGCCGCCCCGCCCTCGGTGAACACCTCGAAGCCGAGGGAGTTGGCAAGGCCCCGGGCGATGCGGGAGACGGAGAAGGTGCCGATGGCGCCCGAGGCGAACGCCGCGGTGAAGGTGGCGATGTCGTCGTTCTCGACCCGCGCGCGCTCCTGGCTCACCTGCACGTCGGTCGAGTGCCCCACTGCGGTGCCCAGGGGTACGGGCCGCTCGTGCACCTGGGTGGACAGGACGGCGCCCTGCACGCTCTGTACCGGGCCGCAGAAGTACTCGCCGAGATCGATGAGATGGCTGCCGATGTCGGACAGGGCCCCGGAGCCGGGACGTCCGCGATAGCGCCAGCTGATCGGGGCGTCCGGGTTGTGGCCGTAGTCGCACCAGTAGTGCCCGTTGAAGTGCTGGACCGGCCCGAGTGAGCCCTCCCGCACCTGTTGCCGGATCGCGTTGATCGCGGGGGAGCGGCGGAAGGTGAAGCCGGTGGCCGCCACCAGGCCGGTTCCCTCGGCGGCTTTCACCATGGCCTGGGCGTCGGCTGCGGACGGCGCGAGCGGCTTCTCGCACAGCACGTGCTTTCCTGCCGCCAGCAGGGCTTCGACGATCTCGCGGTGCAGGTGGTTGGCGACCACGACACTGACCGCGTCGATGTCGCCGGCCTCGGCGATGGCCCGCCAGTCGGTCTCGGCCCGCTCGTAGCCGTAGCGGCGGGCCGCCTCCTGGGCGAACGGCTCGTGCGCGTCGGCGACCGCGACCAGGCGCACCTCGGGCAGCCCGGGGCCGTACAGGGTCGTGGCCTGCCGGTAGCCGTTGAGGTGGGCACGGCCGGCCATACCGGCTCCGATGACCGCGACCCTGATCGGCCTTGTGCTCATCGTGATTCCTCTCCGGCGCGCCGTCGCGCCGTGGCTGGGGGCGGGGGACCGCAGCCGAATGCGAGGCCCGGCCGGGGACGGCACGTCGTGTGCCGCGTGGTCCTGGTGCTGCCCAGGTGCATCCGGACAGCTTGATTAAAGCGCTTTAAGTGCTGGTACTATCAACGGCGTCACGGACAGATGTCAAGGGTGTTGCCGCAAAACGACAGGTGATCGCGTGGATGAACTCGATTCCGCCACCCCGACGGGCGGCAACGGGGCGACTTCTCGTCCCCGACTGGAGGACGTTGCCGCACGTGTCGGCCTGTCCACGGCGTCGGTGTCACTGGTGCTGCGTAACATCCCCGGCCCCAGCGAGCGCACCCGGCGCCGTGTCCTGAAGGCGGCCGCCGAGCTCGGCTACCGGGTCGACCGCACCGCCAGCGCCCTGGCCAGCAGACGCAGTCGGCTGCTCGGCGTCATGATCGACGTCCACAGCGCCTTCCAGGCCGAGCTGGTCGAGCATCTGCACACGGCCGCCGAGGAGGTCGGCTACGACCTCGTGCTGAGCACCCAGACCCGGAGTCGTGACGAGAGCACGGCGATCGAGACGCTGCTGGCCTTCCGCTGCGAGGCGCTGATCCTCCTCGGCCCGGTCGCCCCCGCTCCCGTCCTCTCCGACCTCGACCGCCAGGCGCCCGTCGTCTGCGTGGGCCGCCGGATCACCGGCGCCGCTCTCGATGTCGTCCGCAGCGCCGACGACGACGGAGTCGGACAGATCGTCGACCACCTGGCGGGCCTCGGCCACCGCAGGATCGTCTACGTGGACGGCGGGAAGGGCGTCATCGCCACCGACCGGCGCCGCGGCTACCGGAGCGCCATGCGTCGCCACGGCCTCGATGAGGAGATCAGGATTCTCCAGGGCGATCTCACCGAGGAGGCGGGTGAGCGGGTCGGCCGTCACCTCCTCGACAGCGGTGACCTGCCGACTGCCGTCGTCGCGTTCAACGACCGCAGTGCCATCGGCGTGCTCACCGCCCTGAGGGGAGCCGGGGTCGACGTCCCCGGCGCGGTCTCCGTCGTCGGTTACGACGACGACGCCCTTTCCCGACTGAGCTGCTTCAACCTCACCACCGTCAGCCAGGAGGCCGAGGAACAGGCCCGCCAGGCCGTGGCGGCCGCCGTCGAACGCCTCGACGAAGGCCGCACCACGCGCCGCGAGATCGTCCTCGGCCCCTCTCTCGTCGTCCGGGGAACCACGGCGAAACCGCACTGATTCCGTCGAGCCGGCCCTGTGGGTCGGTTGCCACCTGCTCCGGATCGCCTGCCGGCCGGGGCGTGCCGGATGTCCCGCAACGGGCGGCCCTCTGCGGTACGAGCGTTCGGGCATCCGAAGATGCCCTGTACACCTTTTGTGGATGGATCGCGGCAGAGCGCGCATTTGTGAAAAGGCCCTTGACACGTCCCCGAAACACAAGCATGCTCTGGCCACCGCTTAAAGCGATTTAAATCCATCGCGGAACGTACGAGCCCCTGTTGCCGTGACCGGCGCCGGGGACCCCACACAGCAAGCTGCCCGGTGTAACGGTGGGGGTCTCGCAGTAGACCTGGCCCGATCCGCGGCTGGCAGCGCTGACCCCGACACACCTGTAACCGGTCCCCCCCGCCCGGGACGTGGCCGACCTCCCCACCCAGGCCGCACCCCGTCACCGCCGATGGCGCAGTGAACAAGAGTCGCAGCCCACACGCCACGCCCCCGTCCTGGCGTCGCACGAAGGAGTAACCAGCACATGGAACGCAAGCAGCCCGGCCGACCGCTCGGCCGTCGTCTTTCCCGGAGAGCTCTGACAGCGGTGAGTCTGCTTGCCATGTCGGCGGCCGCTGTGACCGGGTGCGCCAGTGGCAAGGCCACCGGCGACGCGGGCAAGGCGACGGCCACGTCCGGCGGCGGTACGACCACGGCGAAGACCGGCAAGGCCTCCATCGTGGTCATCGGCGGCAAGTCCGACGACCCGTTCTTCTCCACGGTCAAGCGTGGTGTCGAGGATGCGACGAAGCTGGTCAAGGCCGGTGGCGGCACGGTCTCTTACCTTGGCCCGGCCTCCTACGACAACCTCGGCCCGGACGTCGCCAAGCTCGTCCGGACCGCCATCTCGCAGAACCCGTCGGCGATCCTGGTGCCGGACTGGGTGCCCGACAGCGAGGACTCCGCGATCAAGCAGGCCATCGCCAAGGGCATCACGGTCTTCATCTACAACTCGGGCGGCGTCACCGCGGCCAACAAGGTCGGTGCCGTGAAATACATCGGCTCCGACGACTACCAGGCGGGCAAGGCCGGTGGCGTCAAGTTCGCCGAATCGGGCGCCAAGAACATCCTCTGCATCAACACGGTGCCCGGCTCCGCCAACCAGGAGGCCCGCTGCAAGGGCATCAAAGACGGTGCCACCAGCAAGGGCTCCTCCTCCAAGCAGCTCCCGCTGCCCTCCTCCAACTTCGGCAACCCGTCCGCCGTCACCCAGGCGATCAAGGGCGCGCTGCTGAAGGACAGCAGCATCGACGCTGTCGTGACGGTCGACACCGGTGACGCCGACAGCGCGGCCGCCGCGATCAAGCAGGCCGGCGCCACCAGCAAGGTGCAGCTGGGCACCTTCGACCTCTCGCAGACCCAGCTCGACCGCATCAAGGCCGGAAACGAACTGTTCGCCATCGACCAGCAGCCCTACCTCCAGGGCTTCTACGTCGTTTCGATGGCCAACCAGTACCTGTCCTACGGCGTGCTCCCGCCGCAGAACCCGATCCTGACCGGCCCGCTGCTGGTCACCAAGGACAATGTCGACAAGGCGATCGCAGGCACCAAGGCCGGCGTGCGCTGACCCACTCACCGGGGTGCCGGACCTCTCCCCGGGCTCGGCACCCCCTTGCCCGAACCTGCCTTTTCAGCACAACCGGATTCCCAAAGGTGACTTGACTCCGATGACAACCTCACTTCCTGACACGACGGCCGAGAAAGAGACCGCCGCCCCACCGAAGCAGTCCGAGAGCGTACTGGGGCAGTTGCGGCACCGTCCCGAGGCGGGCGCGCTCATCGGAACGATCACCGTCTTCGTCTTCTTCGCGATCTTCGGCGGCTCCAAGTTCCTGGCCCCCGCGGGCGCGGCTAGCTGGCTGAACATCGCCGCCGAACTCGGCATCATCGCCATCCCGGTCGGACTGCTGATGATCGCCGGCGAGCTGGACGTGTCCGTCGGCTCTGTGCTGGCGGCCAGTTCGATGACACTGGCCATCGTCTCCGGGCACTGGGGCGCCCCGATGATCGTCGGTATCCTCTGCGCGCTTGGCCTCGGCCTGCTGACCGGCCTGCTCAACGGGATCCTCGTCACCCGCACCAACGTCCACTCCCTGGTCGTCACGCTGGCCACCCTCTCCGGCATGGCCGGCCTCACCCTCGGCCTCTCACGTGTCATCACGGGCACCACCAGCGTCCCGGTCAGTCCGGACCCGCTGTCCAAGGCGCTGTTCGGCAAGCTGATCGCCGGCCAGTTCGAGGTCGCGATCTTCTGGTGGCTGGGCGTCGCCGTCGTGGTCACGGTGCTGCTGCAGCTGATGAAGTACGGCAACTGGATCTTCGCGATCGGCGGTGACAAGGAGAGCGCCCGCGCCACCGGTATCCCCGTCGACAAGGTCAAGATCGCGCTGTACATGGCCAGCGGCTTCGGTGCCGCCCTGGTCGGCGTGATCCAGACGATCCTCTACAACGGCGCCCAGGTCGCCAACGGCCAGTCCTTCGTCTTCAACTCGATCATCGCCGTGGTCGTAGGCGGTGTGCTGCTGACCGGTGGCTACGGCTCCGTCTTCGGCGTGGTGCTGGGCACCCTGACCTTCGCCATCGTCAACCAGGGCATCTACTACACCGGCTGGAACTCCGACTGGGCCAGCCTGATCCTCGGCATCCTCATCCTCGCCGCGGTGCTGATGAACAACACCTTCCGTCGGCTCGCCCTGTCCTACAAGCCCCGCACCGCGAAGAAGGCCTGACCATGACCACACCCCTTCTGCGTCTGACCGGCATCGACAAGTCCTTCCTGGGCACCAACGCACTCACGGACATCTCCCTGAAGGTGGACGCGGGCAAGGTCCTCTGCCTGCTGGGCGACAACGGCGCCGGCAAGTCGACTCTGATCAAGATCCTGTCCGGGTTCCACAAGCCGACCTCCGGGACGATCGAGGTCAACGGCAAGGCGGTCGAGTTCGACAGCCCGCGCGACGCGAGCGCGCAGGGCATCGCCACAGTCCACCAGTTCGGCGGCACCTTCCCGCTGATGGGCGTCGGCCGCTGCTTCTTCGTCGGCGCCGAACCCACCAAGGGCTTCGGCCCGATCAAGCTGTTCGACAAGAAGCTGGCCGGCGACATCGCCGTACGCGAGATGCAGTCCCTGGGCATCACCCGTGTCACCGACGGCAACCGCCTCGTCGGCAGCCTCTCCGGCGGCGAACGCCAGGCCCTCGCCATCGCCCGCGCCGTCTACTTCGGCGCCAACGTCCTCATCCTCGACGAACCCACCGCCGCCCTCGGCGTCAAGGAAGCCGCCCACGTCCTGCGGATCGTCATGCAGGCCCGCGCCAAGGGCGTCGCGGTCATCCTCGTCACCCACAACGTTCGCCACGCCATGATGGTCGGCGACCACTTCGCCGTCCTCATCCGCGGCCAGAAGGCCGATGATTTCCGCAAGGGCGAACGCACCCGCGAGGAGATCACCGACCTCATGGCCGGCGGCGAGGCCATGGCCCACCTCGAAGCTGAACTCGCACAGTTGCAGGCCGACGCAACCACTTGATCGTGAGAGGGGCGGGGACGTCGGCGGACTGCCCCTCGTTCCCGGGTTCCTGGCGCTGCTCGCTGCACACGCCAGCGGTCGGCCGGAATGTCAGCGACAATCTTTCACCGCAGAGTCGCCCGGGGCCAGGGGGGTAGCGCCTCGGGTGGCTCTGCCGGTATGCCCGGCACGCGCGGTTGCTCGGGGCCGAAGTCCCCTGGGGGGAAGAGGTGGCGCCGACCCCGAGGACGTGGAGAACCTGGTCGGCATCGCCGGCACCGGCCCCGCGGATGTCCAGGTCGTCATCGGCGGGACCGGCGGCGACATGGCCCAGTTCGCCTCCGCCGGGCATCTCGCCTCCCGGATCGGGGCCGACCCTGGCACGAACGAATCCGCCGGGGGCACCAAGTCCAAGCGGACCCGCACCGGCGACGCCGACCACGCCTGGTGGGCGTCGCCGCGATGGCCGTGCCCCGGATCAAGAACTGCCACCTCGCCGCCCGCCGCGGCCGGGCACAGGATCTGATCGCTGTCATGCACGAACTCACCATCGCGATCTGGCACATCCCGCGCGACAAGTTCCGCCACCAGGATCCAGGCGTCGGCCACTTCACCCGGCGAGACCCCGACGTGTCCTGTTCCGCATGACCGAAGAAGCCGACCCTCTCGGCTTGACCGTACGCTGCGGGCCCCTCCCCGCGGCGCCCTGCCCAAATACTCGGCTCTTCGTGAGTCACTCGATGGAGCATCCGACCACGTCTTACGAAAGCCTTACGCGCCCTCGCCGGTTGCGCGGCAGCGCCTACGCTCGCACCGTGCCGACCATCCGAAACATCGCCCTCGTCACGGCCGTGCCCCTCCTCCTGGCCGCCGCGGGCCTCACTCACCCCACCGGGCTGTCCCGATCGACGGCCACCGACTGGACCCAGCTGCACATCGTCCTCCTGCCTGTCTTTCCCCTGCTCGCAGTGGGGCTCCTCGTCCCCCTGTGGCGCAGGCCCAGAGCCGACCTCGCAGGCATCGCAACCGTCGCGGCCTGGACCGGCGCCTTCGTCTATGCGGCCTTCTACACGGGCCTCGACGCGGTGGCCGGCATCGGAGCCGGAACCGCGGTCGAGCACGCGGCAAACGGCACGGATCCCAGGCTGTTGAAGCGCCCCCTATACCACACCGCCGACCATCTCGGACACATCGGCGTCTACGCCCTCATCTGTGCCGTGCTTGCCACGGCGGTCGCCCTGATGGCACGACACGGCGTCCGCGTCCTTCCCGGCACGGCTGTCCTGCTGGTCGCGGGCTGGTCCTTCGTCGACAGCCATATCTTCTGGCCGCGCGGAGTATGGACGATGCTCGGATTCGCCCTCGGTTTCGCCTTGCTCGCCTGGGCTACGAGCGGGCCGGTCTCCGGCTCGTCATCTGCTGCGGAGAGTGCGGCCTGACCATGTTCCAGCACGGGCAGTGCTGACCTGCGGCGGGGCTCGGTGCGCGGCGGTCAGCGATCTCGCGGGTTCCTGGTTGGGCGGCAGGGGCCGTCGTACGAGGAACTGGCCGCGCTGGCCGCCGGGGAGGTCCGTGCGACCGATGAGATGCCAGGGCGGGTGCTGAAATGCGGCTCGACAAAATCGAGTTGAGGCGTCGGCCGGGGAACGGGCTCCACCAGAGGCAGCGCCGGCGTAGGACGGGCTGGAGCAGGGACGGAAACGGTCGCAACCCGTGCGGTCGAAGGGCCGTGAGCCGGGTGGAGGGCCGGGGCGGGAGGGCTGCTCGTTGCGGCCGGTGCGGTGTCCGGCCGTGCGGAACGGGTCGAGCCGGCCGAGGGCGCCGGCTCCAACGGTCCGGTGCCCCGTGCGGCGCAGGAGGGTTTCCGGGCAGTCCAGGTCTTCGGCTTCCCGCTGGTGGACAGGTCCCTGTCATCCCTGACCGGAGCGGAGCCGGTCAAGCGGCTGTCTTGTCCGTCTTTCTATCGGTTTTCGGCTGACTGAGATCAGCGTGAAGCAGGGCACGACGTCAAGGTCGTCCGCGCCAGGGGCAGGGGTGTGAAGTTGTGTGTCTCGCCCCAACGGTGTGGTCACGTGGTGGGCAGGCTCGGCTGCCGGTCATCCCTTCGCGGGCACGTGTCCAGCCGGTGGGCCGGACGGGCCCCTGCATGGGGCGTTTCGCGACGACCGACGGGATCCGATCAGACGAACGGCCGCGCCGCCGAGGCAGGAGCCAGACAGAGAACGATCGCGCGCTGGCCGTGTTCCGGCCTGCTCACGCCATGGCCGTCTTCGCCAGGCAGCGGACAACGCCGTCGCGCAGGGCGTAGAAGACCAGGGTGAGCAGCTTGCGGGCCGCGGCGGTCTTGGCGGTGTTGCGGGCGCCGGTGCCGCGGCGTTGGGTGATGCGGTCCTTCAGCCGCCTCATCGGGGTGTCGGCGGAGCATCGCTGGACCGCTTCCATGCAGGCCCAACGCAGCAGCGGCGAGCCCTGTTTGGTGATCGGTTCCTGGTGGATCTCGGTGTCCGAGGCGCGGTGACGCGGGGTCAGGAACACAGTTGTCCGGGACTGGCGAAGCGGGTGACGTCGCCGATCTCGGCGACCATCACCGCGACGAAGACCGGGCCAACCCCGGCAATCGTCTGCACCGCGCGGTAGCCGGGATCAGCGGCGAGCGACTGCGCGGTGAGCTTCTCGATGCCGCTGGTCTCTCCGTCGAGGAAGGCGATCAGCCGCATCAGCGAAGCGACCCGCGCCCGGTAGGGGCCGTGCAGCGAGAGCCCTGCAAGCCAGTCGCGGCCGGCCCGGCCGAACAGATCGGTCACCGGCACGTGCGGGCAGACCCTGGCAAGGACTGCGTGGACCTGCGTCTTCGCCGAGGTGCGCGCGTTGACCAGCTTCTGGCGGTAGCGCACCAGCTCCCGTATCTCTCGGACCCGGGGCGGGGCGATCCATGCCTCGGGCGGAAGCCCCATGCGCAACAGGTCCGTCAGGTCGGCCGCTTCCTTGTCCTTGGTCTTGACCCGCCGGTAGGTGAACATCTTCACTCCGAGCGGATGCGCGAGATGGGCCTCGGCTCCGGCCTCCGCCAGGGCGTCGGCGGCCCGGTACCAGCCGTGGGTCGCATCCAGCACCACCTTCGGGTGCGCGCCCGCCTTGGCCACACCCGCCTTCAGCGCGGCGGGAATGTTGTCGATCCGCACCCGGACCAGCCGCTGGCCCTCCGGGGTCAAGCGCAGCAGCATCGAGCGCCGGCATGCAGGTCCACACCCACGACCTGGGGTCCGCCGTAGGTTTACTCACGGTCCATCAGGGGCCTCCTGCCTGTGGACGGTCGATTCTTCTCCTGGACCGGGCATCGTCCGCACCCGGCCGGAGCGGGAGGCCCCGCTCCTTCATCGCATCAGAAGTCGGAAGAAACCGAGGCCTCTCACTCCGGAGACAGCGGCTCTTCCGCGCTGTGCCGCACAGCGCCAAGCTGCTCGGTACCCCGCCCCAGCCGTCGTTCCGGCACAAGGCGTCGGCCGTCCGCTCCCGGAGCGGACGGCCGAGCGGTGTTCGTTCTTGTCGAACGCCCATCACGCGCGGTTGGCGATCTTCACAGGGTGCCGCCGTAGAAAGCGGGCCGCGGCTTCATGTCGGTGGCGACGATGCCGCCCGACTTCCGTGCCTCGACCGTCGCGTTGGAGATGACGGTGGCGGCGTAGCCGTCCCAGGACGACGGGCCGGTGGGCTCGGCATCAGCCGCGACAGAGGCGATCCACTCGCGGAACTCGGTGTCGAACGCGTCCACGAAACGTCCCACCCAGTCCGTGAGCACCTCCGTGCTGTGCTGCGCCGCGGTACGCACACCGACCGAGGCCGGGTCGGGCAGCCGTACGAGGCCCTCCTCGCCGACGGTCTCGCACTGGATGTCGTAGCCGTACTGGCAGTTGACGAAGACCTCGAGGTCGATACGGACGCCGTTGCCGGTCTCGAAGAGCATGATCTGCGGGTCCTTGAGGTGCGGGTACCGCTTGCTCGTGGAACGCGGCAGGACCACCTGGACGGAGACGATCTCATCGTCGAGGAGCCAGCGCAGCACGTCGATCTCGTGGACAGCCGAGTCGAGAGCGGCCATGTCGGTGTGGTACGACTCGGGCACGGTCGGGTTGCGGTGGGCGCAGTGCACCACGAGCGGCTCGCCGATCCGGCCGGAGTCGATGACCTGCTTCATCTGGCGGTAGCCGGCGTCGTAGCGGCGCATGAAGCCGACCTGGACCAGGCGGCGGCCGTGGGCGGTCTCGGCCTCGATGATCTTCAGGCAGTCCTCCGTGGTGGTGGCGAGGGGCTTCTCGCAGAACACCGGTTTGCCGGCAGCGATCGCGCCCAGCACGTGCTCGGCATGGGTCGGGCCCCAGGACGTGACGAGCACCGCGTCGACGTCGTCGGCCGCGATCAGTTCGGGTCCGTTCGCGAACACCCGGGCGCCGACTCGCGCCGCCGCTTCCTCGGCGCGCGCCGCGTCGATGTCGGTGACCGCGGTGACCTGGGCGCCGGTCACGGTCTCGGTGAGACGGCGGATGTGTTCCCGGCCGATCCAGCCGGCGCCGATGACTCCTACGCGCACAGTCATGGAGTTTCCTTTCTGCGTCCCCGGGCCCCGGCGGGACCGGAGACAGGGAGGTTCAGGAGTAGCGGGCCTTGAGTTCGTGTTCGAGGTTCTCCAGGGTGCGTCCACGTGTCTCGGGCACGTACAGCCTGACGAAGGCGACCGCGAGAACGCCCAGGGCGACGAAGACGAAGAAGGTGTTGGACACGCCGACCGTGTCGACGAGGACCGGGAAGGCCAGCCCGATGAGGAAATTGGTGATCCACAGGGCGAAGGCCGCGATGCCCAGGCCGAAGCCGCGCATCTTGAGCGGGAAGATCTCGGACAGCATCAGCCAGGTCACCGGGGAGATGGCGCCCTGCTGGAAGGCGAGGAAGGTGACGGTCATGGCCAGGACCGCGAACGCGCGGCCGTCGCCGGCGGGCAGCACGAGGGAGAACACGCCGATCAGCAACTGGGCGGCGATGGTGCCGAGTTGGCCGATCATCAGCATGGGGCGGCGGTTGACGCGGCCCAGCAGCCAGATGCCGACGAAGGTGGCCAGTACGGAGATCACGCCGTTGGCGATGTTCGCGGTCAGCGCGCTGTCGGCGGCGAAACCGGCGTCGGTGAGGATCTGGGTGCCGTAGTACATGATGGTGTTCACGCCGGTGATCTGCATGACGATCGCGATACCGATCCCTACGACGACCAGCTTGCGCACCCACGGCACCCTGAGGTCGTCCCAGCCGCCGAGCTTGGCCTTCTCGTCCTCGACGGCCATCGCGGTGACCTCGGCGAGTTCGGCCTCGGCGCGCTGTTCGGAGCGGACCTGCTTCAGGACGGCCAGCGCGTCCGCGTACCGGGCCTTCGAAGCGAGCCAGCGCGGGCTCTCCGGCATGACCAGCATGCCGAACCAGAGTGCGACCGCGGGCAGCGTCGCGACGACCAGCATCCAGCGCCAGATGCCGCCGGACTCGCCGCCGACGCCGGCGATGATCGCGTTGAAGGTGAACGCGGCCAGCTGACCGCTGACGATCATCAGCTCGTTACGGGTGACCAGACGCCCCCGGCGCTCGGCCGGGGAGATCTCCGCCAGGTACACCGGCACAGTCACCGACGCGCCACCCACCGCGAGGCCCAGTACGAAGCGTGCCAGCACCATCAGCTCGGTGTTCGGGGCCAGGGCGCAGCCGAGTGCTCCGAAGAAGAACATCACCGCCAGGAGCAGGATGTTGCGCCGCCGGCCGCGCGCGTCGGACAACCGGCCGCCGAGGAGCGAGCCGAGCGCCGCGCCGAGCAGCAGGGAGCTGGTGACCAGGCCCTCCGTGAACGGGGTCAGGCCGAGGTCGTCGGTCATGTACGGCAGGGCGCCGTTGATGACGCCGGTGTCGTAGCCGAAGAGCAGTCCGCCGAAGGTGGCGATGATCGTGATGATCCGCAACCGCCTCCGGACGGAGGGCGGAGCGTCGTCGGTGAGAACGGATGCTGTACGGGCCTGGGACACGTCGTCGTCCTTGACGTCCATGGCCGTCTCCTGTCGCGTGGGGTTCGATGGGGTCCCCTCAGGGCAGCATCGGGCCAGGTGCCGGCACATGCGTGCCCTGAGGAGGACGGGGTGTTGTGCGGGACAGTCGCCCGCCGTCAGGTGGAGGTGGGGAAGCTGAAGCCGGCGGTGTGCCGCTGGGTGGGCCGGGGCCAGCGGGTGGTGACGACCTTGGGGCGGGTGTAGAACCGGATACCCTCGGGGCCGTGGATGGGCGAGTCGCCGATGAGGGAGTCCTTCCAGCCGCCGAAGGAGTAGTACGACATCGGGACCGGGACGGGGACGTTGATGCCGATCATGCCGACCTTGATGCGGCGCTGGAAGCGGCGGGCGGCCTCGCCGGAACCGGTGAACAGGGCGGTGCCGTTGCCGTAGGGGTTGGCGTTGATCAGGTCGATGGCCTGGTCGAGGCTGTCTGCGCGGACGATGGCGAGGACCGGGCCGAACAGCTCCTCCTGGTAGGCGTCCATCTCGGTGGTGACGTGGTCGAGGAGGGAGGGACCGGTGAAGAAGCCGTCCTCGTGGCCCTCGACCTTCAGTCCCCTGCCGTCGACGACGACGGTGGCGCCCTGCGCGGCGGCCGTGGCGACGGCCTTCTCGACTCGTTCCTGGGCGGCCTTGGTGACGAGCGGGCCCATCTCGGTGTCGGGGGCGTCGCCGGGGCCGACCTTCACCTCGCCCGCCTTGCGCTCCAGGATCTCGACCAACTGGTCGGCCGCGTCACCGACGGCGACGGCCACCGACACGGCCATGCAGCGTTCGCCGGCGGAGCCGTAGGCGCCGGCGGTGATGTGGTCGGCGGCGAACTCGAGGTCGGCGTCGGGCAGGACGACGGCGTGGTTCTTGGCGCCGCCGAGGGCCTGGACCCGCTTGCCGTGCGCGGTGGCCCGCTCGTGGACGTACTTGGCGATCGGGGTGGAGCCGACGAAGGAGACGGCCTGGACGCCGGGGTGGATGAGGATCGCGTCGACCGCGTCCTTGCCGCCGTGGACGACGTTGAACACGCCGTCGGGCAGGCCCGCCTTCTTGTACAGCCCGGCGACGAAGTTCGCGGCGGAGGGGTCGCGCTCGGACGGCTTGAGGACGAAGGTGTTGCCGGTGGCGATGGCGATCGGGTGCATCCACAGCGGCACCATCGCGGGGAAGTTGAACGGGGTGATGCCCGCGACGACGCCCAGCGCCTGACGGAAGTTGTGCACGTCGATGCCGCGGGAGACCTGATCGGAGAAGGAGCCCTTCAGGACGTCTCCGAGGCCGCAGGCGAACTCGACGACCTCACGTCCGCGGGCGATCTCGCCGCGGGCGTCGTCGACGGTCTTGCCGTGCTCGGCGGAGATGATCCGGCCCAGCTCCTCCTCGTGTCCGACGAGCAGCTGGCGGAAGTTGAACATCACCTGCGTGCGCTGGGTGAGGGAGGACTCCGACCAGGTCTCGAACGCCGTGGCGGCGGCGGCGACGGCGGCGTCCACGTCCGCGCCGCCGCCCAGGACGACCCGGGTCTGCTCGGCGCCGGTGGCCGGGTTGAAGACCGGCTGGGTGGAGGTGGCGGCGCCCTGGGTGGGGGAGCCGTTGATCCAGTGCTGGATGGTGGTCACGGTGCGGGTTCCTTTGCGGGGGCGGGGTCTTACAGGTAGTGGCGCTGGTTCTGCTTGTGGGCGGCGTACGTCTCGAACGCGGAGCGTGTGGAGTCCAGGGCGGAGGCCTGGCTGACCGGGACGTCCCACCAGCCGTGGCCGGGCGGGTTGGGGCCGTACAGGTCGGTCTCGACGTGCACGACGGTGGTGCGGGAGGCGGCCTTGGCCTTCTCCATCGCCGTGCGGAACTCGTCCACGGAGGT